>JACPRK010000196.1 GCA_016190005.1 Candidatus Wallbacteria bacterium | reverse complement strand
GGGGGCGGCGGTCGGGATGGGCGAGCTTCTCGAAGGCGCTCTTGCGGAAGCCGTCGTAGAGGTCGGCCATCGATTCGAGGGTGGCCGGGTCGGAGCAGAGCTGGCGGCAACGCTCGACTCGGACGGCATCGAGTTTCGAAGGATCGGCCAGGCCGCGCCGGAAGGCGAGGTCGGCCAGGCGCGGGCCGAGAAGCCTGAGGAGCCGGCGGCCGATGTACGGCAGGCAGAAGAGAGCCATCTGGGGGCTGCCCGTAAGGTGAACCTTCTTGTAGGTTGTGTTGAGAAGGATGAGGGCGCGGGGGCGGATCAGCTGCCGTTGCAGAGCATCGAGCGCGGCGTAGCCGCCGAGGTCGTGGCCGAGCAGGATCGGGTCCGCCAGCTCGAGGGCGCGCAGGACGGTTGCGGCGTCCTGGGCCAGGGTCGCGGGGGTGAGCGGGGGGCGAAGGTGGGCCCTGCGGGATTCGCCGAAGCCGCGGAGATCGGGGAGCAGCAACCGCGCGCGGCCGGCGAGCAGCGGCACCAGGCGGTCGTAGCTGGTGTGGTCCTCGGGGATGCCGTGGAGCGCCAGGATGGGCGGTCCCTCACCGACGTCCCAGACATGCAGGAGGGTCCCGTCCTCCGTCGGTATGGTGTGTATGCGCTCTTGCAAGGGGGTTGGGCGCAGCCCATGGCGCCTGGAGGTGTGGCGTGAATCAGCGCGTCCTGTTGTCGTCGCCGGTGAGGCCGTATCCGTTGCTGGACGGGAGGTTTTCTCCCTTCGACCAGATGACGTTCCGGTTCACGCGGGGGCAGGACATCTTCACGATGCAGGAGCATACCCATTTTTATGGGCTGCACGTGCTGGCGCAGAACGCGGGGGTGCCGGTGCGCGTGCTGGAGTTCCCCACGATGGCCGACTTCGAAGACGAACTGCGCAGCGGAGGCTACGGAGTCGTCGGCATCACTACCAACGTCGTCAATCTGGAGACGGTGCAGGAGATGTGCCGGGTGGCGAGGCGGGTATCACCCGGAACGCGCGTCGTGGTCGGGGGGTACGGGACGCGGTGTCTGGCCGATGGCGCGTTGAAGCACTTGCGGGTGGGCAAGGAGGTCGACGCCCTCTGCACCGGAGACGGCATCCGGTTTCTTCGGCAGCTTCTGGGCACGGGGGAGCCGCCGCGTCCTATCAGCTGCCGGCTGCCGCTCTGCGGTTCGGCGCTGCCGTGGCTGAACCCCCGGCTGCCCGGCAATTCAGGCACGATCCTCTCGGGGCTAGGATGCACGACGAAGTGCTCGTTCTGCGCGACTTCGGCGCAGTACGAGGGGAAGTACCTGGAGGTGCTGGACGCGCCGGGCATTCTGCACGCGATGAAGCGGTACTGGCGATCGAGCCGGTCGGTGAACTTCGTGGCGATCCTGGACGAGAACCTGCTGAACCAGAAGGCGAAGTGGAGCGAGCTTGGGCGGCTGATCCGCGAGGATGAGGAGCTGGGGCTGGGAACGCTCAACTACCTGATGTTCGCGTCGGCCGACCATGTCTCCGCGATCGAGCCGGAGGAGCTGTTACTGGCGGGGGTGGACGGGGTCTGGATCGGGGTCGAGTCGTGTTTCACGCAGCTGGAGAAACGGCGCGGGACCGACCTGGCGGCGCTCTTTTCGACCCTGCATGCCCACGGAATCAACACGGTCGGCTCGACGATTTTCGGGTTCGATTTCCACTCGCCCGAGAACGTCGAGGAGGACATCGAATACTACGCGGGGCTGGCGCCGACGCTGCAGCAGGTCGGCATCCTGAACGTGGTTCCGCCGACTGCGGACTGGGCGCGGATGCGGCGGGAGGGGCGGCTAGTGAACGAGGAGAAGCCGCAGGAGCGCAACATCTACGGCAACACGTTCCGGCATCAGCACTTCACGCATGACGCATTGCGTCAAGTCGTGGAGCGGGCCTACCGGCGATCCTACGAGAGGAACGGCCCGGCGGTGCTGCGGTTCCTGGACGTGAGCCTTGCGGGGTACGAGACGTGCATCCGCTCCCGGCACGCGCTGCTGGCGGGCGCCAAGGCGTCGCTCTTCCGGCGGCGGCTGGAGACGTACGCGCCGATGGCGGACGTGGTCGCCGAGCATGGTCCCTCCGAGTGGGTCCGCGAGCGGGCCTTGGAGCTCGGGCGCCGGAGCCGCGAGATCCTGAGGCCCGACGCGCGGACCTGGGAGCTGACGAGCGGGTTCTTGAGGAAGCGCGCTGATTCAGAGCGACGGCGCTTCGAGCGCGAGGGGCTGAGGCGCCGGGAGGAGCCGTTCCGGCGGTACACGTACGGCGAGACGACCGGGGAGATTCCCTACCGGGTGGAGTTTCCGGAGCCTTTGGGGAAAGAAGGATTCTTCAGTAGTGAGTAGCGAGTAGTGAGTAGCGAGTAGGGGGGACGGCAACCGATCGGGCGGCGCGAGCGTAGAAGGGATGGACCTCTTCGGGGTCCGGAGGATCGACCCATGAAGCTCAGGACGAACAATCGGATACTGCTGATCGACGACAAGTACGGTAATCGGGTTCCGTTCCGCGCGGAGAAGATCCGCAAAGCGATCTCGAAGGCGGCCGAGATGGTGGGGGGCTTTCAGTGGGACATCGTGGACGGGGTCAACGCTGCCACGTTCGGGAATCGGCCCGACGACGAGATCGCCGAGTTCCTGGCGCACGTGGTGCTGGCCAGCCTCAATTCCCAGCCGATGTTCCTGACGCCGAACCTGCCGCCGCCGCTCGAGGAGATCCAGCGAATCGTCATCGAGACGCTCAGGTTCTTCGGGTTCCGCAACGTGGCCGACGAGTACCAGTACTGGAGCTCGGCGCGGCGTTGGGTGCGCAAGGGGGTCCTGTCGCAGAAGGACTTTGCCGAGCATCCCTATCCCGTGGAGCTGGTGGCCGAGACGACGGAGTGGAACCGGGCGCACGGGGTCGATTCGATCCAGGGCGTCAACGAGATCGTCAAGCAGGGCAAGCTGGGGGAGCTGATCGAGGCGGCCGTGGCGCGCTATGAGGAACAGCTCGAGGCGGCTGCTCGCGGGTTCCTGGAACGTAAGGACTGCCGCGTCTTCATCGTCAGCGGGCCGTCTTCGTCCGGCAAGACCACGACCACACACAAGATCACTCAGGCCATCCGAGCCGCCAGCGACCGCGAGTTCGTCATCTTCAGCGCGGACAACTACTTCTACGGCGTCGACCTTCACCCTGCCGACATGTACGGCGACCGGGACTACGAGCGGGCGCGGGCCTACGAGATCCCGCTGATGCGCCAGCACATCGTGGCGCTACTGGAGGGCGAGCCGGCGCAGATGCCGCTTTACGACATGAAGACGGGGAAGCGCCACGGGACGCAGGAGCTGACGCTGGGCAAGGACCAGGTATTGCTGATCGACTGTCTGCACGGACTGTTCCCGTACCTGACGCAGGGCATCCCCGACGAGATGAAGTTCAAGGTCTTCCTCTTCAACGCCAACCAGGTGAGCGAAGGCGACGGCTCCTCGGGGCGCGGAATACCCTTCACCTCGGTGAACATGATGCGGCGGATGCTGAGGGACTGGAAGCATCGCAGCAAGGACCCGCGCGGGACGCTGGAGCACTGGCACTACGTCCGGGACGGCGAGCTGTCCGACATGCTGCCCTTCCTGAAGACTGCGGATGCCTACGTCAATGGCGGCCTTGCGTTCGATTTCCCGGTATTGAAGCACTACCTGGGCAGCCACTTCCCGGCGCCGGAGTTGCTCGACGCCAACACGCCACTCGATGCCTGGCTGCGCTCCGTGGAGACGCACCGGATTCTCTCGTCGACCGTGACGCTGGAGCGCTCACCCGAGAAGCTGATCCCGCTCGACTGTCACATCCGCGAGTTCATCGGTGGGCTGTCGCTGGCGATCGAGCATCAGTGAGAAACGAGTAGTGAGTAGTGAGTAGCGAGTAGTGAATAGCTGCGCCACCGTCGCACGGGCTGGCTCAGGCGCCTGCGAAGCTGCGCCCTTTGCCCCTACTCGCTACTCGCTACTCACTACTCACTACTCGTTCCGGCGGTAGCCGCGGGCGCCGAGGAAGACGAGGACGAGCATGAAGAGGACGTTCCAGGGCATCAGGCGGGTGCCGCCGAGGGCCAGGGGCGTTGCGGCGTAGCCGACGATGCGGGCGGCGGCGCTCAGGGCCAGGCCGCGGCCCATCAATAGCATCAGGGCGGCGGCGCCGGCGCCGATGACGGCGGTGAAGAGCCCGATACCGACGAAGGCCTGGACGAAGTTGGGGCCGTGGAAGGGCCGCAGGCTCATGAAGGAGGCGATGGCGGCGACTCCGAGCCAGTGCCGGAGCGCGCCGGGCTGAGCGGCCGGATTGGCGCCAAAGAAATCTACGGGGTGGATCAAGATCGAGGCACAGCGCCGGCCGAACGGGGCTGCCGCCAGCGCGATTGCCGGGGCGCCGGTCGCGGGCAGGGCCGCTTCACCGGCGCGCGCGGCGGGGCGGCTGTCGCCTGAGCGCGACTCGGTGGCAGCGGACGCGGGCGGTGCCACCGCTGCCCCCGAAACCGGCTGACGGGAGGCCCTCGAGCCCGCGACCGCCAGTCGACCGCTGGTCCTGGCCTCGGAGCGGCTCAGCTCGCCGCCCGCGGCGGCCAGCTCGCTGATGAGCTCGTCATAGCTCACGTGTCGGGCGGCCGGTTCCTTCGCCAGCATCCTCTCGATCGTCGCCACCAGGCTGGCTGGCGCATTCGGAGCCAGGGGAGCCAGTGGAGGCAACGGGTCCTTCAGATGCTTCAGCATCACGGCCATCGCCGATTCATCGTCGAACGGCGGCTGACCCGCCAGGGCGTGGTAGAAGGTTACGCCCAGCGAGTAGAGGTCGCTGCGGTAATCGAGCGGCTTGCCCATCGCCTGCTCGGGCGACATGTAGAGGGGTGTCCCGACGATCACCTGGGCGCCCGTGAGGCTCTTGTCGGCCACCGGTTTCGCCAGACCGAAGTCGGTCAGTTTCACCGCACCGTCTCGCGCCCGCAAGAGGATGTTGGACGGCTTGATGTCTCGGTGGACGACCCCCGCAGCGGCCGCTGCCGCCAGCGCCCCTGAGGCCTGCGCCATCAGCCGGCAGACGTCGATCGGCGCCAGCCGCCCTACCCGCCTGAGCCGATCGTCGAGGCTCTCCCCCTCCACGAACTCCATCGCGTAGTAGGGCACGGTCGCCCTGGCGTCGAGGTAGTAGATGGCCGTGATGTTCGGGTGCTCCAGCGCCGCTACCGTGCGCGCCTCTCGCTCGAACCTCAGTCGCGCCTCGGTGGTGCCCGCCAGGTCCGGCATCAGCGTCTTGATGGCGACCGTCCGGGCCAGCGAGATGTCGACCCCTTTGTAGACCCAACCCATCCCACCGCTGCCGATGACCGACTCCACGCGATACGCCCCGAGCACGGCGGGCAACGGGCCGATGGGGCCAGTGTCGAGTGCCGCCGGGTCAGCCGGTACGGCCACTTCCGCCCGCTTCCCGGAGGTCATCGTCGTCGCCAGGTTGTCGAAGCGGTGCCCGCAGACTCCGCAGAACTGCGCGCCCGGCGGCGATCGTCTGGAGCACTGCGGGCAAGGGCGGCCCAGGCTCGGGTTGGAGGCGGTCTGGTTCAGAGCGGGCGGCATGGCGAACCGGCTTTCGCCCTCAGCCTAACCCGTCCGGCCCCGAGAAGGCTAGTTGCCCAGATTGGAGTCGAACTGGTTTTCGTCGGACGGGAGGCCCGAGAGGTCGAGGTCGTCGACGGACTGGGGCTCGCTCGTGTCGGGGCTGCTGGCCAGGAACTGGCTCGAGAAGCGCGCCGGGGTGGTGATCCGCGCCGACTCGGCGGACGGGTCGCTCCCGTCGCTTCCGATGCCGCATCCGGCGCCGGTCAGGGTCAGAACAAGCACGGCCGCCAGGCGGCCATTTGGTTTGGCGATCAAGGCTGGCTCCTCTGGATTCTCGAGCCGGTCGGGCTCAGTTCGGGGCTCCCGGCAGTGGCGTCTTGAGGTACGGGAAGCTCTCGTCGAACATCGAGGCATTGACCAGTGCACCGTCCGTGAAGGGCGACGTGCCACTGGGCGCATCCGAGGCCGGGGTCA
Source organism: Candidatus Wallbacteria bacterium (assembly GCA_016190005.1). GTDB lineage: Bacteria > Muiribacteriota > UBA6191 > JACPRK01 > JACPRK01 > JACPRK01. The sequence goes on along the minus strand of JACPRK010000196.1, from coordinate 7,754 downwards.
CCAGCGCGCCCATCACGACGCGTAGGGCGATGTCCACCACGTCGTCGCCCGGCCGCCGGCCGTTGGGGAATCCGGCGTTGTCCGCGGCGAGCGCCCCCAGGTTTTTCTGGCTGGCCCGTGGCACGGCCGCGATGCTGGTGTTCAGCCGGAGCATCTCGCAGGCCGTCGCGGTCTTGTTCAGCCCCTCCAGGCCGGTCAGGAACACGGCGACCAGGTCGTTGCGCGGGTACTGGGTAGGGGCCTTTACGCCTTTTGTCCCGTACAGCAGCTCCAGGATCGTTGGCAGTGTCGGGTGGGTCACGTAATCCAGGAACTGGGCGTCGTCGGCCGGCTTGCTGGCGTTGAAGCGGTCCTTGTCCTTGAGGCCGATGACGACCTCGTTGACCAGCGGCATGCCGAGCCGGGACTGCTGGACCCATGCGCCGCCCTCCACGAGCGGCTTGCCCGCAGCCGTCCTGGGCGGCCTGGGGTTGAGTACCCGCGCCTGGCGCAGACTGGCCGTGGTCCAGCCGGCGATGATGGAGCTGGAGCCGGCCTTCAGGTAGGACGCGGGGACCTCCAGGCAGAGCGAGGTGACGTTCTTATCGGCCAGGCTGTCAGGCTCGATGTCGACGGCTCCTAGCGGATTGGTGACACCCACCAGGTCGAAAGTCTCGCCCAGGTTGACCACGAAGGGATCCTTGCGCTGGCCAACGAAGAGCCGTCCCTGGGACGTGCTATCGGGCAGATTGACCGTGTAGACGTGGGCCCCGGCGTAGGTCGCGTAGTCGGTGATGGAGCGATTCCCGATGTTGTCGACCGGCTTGAGGAAGGAGGTCCCACTGGTGATGGCGTTGGTCACGGACGCGACCCGGCCGGTGCGGCGGTTGCCGCGCACGACCTTGACCGTGTAGCTCTCGATGACGTTGAGCTGGCCGGTGTTTCCGGAAGTGATGCCTCCGATGTTGATGACCGGCACCGAGATCTGCTTGGTGGCGCCGGCCGGGCCAATTGCCAGTTGCAGGTCCCGTACGGCGTTCTGGAACTTGAACTGGAAGGTGATGTCTTCCTTGGCGTCGCCGTTGTTGTCTATGTGGATTTCGTAGAGGGCGTTCGGATCGAGCGAGAAATAGTTGGGGCCGCCGTAGGGGTCCTGCAGTGGCAGATAGTTTGCGAGGATCGTCACGAAGCCCTCGCGGCCCGACTCGTAGCTGTTGAACATGTAGAAGTCGGTGGCGTCGACCTTCGGGTGACGCGTGAGAAACGGGGCCTCCCTGTGGCTGGAGGCCAAGACGGGTCCGACCCCGAGCGCCAGCGCCACCACCAGCGCCGCTGCCTTCCTGAGCTGTCCGAAGCGATCCAACCCGAGCACGTCGACTCCTCTCGGGCCGCCCATGGGCGGTCCAGTCGTCGGTCCGTTGTCGTGCGGAGCGCTCGGCATCAAGCGCTCCTGGCGCCGGAAAGCCTGCCCGCCTTCCGGTCGCCTCAGTACCGTGGAGCAACCGAGATCAGGGAACCAGCCGTCCGCAATCCCGCATCGTTTTGTCGTAGAACGGGTTCAGCAGAGGCTTCATCTGGAGCTGGGCCCAGGGCTTCTTCTGCATGTCGCAGAAGAACCGCCAGTACTTGACGGTGCCCTTGTAGAAGTTCTTGATGTACGGGTCGACGCCGTCGCCCAGGTTTGCGTAGATCTTGCGCACTGCGGGCAGACCGGCCTTGGTCAGTTCGGCGGACCGGTCGGTCATCAGCTTGACGGCGGCCTGCGCGGCGGCCGGCGTGCTGGCTGTTCGGGCCAGTGCTGAGCAGGCGTCGTTCATCGCCGCAGCAGTCTTGCGGCTGGCGTCGTCGAAGCGATCGTTAGTCAGGTGGCCGTGGAGGATCATGTAGTGCTTCATGACCTCGTCGAAGGCCAGATCCGATGGGGCCGGCGGGGCCGCCAGGACTATGGAGTGAGCGCATGCAAGCGCGAGCAGGCTCGCCAGGAGGGTTCGCTTCATTTTCGGGTTCATTCTCTATCTCCTCGGTGGCGCCGACCGGGCGCCGTGACCGAGACCATGTACCACATTCCTACTTGTAAGTGACGAAGTAGCTCGACCAGGCGAGGTCGATCATGGCCGGCGAGAGCTGGGGCTTTTCGCCCCGGAACCGGGCCTCGTCGATGATGATGTCGATCAGGTCGCGGGGGTGGCAGGACCTGGGGTCGACGTTGAGCTGGTCGTACTTCTGCATCAGGTAGACCATGGTCGGCTCGTCATAGGCGATGCCCTTGTTGCGGCAGACGGTGTGGAAGATTCCGACGAACTGTTCGGGCGTCGGGTTCGGGATCTCGATCTTGTAGCGCAGGCGTCGCAGGAATGCCTCGTCGACCAAGTCGGCCGGGTTGAGGTTGGTCGAGAAGACGACCAGCTGTCGGAAGGGGACCTCGAACTTCTTGCCGGTGTGCAGGGTGAGATAGTCGACGCCCTTTTCCAGCGGGACGATCCACCGGTTCAGCAGGTCCTGCGGCTTGATGACTTGGCGGCCGAAGTCGTCGATCAGGAGGATGCCGCCATTGGATTTGAGCTGGAAGGGGGCCTCGTAGTAGCGGGCCGAATCGTTCCAGATGAGGTCGAGGGTCTCCAGCGTGAGCTCGCCGCCGACGACCACGAAGGGCCTACGTGAGAGGTTCCATCGGCAGTCGTAGCGGGAAAGCTTGCGGTCGCGGGCCTCGAGGGACTGCGGCTCGTCGTCCTGGACGGGCAGGTGGTAGAAGGGGTCGTAGAGCTTGATGACGTGCCCGTCGACCTCGACGGCGTGGGGGATGCAGAGCGTGCCGCCCAGCACCCGGAAAATGCGCTCTGCGATGGACGTCTTGCCGTTACCGGGGGGGCCGTACATGAAGATCGACTTGTTGCTGCTGACGGCGGGGCCGATCTTCTTGAGGAGGTCCTCAGTGACGATCAGGTCGGAGTAGGCCTGGCGCACATGCTCGACGCCCACCTCGGCCTGCACGGCCTGGGCGGCGACCATGGTGTAGTAGTCGTACATGGACACCGGCGCCTTGCCGACGTAGAAGCTGCGCGCCAGGGCGTCCTTGGCGCGTTCGGCGCCGCGGCCCGTGAGCACGTAGCGCCAGGAGTAGGACATCGTGCTCTCACCACCCCGGATCTCCACGGAGCGGTCGGCCTTGAGGGCTGCCAGGAGCGGCTCGGTGACGCCGCCGAAGGGGAGGCCGATCCGGTCGGCGATCTCGATGCTCTTCAGCTCGTTCTCGAAGTAGAGGTGCTTGAGGATCAGGTCGGCCAGGTAGGTGGCCGAGAGGCCGGTCGATTCGATATCCCTTGGGGCGGGGGGGAGCTGTCCGGAAAGCGGGGAATGGGCCTCCTGGACGGCCTGGCGCAGCTTCGATGGGATTGCATGGAAGCCGGAAGACTGGCCGGCAGCGGCCGGCGATTGGCCCGTGTCGGCACCGCCCTGGACCCCCGACGTCTCGGCGTCGGCGCGCCGCACCTGCCTTCTCAGCAGCTCATCCAGCTTGTCGACCAAGCACTGCTCCTTCGGCGCCCCTGCTCGCGAATCCGATACCAGGTATCGAGGCCGCGCAGCGCCTCGACAATTATCTCACACCCGGGCACAACGCCCTTGCAGAGCCGGTCGATCGTGACATGGGAGTGGCGCCGGCAACCATGATTGGAGTACAATAGCGCGCTTCCCCGAAATGACGATGAGATCAGTATCCCGGCGCATGAAGGTGACGTTGCTGCTTTGCGCCGCCTTGGGCGTAGCGGGCGGCGCGGTTGCCTACGTCCACCGGTTCGTGGCTGCTCAGATTGAATCGGCCATTCGCGGACTGGGGGAGGGGCGGGTGCGGGTAGCGGGCGTGCGCGGGAACTTACTCCGCGGAATGTCGATCGAGGGCTTCGAGCTGGTTCGCGACCAGCCGGGCGAGACCCGGCTCCACATCCGTTTGCCGCGCATCCGCGTCGTTTACGACTTGCTGGGCATCCTCTCGGGCCGCCACCGTCCCGTCCCGAGCGCCATCGAGGTCACCTCGCCCACCATCGAAGTCGAGCGCCGGGGCCCTCGTCTGGAGCTGTACAAGCTGGTCGACCTCCTGGCCGTCCTCCGTCGGGACCTGGAGAACGTGCCGATCCGGGTCCTGGAGGGGCACGTGCGGCTGGCCGGAGACTTTCCCTGGCAGCGTCCCCTGGACCTGTCCCTGGAAGAGGCGCTACTCGAGTGGAACTCCATCGGTCTGACCTACCGGGCCACCGCGGGTTGGAAGGGCAGCCGCCTCTCGGCCTCGGGAAGTTACGATCCCGGCGCCGCGCTGGGCCGGATTGGCTGGGAGGCTCGCCGTGCCTTCGAACGGGAGAGTTTCGCGGCCGCCTTCGGAGTAGGCCCCTCGGAACCGGTCTCGTCGCCGGCCCGGCTAGCGGGGCAGCTCGATGAGAGCCTGCTTACGGGAACGCTCGAGGCGAGCGGGGAGCTGCTCTACCGCACGCGCCTGCCTTTCCCCACGGACGGGGTGCGGTACTGGAACCGCTTCGAGCTCGAGCGGATCGGACCGATTGCCCTCGCCTGGGAGTCCACTGCCAAGCTCGACGGGGCGGCCGTCGAGGTGCCGGGCTTCTGGGGCACGATGCCGCTGACGGCATTTCGCCTCTCCTGGCCTTCCGGCCGCGACGCCAGCTGGTCGCTCGGGCTGGGCGCGCTGGGAGGGAAGGTTGCGCTGGAGGGCCACGCGCGGTGGCCTCTGGCCAACTTGCCCGAGTTCACGGCGCGCTTCGAGGGCATCCGGCCGGGACGGCTGGCGCCGCTGGCCTCGATCCTGCCCCAGACGATCGCCACGGGCACCCTGGACGCCCGCGGCCCGTTCCCGTGGGGGTACAGACTTCAGCTTGGCCCAATTGCTCTTCCACATGCGCCGGGTCCGTTGACGGCCGAGCTCGAGGGAAAAGTCTCGCCCCAACGGCTCGAGATCGCCCGTTGGGCGGCGCGCCAGGGGAAGGCGGCCGCCGCCGGCCAAGGCACCCTGGATCTGGCGGACCTCTCGTGGACCGCCACGGCTGAGATGAGCGGCGTTGCCCCTGAGTGGCTGGCGCGGGCCACGTGCGTGCAGGAGGTTCACGGCAACGGCGTGCAGGCCACGGTGGAGGCCCGCGGTCGCCTGGCGCCGCCGTCGCTGACGCACGGGACGTTCAAGGCCCACGCGGCCGCGCTCACGGTCGGCGGCGTCTCGGCCGGCGACATCGAGGCGCAGGGTAGCTTCGGATCGTCGGGGGTCACCTTCGAATCCGTGCGAGGGACAGGGAAGGCTCAGCTCTTCAGCTCCTTTGCGGCCAAGGGCAAGCTGGAAGCGGGTAAGCCAGCGGAGCTTACGGGGACGGTTCGTGGCCTGAGGCTCGACGCGTTCTCCCCGGCTGTGAAGGGGGTCGCGCAGGCAGACGTGAAGCTGGGCGGCGGCCGCCATGAAATCCACGCGCGCGTCCTGGGTTTCGAGCTGGAGGCGGCCGACGTGCGCATTCCCGAGCTCACGCTGGACCTGGTGCCACGGGCCGCTTCGGAGGCGCTGACGATTGCCCTGCCGGCGCGCGGCAAGGTCGAGGGTTCGCTCGTCTGGAGCCCGTCTGCGGTGGGCAAGCTGCAGGCCGCCGGTTCGTTCCGGTTGCCGGAAGTCTCCTTCCTGCTGGGGGCCAAGGGCTTCCTGCGAGGCGGGAAGACTTCCGGTTCGTTCCGGTTTGCCGTAGACCCGACCACGGGCCCCCAGGGCGATTTTTCGATTGTCGATCTGAAGCTGGCGACGCAGCGCGGGCCGCTGGTTGCCGACGGGCCGATCACCGGAACGTACCACCGCGGCCGCCTGGTCTTCGCCCGGTCCGCGATCACGCTTGCCGGCGGACGAATCGGATTCGAAGGGGTCACTGGCGCTGTCGACTCCGGATGGGATTTCAAACTCCAGACGGCGGATCTGCCCATCCATCTGGACGGGCTCGGTGGCGGCGCAGGCGCACTCTCCGGCCGGCTCCACAGCACGTTCCAGCTCTCGGGCGCGCTCACCCGGCCCACGCTGGTGGCGGATCTCAGGCTCGAGAAGCCGAAGCTCCCCGGCCAGGGTGCGGTCGCGGGTCGCGTCTTGCAGCGCGTGAGCGGCCGCATCGCCTATCGCGGCGGCGTATTGACGACCGAGAAGCTGGTGTTGCACGGCGGTGGCCAGGAGTGCACCGTGACGGGCCGGTTGCCCATCGAGCTTTCGCTCTCCCCGTTTTCTGCCTCTCCCGGGACAAGCCCCATGGACCTGCGAGTCGTCTTTCCGAAGACGCCGCTCTCCATGGCGGCTCTCCTGCTTCCTTGGCTGCCACCGGATTCGGCGGGCACCTTCCAGGCCGATTTGACCGTATCGGGGACGCCGGCCAACCCCAAGATCGAAGGCCTCTTGATGGCCAACGCCACCCGGCTGCAGCTGGCCTCGCTGCCTGCCCCGCTGACCGGTCTCACGGCTAAGATCGTCTTTAGCGATCGGCGAGCTCATCTCCGGGAGCTGACCGCCGAGATGGCCGGTGGAAAGCTGACGGGCAAGGGCGGCGCTCTCTTCGGAGAGGGGCTGAAGATGGCCTGGAACGTGGACCTGGAAGTGGCCGGTCTCCAGGTAGCGCGCAAGAACCTGACGCTCTCGGACCTGGCCGTGAAGACCCACCTGGGCGGCGAGCCCGGCCGGCTCGACATCGACAGCCAGTTCACCTTCGAGAAGGGGATGCTCGACCTGGCGCTCTTCGACAGCCCTGCTTCCGGTTTCTTCGAGAGCATCCCCGAATCGGTCTCCTACAAGATCTCCGGCGCCTCGAAGGGCAACTTCTGGATTCGCTCCAGCTCCGTGAACGCCGAGCTGCGTGGAGCCCTCGAGATGAAAGGACGGGGCCCCGACTACCAGATCGGCGGGGAGCTCAACGCCGCGCGGGGCCACATCTTCTTCCAGGGGAACCGCTTCGCGGTCGAGTCCGGCACCGTCGCCTACCGCACGCCGCCCGTCTCGGACCCATCTCTCTTCCCGTGGCAGAAGCCTGCTCCCGAGGCTCGGCGGCCCAAGTCGGTGCCCTACATCAACGCCCGCGGCGCCAAGGAGATCGGCCGCACCACCGTCTACATGGAGGTCAACGGCCCGGCCGAGCACATGAACTTCACGCTCAGGTCGCTGCCCGCCCACACGGAGGAGGAGATCCTGGCCATCCTGGCGACCCGCTCGGACACGGACGTGACCCTCGCACCCAGCGACGAGGTCGTCTCCAAGATGATCACGGCGCCGCTCTCCGCCAAATTCGACGATCAGTTCCTCAACCGGCCCGTAGGCAGCGCCGTGCGACGGGCCACCGGCCTGGATGAGTTCCGCATCGACACCAATCTGCTCCAGACCGACCGGGCCACTCCGATCACCCCGCAGATCCGCGCCGGCAAGTACCTCGGCAAGAACGTCTTCGTGGCCGTCGACGGCCGCGTCGGCGCCGACGGCCAGGCGCTCGACCACCTGGGCGTCCAGTACCAGATCGAGAAGAACCTGGCGCTCACGGTCGACAAGAACCTCGAGGTGAAGACGCTCCAGGAAGACCTCTCCCGCTACCTGCGCCCCGAGGAGACGCGGGTCGGTATGGAGTACAAGCTCCGCTGGTGACGAGGTCCGTGGTTCTTGGGGCGGAGCCCTGATGGACGCATGGATCTCCTGAAAATCGGCATGAAATCTAGTTGTACTGATTCCTGTCGAGGGCCTTGCCCTCGAGCTCCCACCAGGGGACCATCGGCCC
>JACPRK010000195.1 GCA_016190005.1 Candidatus Wallbacteria bacterium | reverse complement strand
CGCAGCCCGAGTACGAGGTGAGGGTGTACCGGATGAAGAATGGGACGGACGGAAGGTAGAAGGTGGAAGGTGGAAGGTGAATGGTGGCAGAGAATGGTGAGTAGCTAGGGGGGGAATTGCTCTGGCGGCGCCGCTCGCCCTGGCCCGGGCTCAGCCCCACCCTTCCACCTTCCGTCTTCCACCTTCGATCTTCCTCTTCACCCCTCGCGCCTCAAGCCTCACTCCCCGAGCCTCATGTCTGCCTCTGTGAAGATCGATCTCCATGGCCTGGACGGCGCGGGGATGCGCGCGCTCGTGGCACGCGTGGGCGGCGGGGCGAAGGTGGCGGCGCAGGTGATGCGCAGCCTCTATGCGGACGGGCCACGGGAGATCGGCGAGCTCCAGGGCATCCGGAGAGAGCTCCTCGCCCGGCTGTCGCAGGTGGCCACGATCGGGCACCTACGGGTGGTCCGCGCGCTTGCGAGCGAAGAGGAAGAGCCGACGACCAAGTACATCGTGGCGGGCGACGACGGGCTCGAGTACGAGACGGTCCTCATCCCGGCGGGCGATCGTTCCACGGTCTGCATCAGCTCCCAGATCGGCTGCCGGATGGGCTGCACGTTCTGCCAGACGGGCAGAATGGGGCTGGTCCGGAACCTGTCTGCCGCCGAGATCGTGCGACAGGTGGTGCTGGCACGCGCTGCGCTGGCCGGATGGTCTACCCGGAAATCTCGCGCGATTACCAACGTCGTCTACATGGGAATGGGCGAGCCGCTCGACAACTTCGACGCCGTCTGGCTCTCTTACCGAATCCTGCAGGAGCAGCGCGGGCTGGCCATCCCGCGCCGGCGCATCACGATCAGCTCCGCCGGCTACATGCCGGGCCTGGACCGGCTGGCCATGCAGGGCGTCCCGGTCACCCTGGCGCTTTCCCTCAACGCATCCTCCGACGCGATTCGCTCCGAGTTGATGCCGGTGAATCGCCCATGGCCCATCGAGCGGCTCCTGGCCTTCGCGGAGGATTTTCCGAAGCGCCCCGACCGCAGCGTGATGCTGGAGTACGTCCTCTTCGAGGGAGTCAACGACTCCGACGCCGACGTCGCTCGGCTTGCCTCGCTCCTGGCCGGCCGGCCAGTGAAGGTCAACGTCATCGCTTACAACCCGGTCCCGGAAGTGCCGCTGCGCCGGCCCACTCCCGAGCGAGTCGAGATGTTCGCCACCTCGCTTGCCGCCCGAGGCGTCTGGACCATGGTCCGCGAATCTCGCGGCCGCGACGTCATGGGCGCCTGCGGACAGCTGGGAGGCGGGGGGGAGAAGGGAAGAAGGTAGAAGGTAGTAGATGGAAGGCGGAGGGCGGAAACTCGTGGACCAGGGTGCCGGCCAGGATCGCCGGCGTCCCCAGCTTGCCGGCTGCGCTTGCGGCACCGAGGTACCTCGCCAGTACGTTGCCGGAGCTCCGTCTCGATTCACCCTCTACTTTCTACCCCCCACCTTCCACCTTCCACCTTCCACCTTCTGTTCTGACTACTCCCCCGCAGCGACTTCCCGATCGACGGCCCCGGCGATCCGGCGGACGTCCGTCATCAGCGCGGCGAAGGACTTCGGCGTCAGCGACTGCGGACCGTCCGAGAGTGCCCGTTGCGGGTCGTGGTGGACCTCGATGATCAGCCCGTCGGCGCCGGCGGCGACCGCGGCCCTCGCCATCGGCGTGACCTTGCTCCAGAGCCCGATTCCGTGGCTCGGATCGACGACCACCGGCAGGTGCGACAGACCCTTCAGCACCGGCACGGCGTTCAGGTCGAGCGTGTTGCGCGTGGAATCCTCGAACGTGCGAATTCCGCGCTCGCAGAGGATCACCTGGTAGTTCCCCTGGGACATGATGTACTCGGCCGCCAGCAGGAGCTCCTTGATCGTGGCGGACATCCCGCGCTTGAGCAGCACCGGCTTGCGCAGCTTGCCGACCTCTTCGAGCAGCGTGAAGTTCTGCATGTTGCGCGCCCCGATCTGCAGCAGGTCTGCGTAGGACGCCACCAGCTCGAGGCTGTCCGTGTCCTTGACCTCGGTGACGATCGGAAGGCCGGTCTCGGCCCGGGCCTCGGCCAGGATCTCCAGCCCCTCCTTCTTCAGCCCCTGAAAGGCATAGGGTGAAGTCCGCGGCTTGAAGGCCCCGCCGCGCAGCATGCGCGCGCCGAGCCGCTTCACTTCCCGAGCGATGAGCATCACCTGCTCCCGGCTCTCGACCGCGCACGGGCCCGCCATCACCACCACTTCCTTGCCGCCGAAGGCGACGCCGGCGACGGTGACGACGGTGTCCTCGGGGTGGACGTCTCGACTGACCAGCTTGTGCGGCGACGTCACGTGAATCACCTCGAGCACGCCGTCGATGCCCTCGAGGTTCTCGATCTCGACGAATCCCTGATTGCCTGTGACGCCGATGGCAAGCCGCACGGCGCCCGGCATCACGTGCGGAGTGAACCCCTTTTCCCGGATGACCTGGCAAACCCGCTCCACGTTCTGGGGAGTCGTATCTCTCTTCATGACGACGAGCATCTGGCGGAACCTCCCGCGCCTGGGGCGCAAACGACGGCCGCCAGTCTAGCGCGAAAGCGCTCTCCCGGCCACATCTTTCGCCGTCGGGCGCAGGGCTACGGGCAAAGTCGGAGCAGCGGAGGAGGAATTCGGGGACTGGCTCCGAAACTCCGCACGAAATCTGGCGCACGCCGGACGGGTTGCGCGGGGGTTCGGTGCCTGTGCCCGATTTCTGACGACTTCAGGCGGCAGGCAGCGTGAAGTAGAACGTCGCGCCAAGACCCGGGCCGCCGTCGGCCCACACCTGTCCACCGTGGCGGTGGATGATGCGCTGCACGGTTGCCAGCCCGACACCGGTGCCGGGAAAGTCCGCAGGCCGGTGCAGGCGCTCGAAGATCCGGAAAAGCCGCGCCGAGTGAGCCGGGTCGAATCCGGCGCCGTCATCGCGGACGAAAAAAACCGGCTGATTGCCCCGCAGGGGCCCGCCGCCCACGTCGATGTGTGCGCTGGGGCGACGGGCGGTGAACTTGTAGGCGTTGGAGAGCAGGTTGACGAGCACGACGCGGATCAGCGTCGGGTCGCCTCGCGCCCGCAGGTCCGGCCCGACCTGCAGCGACACTTCCCGGCCGGACACGGTCGTCGCCAGCTCAGCGCCGACTTCGAGAGCCATCTGGCTCAGGTCCAGCTCACGGCGGGTCAACTCGGTGCGCGTCAACCTCGACAGCTTCAACAGCTCGGCGATCAGCACGTTCATGCGGTCGGTACAGGTGCGCATGCGGCGGAGGCACTCCCGGGCGTCCGGATCGAGCTTTGCGGCATGATCCTCTTCGAGCACCTGGCAAAGCCCGGCGATGCCGTGCAGGGGCGCGCGTAGATCGTGGGACACGGAGTAGGCGAACGCTTCCAGCTCCTTGTTGGCGGCCTCGAGATCCTCGGTGCGCTGGCGCACGCGGGCCTCTAGCTCCACGTTCAAGCGCATCAGATCCTCCTGGGCGCGCTTCTGCAGCGCGATATCCCAGGCCATGTTGGCGAGCTCCGTCGCGATCTCCAGGTCGGTGCTATCGTAGTCGCTCGACTTGTTGCCGACCCCCATGATCGCCACAATGCGGCCTCCTCGGAACACGGGCACCAGCAGCTCTCGCACGATCGGCGCATGCCCGGAAGGAAGCCCCGTCTTGTGAGGCGTGGACGCATAGTCGTTATGGATCACCGCGCGGCGCTCACGCACGCAGTCGACCCAGATACCCGCCCGGTCGATAGAGTAGTGGCGCTCTTCCGGAAGCGCCCGGCACATCTCATTCTTGGTTCGCGTCGACCAGCACTCGAGCGAGACGGACTTCTCGTCATCGTCGACGAAGTGCAGAAACCCGATGGTGCTCCCGGTGAGCCCTTCGGCCTCGTCCAGGGTCCGTTGCAGTAGCTCCTGGTGGCTGTGCCCCACCGCGAACTCGCTCAGGCGCATGCGAGCTTGCAAGAGCTCGTCCTTTCGCCTGAGCATGGTCATGGCCCTGGCTCCGGATCGGTCTCCGAAAGGAAGAGCTCACGCGGCACGACGCACCGGATCTGCTCGGGGTCGCACGGCTTGAGCAGGTAGCCCACGACCCCTTTGCGAGCGGCGCGCTCGCGGTCGGCCGGCGAATCCGACGATGTGACGATCACCACGGGCAGGCCGCATGTGCGCCCGTCCGCACGGATCGCCTCCAGCACCTCGAAGCCGGTGAGGCGCGGCATCTTCAGGTCTAGCAGCAGCAGGCTCGGCAGTCCGTCTGGACTCAGCCTGAGCAGGTCGAGCGCCTCTTGACCGTCGGAGACTCGCTCGATCGGGTTGGCTACTCCCGCCCTCCGGAATGCTCGCTCAACCAGAAAGGCCTGAACGTCGTCATCCTCGACGAGTAGAATCTCTTTCACCGGGTACGACCTCCCCGGATGTCTGCTCTCCCCCCCTTCCGTGCGCACCTGCTCCGATCCTGAGTAAACCACGATCCACAAGTAGAGACGACGACCAGTCCCCAACTTGCTCGGGAAACGGCAACCGCGGGCACGCCCGGACAGGACAAATTTGCCGGGCACCCGGAGGGGTTGGAAGCGCTACCTGGGCAGGTCGAAAGAAGCGTCCGCTGCCGGTGGCTCGGCAGGCGCGGGCGCCTCTCGAGACGGCTCGCGCGGGGTCGCCGGCCGGCGGGCCGGACGGGCCAACGGAACCCTCACGGGGACGGCTGCTACCGGCTGCAGCTCCTCGGTATCCGACGGCATCGGCTCGTCGGCCAGCTCGTCCTCGGCGGCATCTGTGGGACCGGGCTCGGGTTCCTCCTCGGCGGGCGCGTTGGCCTGTTCGTCCTCGACCGGCTCCTCGTCTTCTTCTCCCGGCAGCGGCGCGGCTCCCAGATCGGTCTCGGCCCGCACGGGGCCGGAGCGCTCGTCGAGCGCCTGCCGCGAGATTACCGCGGGCGCGGCGACCTCGTCGGCCCCAAGCGCCTCCTCGTCCGGAAGCGCCTCGCCGGTCGCGGGCACTTCTCCGCCCGGCATCTCCACACCGGCAACAGCCGGCATGCCATTCACGTCGAGCGGTTGGTGAAGATTGCAGCGGACGGCCGGCGCGCGCCCCTTGGCGAAGGCCATCGTCCAGCGGTCCTTGCACTGCGGAAACGGCAGCAGGCCGCTGTCAGTGCAGGCCGTGACGATCTCGACACCCGGCGGCTTCTTGAAATCGAGCTGCGGCCGATCCTTCAGATACTCCTTGAGGAAGGCGCCGACGATAGGCGCAGCCACGACGCCGCCAGCCTTGCCGTCACCCAGCGACTTGTGGTCGTCATTGCCGATGTAGCAGCCGACGGCGATCTCGGGAGTGAAGCCGACGAACCAGGCATCGCCGAACTTGTTGCTGGTGCCAGTCTTCCCGGCGACGACCCGGCCCGGCACGCGGGCGGTGCTTCCGCTGCCGCGCTCGACCACGCCGCGGAGCATGTGGGTCATGGCGAAGGCCACGTTCTCGTCGATGACCTCACGCTCGTTCGGCTCGGCGCGGAAGAGCTCCCGGCCGTCCGGGTCCTCGACGCGCAGCAGCACGCGCGGCTCCGCACGGATGCCCTGGTTGGCGAAGGTGGCGTACGCCCCAACCATTTCGAGAAGGTTCACCTCGCTGCTCCCCAGAGCCAGCGGCAGGTTGGCGTCCAGTGGCGTGGTGATTCCCATCGTGCGAGCCAGCCGGATGACGTTCGGCACGCCGACCTGCTCGAGGACCTTGACGGCGACCACGTTGTAGGAGCCGGCCAGCGCTTTGGCGAGCACGGTCGGACCGTGGTAGGTCTCCCCGAAATTGTGCGGCTCCCAGAACCGCTCCTTGGGACGGTCGGTGCTCTCGTAGCGGATCGGCTCGTCGTTGACGATGGTGCTGGGCTGCATCCCCTGGAGCAGCGCCGCCGTGTAGACGAACGGCTTGAAGGCCGAGCCGGGCTGGCGGCGGGCCTGCACGGCGCGGTTGTACTGGTTGACGCCGAAATCGCGTCCGCCGATGAGCGCTCGGATGTCTCCGTTGGCGGGATCGAGCACGACCATGGCGCCCTGCATGCGCGGATGCTTCTCGAGCGGGCGGTTCTTGAACGCCTCGGCGCCCGTGAAGTGGCGTTCGGCGACTTGCTGGACGGAGAGGTCAAGCGTGGTGGTGACCTTCAGGCCGCCGGTGTAGACCTGCTGCAGGCCGTAGGTCTCGACCAGCTTCTTCTTCACCATGGAAAGAAAGTACTGGGCCTTCTCCTCCCGGCGGGGGCTGGCGCTCTGGACCTCGTTGGTGAAGCGGACTTCCTCGTTGGCCGCCTTGAGCGACTCCTCGCGCGTGATGTAGCCCTGCTCGAAGAGCTTGGCCAGGACGATTCTCTGCCGTTCCTTGTAGGCCTGGTTCTTCGGGCCTGGCGTGAAGCGATTGGGCGCCTTGAGCAGCCCGGCGAGGATGGCCGATTCGGCCAGTGAGAGGTCCTGCACGCGCTTGCCGAAGTAGAACGCTGACGCCGAGCCGATACCGTACATTCCCCGCCCGAAGAGAATCTCGTTCAGATACTGGCCGAGGATCTCGTCCTTGGAATAGGCGCGCTCGAGCTGGACTGCCAGGATCGCCTCCTGGAGCTTTCGGCGCAATTTGCGTTCGGGCGTCAGGAAGCGGTTCTTGGCCAGCTGCATCGTGATGGTGCTGCCGCCTTCGACGACGCGGCCGGCGCGGAAGTTCTTCACAGCGGCTCGGAGCACGGCGCGCGGATCGACACCGTAGTGGTCGTAGAAGCGCTCGTCCTCGATGGCCACGAAGGCCAGACGCGTGAGCCTGGGGACTTCGGCGATCGGGACGATCCGGCTGCGGATCTCCTCCTCGTGCAGCTCGGCCAGCAGATGCCCGTTTCGGTCGAGGACCCGCGTGGTGAGCTTGGGCCGGTAGCCGTCCTCGCCGACCTTCGGCAGGTCGCGGGAGAGCTCGTCGTAGAGCCGGATGCCGAAGACGACACCTGCGCCGCAACCAACCAGTCCGGCCAGGAAGACGCCGATCAGCACGGCGCGCACGAGGCGCCAGATCATCGCGGGCTGCCTCCTGCGAGCGGGGTCAGCGCAGGGAGCAGGATCCGCGCCAGCCTCAGGTCGAACTCGGTGGTGATCTTGAGGTTCTGCTCCTCGCCCTCGATCACGCGCACGGGGATACCCAGCCTTTCGACGAGCGCCGAATCGTCAGTGGGCGCGCCGGTGCCGAGGTCGAGGCCGGCATAGGCGGCCCTGAGCGTCGAGAGCTCGAAGGCCTGCGGGGTCTGGGCCTCCCACACGTCCGCGCGATCGAGCGTGGCAGCGATCGCGCCGCCGGCGGCCACCTTCTTGAGGGTGTTGCGCTCCGGCAGGGCCGCGATCACGGCGCCCGAGGCGCGCACCTCGTCGACCACGCGCCGCACCAGCTTGCGCGTCACGAGCGGCCGCGCGCCGTCGTGGACCAGCACGTGCCGGGTGGAATCATCCAGAAGCTCCAGGCAGCGTGCGACGGACTCCCAGCGCTCGCGACCGCCAGCGAGGACTTCGGGCATCACGCTCCAGCTGAGCGCTCCGAAGAGCTCGTGCCGGGCGTTCTCGACGTAGCCGGCAGGCACGGCCACCAGAATGCGGTCGACCAGCCCGTCGAAGGCCCAGGCCGCGCGCGTGACCACCGGGACACCGCAGAGGTCCTGGAACTGCTTGGGCACCGGCCCGCCCAGCCGGGTGCCGCTGCCTGCCGCAACTATGATCGCTGCAATGGCCATCATCGGGCCCGCCACCGCGGGACCTCTCTCAGATATCGGAATGCGGCGGCCATCGGCTGAACCCGCGGGGCGTCAAGACCGACGCGCCGGCAGGTAGCGCACCAGCTCTACCAGCGCCTGGCCCCGCGGCTGGTAGGGGGCCAGTTGCTCCGCGGCCCGTTCGACCAGCTGGGCCGCAAGCTCCTTGGAGCGCGCCATCGTGAAGATACGCGGGTAGGTCGCCTTCTCTTTGCGCTGGTCGCTGCCGCGAGTCTTGCCCATCTCCTGCGTATCGCCCTCGACGTCGAGGATGTCGTCGGTAATCTGGAACACCTGACCGAAGGCAGCGCCGAAGGCTGTAAGGGCCGCCAGACCCTCGGGCGGGGCGGCGGCCAGAAGTGCGCCTGCGCGGACGCTGGCAGTGAAGAGCCTGCCGGTCTTGTGGGAGTGGATGTACTCGAGGCTCGGGCCGTCGATTTCGCGGCCCTCGCTCTCGATGTCTTCCACCTGGCCGGCGATCATGCCGCGGCTGCCGGCCGCGCGCGAGAGCTCCCCGATCACTTCGAGCAGCACCGCCGGGCCGAACCCCAGGCGCGCGCCGTTCTCGATGATCATCTCGAAGGCGCAAGTCAGGAGGGCGTCCCCGGCCAGCACGGCGATCGCCTCACCGAAGGCCTTGTGGCAGGTCGGCACGCCGCGCCGGAAATCGTCGTCGTCCATGCACGGGAGGTCGTCATGGATGAGGCTATAGGCGTGGATCAGCTCGATGGCGCTGGCGACGGGCGCAATGCGGTCGGCGCCCTCGCCAAAGACCTCGGCGGCGAGAATGGCCAGAACGGGGCGCAGACGCTTGCCCTTGGCGAGGGCGCTGTAGCGCATGGCCTGGTGAACCGACGTGGGTCGCTCGCCGGCGGGCGGCAAGTAGGCCTCGAGCTCGCGATCGACGCGCTCGCGCAGCGGGGCAATGCGATCCATCACGCTCATGGCGCCACGCTCCGCAGGGCGCCCGCGGGCCGGGCAGGCGTGTGGATGGGGGCACTCGAAGGAAGGCGGCTGGCGGCGACATCTCGCCGGATCTGCTCGGCCAGCTCCTGTCCGTCGGCGAACGCGCGCTCGTCACGCAGCCGGCGCCGAAACTGCACGCGCAAGCGCCGACCCGTCAGCTCGCCCGAGAAGTCGAGCAGATGGACCTCCACCCTGTGCAGGCCGTCGCCGAAGGTCGGAGCGTTGCCCACGTTGATGGCGCAGCCGTGCGTCTCGCCGCCCTCGAGCGTGGCGGTGCCCGCGTAGACGCCGCGGCCCGGGACGACCGCGTTGTCCGGGACCACCTGCAAATTCGCCGTTGGAAACCCGAGCTGGCGGCCCCTGCCCTCACCGCGCACGACGTCGCCTTCGAGCGCATAGAGCCGCCCCAGGAGGCGCGCGGCGCCCTCGACGTCGCCCTTGGCCAGCAGCTGCCGGATGGCGCTGCTCGAGACGGGCTCTCCCTGGAGCGTGTAGGGCGCGACGACGTGGGTCACGAAACCGTTGCGCTCCCCGAGCTCTTCGAGCAAGTGCGGCGTGCCGCGGGCCCTGTACCCGAAGGTGAAATTGAATCCGACGACCACCTCGCGCGCGCCAAGGCGTCCCAGCAGGAGCTCGTCCACGAAATCCTCGGGCTCGGTGCGCGCGAACTCCAGCGAGAATGGCAGAACAATCGCCGTGTCGACGCCTGCGCGGCCGATCTCCACCAGCTTGCGCTGGGCCGACAGCAGCCTGCCGGCGAACCCGGGCCGCAGCACCTCCATTGGATGGGGATCAAACGTCAGGACCACCGAGGGCACTCCCAGGGCGCGGGCCTGGCCGGCGACCGTGCGGAGCAGCGCCTGGTGCGCCACGTGGACACCGTCGAACGTGCCGACGCCGACGACGCTCGCGGGGAGGCGCCAGTCAGATTCGAGGAGATTTCGTATGACGTCCATGAGCCGATGCCCGCGGCAGCGGGCCCGCGATGATACCACGGATCGGCCTGTTTCGCAAGCCTCCGGACCGTCATGGAATCCTGTCCTGGAGCGCCATGACGGCTATCGGGCACCGCGCCGGGGCAGAGGTGGCACGGGGGCTGCTTCACCTGGAGCCCGGACTGATGAGCACGAGCCTAAGCAAGACCCGACAGACCGCCCGGAGCCGGAACGCCCAGGCCTTCGCCCTGGGCCGCCCACTCTGCATCCGCAACTCTCGGGACCGGCTTTCGCAGGCAGCCGGACGGGGTCTGGCGGCCCGTTTCAGCCCGGTTACGCGCCGGAACCGACCCGTTACTCGACCGACGCCCAAGCTCTTCCCACAACTCGAACGGTGCCAGCCACCAGGAGGCCCCATGCGAACCTCGACCCTAGTCCTCGCACTCGCCCTCGTGTTCCTCCCCGCCGCCCCTCCCGCCCTGGCGGCCTCCGAGGCCGACGTGCCGCCGCTGGTGCGCGCGTTCGTGGATTACCGCAAACCCAACGCCGCAGGCCGGAGCAAGTCGATCGCCGGCCGCCCCGTCATCCCCGGCGTGCGGGTCGACGCAAACGTCGAGTACGGCCGCGCCGGCTGGGAGTCGCTCAAGCTCGACCTCTACCAGCCCTCCCGGCGCCCCCGCAGGCCGATCCCCGCCGTCCTCTTCATCCACGGCGGCGGATGGGCCCTGGGCGACAAGGCCGAGGGCACCTTCGCCGGCTACCTCGCAACGCGCGGCTACGTCGTGGCCTCCATCAACTACCGGCTCTGCTGGCTAGCGAAGTTCCCGGCCGCCGTCGAGGACTGCAAGGCCGCGGTCCGATGGATGCGCGCCAACGCCCGGCGACTCTCGGTCGACCCCGAGCGGATAGGCGTCTGGGGAGCCTCCGCCGGCGGCCACCTGGCGATGATGGTGGGCTGCGCCGGTCGCGATGCCGGCCTGGAAGGCACGAGCGGCACGCCCGGGGTCTCCAGCCACGTGAACGCCGTCGTCAGCTACTTCGGTCCCGCCGACCTGGCCGGCGAGTTCGCCAACCCGCTCTCCCTCGGAGGCCAGATCGTCCGCTTCTTCATGGGGCCCTTCCGGCCGCCCGTCGACTTCGTCAAGGCCAGCCCCGTCCACCACGTCGGAGCAGGCGATCCGCCGCTCTTGCTCGTGCACGGCGACAGCGACTGGCTCGTGCCGATCCGCCAGTCCGAGATCATGCTCGACGCCTACCGCGCCGCCGGCCTCCAGGCGCGCCTGGTCCGCGTGCGGAACGCCGACCACGGCTTCGCGCCAAAGAACCTGTTCGCTCCAGTCACTCCGAATTCCAACGAGCGCTGGCAGCACGTCATCGGCTTCTTCGATCGCCACCTGAAGGGCATCGTCCCCTGACGGCGCAAACCGCCCTACAATGCCGACGCGCGCTCCGGCCCCCGAAACCCGGGGGACGGGGCGCGCCGTCATTTTCCCCCCGCGGCTTCTCCCCCCGCCCCGCCCATGCTATCCTCGGTCTCGGCCAGCGGCCCGTCATGGCCGCTCGACACGGCCGGCGCCCGAGCTCATAGCACCGGGCCCCGCCGGAGAGGATGCCTCATATGCAATGGCTCGATAAGCAGTTGAAGACCTACAGCGACGACAAGCACGAGGGCGATCGGCTGCTCGAGGAGGGCCAGTTCGAGGACGCGCACATGAAGCTGCAGGAGGCGATGGAAGCGCTGGACCGCCTCTACCGCCGCGAGCACGACGAGACGCTGAACCTGCTCCAGAAATGCTGGAAGGAGCTGGTCACCAAGAACGTCGAGCTGGGCGACCAGTTTCTGCAAGAAGAAAACTACGCGATGGCGCGAGAGCACTACCAGACCGCGCTGGACCTGGCCCAGTCGCGCGAGGAGAAGGACGAGATCCGCATCAAGCTGGGCCAGACCGGCCCCGAGCGCGCCACCACCAACCTCTCGAACCTCTTCGAGGAGGTCGAACGCAACCCGGCATCCCCCGAGGCGATCTACAACTTCGCCACCGAGCTCGGTCTCGAGGGGCACTTCCCTCAGGCCGTCACCTACTTCGAGAAGCTCGTGGAGCTAACCCCCGAGGACTGCGACGCCCAGCTCATGCTGGCCAACACTCTGGCCGACTGCGAGCGCTTCGAGGACGCCGAGCGGGCCTACGGCAAGGCACGCGAGAAGGGCGCGACCGATGCCGAAGTCGACTACCGGCTGGGCGACCTTCAGTACAACCGGGGCGATCACGCGGCCGCCGTGCGATACCTGGCTCGGGCCCTGGAAAATCAGCCCGACCACGCCGACGCCCAGCGAGCCCTGGCCCACATCTTCGCCGTCGGCGGCGAGTACGATCGTGCCATCGCCGCCTATGGCGGCGTGCTGAAGCTGGACGCAGAGGACAGCGAGGCCTACTTCGAACTCGGGAACTGCTACGAGATCCGCGGACAGATGGAGAAGGCCCGGGAGAGCTGGATGAAAGCCACCGAGGTCGATCCTGACAGCGACTTCGCGGCGTTCGCCCGCGACAAGCTCGAAAGCACGGAGCCCGAGGGTCAGGCTGACTGAGCGCCCCAAGCCACGATCGCGCGACCGGATTCGCGTGGCGCGGTTGCCGTCGCGGCGGATCAGGCGCGCCGCGCGGCGAAGCCTGCGCGTTCGAACGGTCTTCAGCGGCCGCCGGCTGGCACTGATCGGCGCACTGCTGACCGCGGCAGTCGGCGCCCTGGCAGCCGCCCCTTGGGTGTTGGCGCCGCTCGATTGGAACCGCCAGCGCGTCGAGGCCTCCCTGGGTGCACTCCTCGGCGGTCGCGCGCGCGTGGGGGCCGTCACGTACGTCTTTCCGGTGAGCCTGGAGGCCCGCGACGTGACGCTCTCCATCGGCCCCGCCGTAGTCGCGACACTGCCGCGCGTGCTAGCCACGCCCTCGGTCTGGACGCTGGCAGGCCGGCCGCTCAGGTTTGCCGAGCTGGCCCTGGAAGCGCCCAGGTTCTCGGGCAGAGCGGTAGGGACGCTGGCGGAGCTCCTCTCTCAGCCGGCCGACCGGCTGCCTCCGCGGGTCAGTGTGACCGGGGGCGAGCTGAGACTGCTGCAGCCGGGCGCGCTGGACTGGCCCGGACGGGCAGCGCAGCCGGCTTCGACCGAAGCACAGGAGCTCGAGGAGCACCGCGTCAGCGAGCTGGCGGCCAGCTTGGTCAGCACACCGGCAGGAAAGCGGGAGTTCCAGGCCACTTTCCGCGCCCTCGAGGCCGGCTGGTCGGCCAGCGGACGGCTGGTCGCGGCGCTAGGCGGAGCGCTCCAGCTGGAGTGCGAGTGCCGGACGCAGGGGCCGTTCGAGCTGCCGGTTCCCGGGCGCCGGGTTCACGTCGACGCCGCGGCGCGCCTGGCGCTTTCGGGACGGCTCCAGGACAGGAAATTGGTCGAATACTACGGTCAGCTCAAGGTACCCAAGGCCAGGGTGGGGCGCGCCGGCAGCCGCTGGGCGGGCACGACACCGGAGCTCAGCCTGGCGGTGGAGAATGGCCGGCTGCGGATCGACGAGACCACGTTCGACTTCGGCGGGACGCACGTTCGACTGCGCGGTGCGCTGGAACCTTCGGGGCGGGGCGAGCTATCGGTGTCATCGGACCGTTTCGGTCTTGATTTTCCCAGACCGCCCCGCTCGGGAGAGGCGGCACTGTCGGCGTCCTTGGTCGTAACGGGCGGATGGCCGGCGCCCAGGCTGAAGGCCTCTCTGCGGCTGCTCCAGGGGACACTCAGAGAAGCCGTCCGATCGCTCGAGGTGCAGGCCGAGGGCGATTTCGACTTACTCGACCTGAAGCTCGGGCGTGCGAGGATCGGCGGGCTGATCAACGCTTGCCCCATCACTCTGAGCGGAGCGGTGACTATCCCTCCGTGGGACCCCGGCAACCCGTTGGTATCTGCAACCGTGGAGGCGCCCGCGCTCGATGCACGACTGGCGCCGCTCCTGGGAACCGCAGGGGCGATTCTGGCCGGCGGCAACGAGCTCGGCTTTCGAGGCCAGGCGCGCGGGCCAATCCTGGGCTTCCAGGCAACGGGTGAGCTGGTCGCTCACCGAGGCGCCCTGCTGGGCCTGAGAAAGGCCGCCGCCCGGGTGCGATTCAAGCCCGCGGCCAAGGACACGTTGCCGATCCTGGAAGTGGACTCCCTGACCGGCCAGCTCGACGGCGTCCACTGGTCCGCCACCGCCCCCTTCACCGTGAGCTTCTCCGGCCGTCCGATCCTGGCCGGTCCCGTGATGCTGCGCTCCACCGCGTCGACCGCGGTCAGAAGCTGCCCCGCCGGGACGCCGTTCGTGGGGGAAGGAAGATAGAAGATAGAAGATGGAAGGTGGAAGGGAGAAGAGGGACGCAGGAAAGTGGTAGGCCGCATCATTTCGTAGCCGCTCACCCTTCGGCAAGCTCAGGAGAGCCTTGTCGAAGGGTGATCACGCGAAGAGCCGCTTCAATTCAGGCGGCCTTCGACAGGCCTGTCCTGAGCTCGCCGAAGGGCTCAGGCCGAGCGGGCCAAAGTTCCCCAGGAACCGGCGTCACTCCCGGAGAAGAGAGTAGTCGGTGGCCAGTAGTCAGTAGGGGTGTGAGGGACAGCCGCTCCCGGATCTGGCCACCGCTGCTCCAGGTCCCTGACTCCTGAAGCCTGACTCCTGAAGCCTGACTCCTGAAGCCTGACTCCTGAAGCCTGACTCCTGAAGCCTCACCCCTGAAGCCTCACCCCTCACCCCTCGAACCTCATTCCTCGGTGAACTTCGCCTTGAAACGATCCCACATGTCCTTCAAGCCTTCGGTCTTCTCGACGACCCGGCGCCAAAAGTGCCCGACGACACGCAGGTCGTCAACGGCGGAGTCGAGCTTCTGCATCGTGCTGCCGGGAGTGATCGGGTCGGTGCCGCTGACGATCTCGCCCGGGGCAACCGAGGCGACCGAGGGCTCCGCGAGCCCGATCTCGACGTACTTGTCTCCCAGCACGCCGAGCGAGTCGATGGTCACAGAGGCGCCCTTGCGCACCAGGGGCGCGAAGCGGGCGCGCACGGTCATGCCAACGCTGATGCGATCGGCGCCGGCCCGACGCACGAAGGCCAGCTCCGTCACCCGGCCTGCCTCGACGCCGGCCAGCCGCACGGGCGCGCCGGGCTTGAGCCCTGCGACCGAGCGGAAGACGGCGGAGAACTGGAGATCGCCTGGCGACGACAGCGCCTCGCGCTTCAGGGCGTCGGCAGTGAAGTAGGCCAGCACGGCCGCGCAGAGGAAGAAGAAGAGAACGCGCGCTTTGGCAGCCGTCGAGACATTTAGCTCCATGGGTTCACTCCTGGCCCGCCGACGCGGGCGACGCGAGCGGCTCAGCATCGTCGCCGGCCCGCTCGCCTTCCAGGTAACGTCGCACCTCACCGCCGGCGCTCCGCTCCCGGAGCTGACCAGCGGTGCCTTCGAAGACAAAGCGCCCCCCCGCTAGCAGCGAGATGCGATGGGCCAGCCGCATCGCAAGCTCCAGGTCGTGCGTCACGACCACGGTGGTGAGGCCCTCGTCGCGGTTCAAGGCGCCGATGAGATCTCCGACCAAGCGAGACGAGGCGGGATCGAGCCCCGCGGTCGGCTCGTCATGGAGCAGCACGCGGGGGGCCAGCGCCATCGCCCGGGCCAGCGCGACCCGCTTTCGCTCGCCGCCCGAGAGCGCTGCCGGAGCCAATCGCTCCATCGACTCGACGAATGTCTGCAGCCCGACCCGCGCCAGGCAGCGCACGACCTCTTCGCGCAGATCCGCACCTCGCAGCCCCCGGTGCTCCCGGGCCGCCCACGCGATGTTGTCGAACACGCTCATCGAATCGAAGAGCGCCGAGTGCTGGAACACGTAACCCACGTCCTGGCGCAGGTCCTCGAGCTCCCGCTCCCCCATCGAAGTGACCTCCCGTTCGCCCACCCGCACCGTTCCGGCGGCCGGCCGCTCCAGCCCGTTCAGACACCGCAAGAGCCGGCTCTTCCCGACGCCGCTGCCTCCCAGGATCACGTGCAGTCCGCCGGACGGTACTGCCAGATCGATGCGGTCCAGCACCACGCGAGGCCCGAACCGGACTGTCAGCCCCTCGACCTCGAGCTTCATCTAGATCAGCCCCCGCATCCAGAACCGCGTCATCACGACGTCGCCGCCGAGCACCGCCACGCTGGCGGCCACGACGGCCGCTGTCGTTTGAGCTCCGACCGCGGAGGCGCCCTGCCGCGGATCGACCGTCAGGCCGTACGCGCACCCCACCAGCGCGATCAGCAACCCCGAAACGGCGCCCTTGGCCATCCCCGCCGCGACGTCGCCGAAAAAGAGCGCCGACCTGGCGCTCTCGATGTACGCCGGCCACGGAATCGCCCCTTCCAGCACACCCGCAAGCAGTCCGCCCGTCAGCCCTGCAACGTCGAAGAGAAGTACCAGAAGCGGCAGCCCCGCGCCCAGCGCCAGCGCCCTGGGCGTCACCAGGTGGCGATAGCGGTCCAGCCCCAGGGCCCGCATCGCGTCCAGCTGCTCCGTGATCGCCATCGAGCCCAGATCGGCCGCGATGGCCGAGCCCACCCGGCCGGCCGCCAAGAGCCCCACCAGCACCGGCGACAGCTCCCGGACGATCGACAGGGCCACGATCTTCGCCGCGTACGCCGACGCTCCGAACCGCGCCAGCCCCTCGACGGTCTGCCAGACCATCACCGCGCCCGTGGCCATTCCCGTCAGCACGATCAGCGGCACGGCACCCACGATGCTCCGGTCCAGCTCGTTCACCAGCCGCGCCCGATCGAAATCCAGCCGGGCCGCGCCGGTCATCGTCCGCCACAGGAGCCACGCCACGTCACCGGCTAGCCGGCAGGCGCCCGTCACCGCGCCGTCCACGGCCAGCAGCAGCCCTTTCGCGGATTCTCGCATCGTGCCAGCGCCCCAAGCCCGGGGCCATGCGGAGGATACACCTCGCGCAGCCGGGCTCTCCTACGACCGAGTTGCCGTTGCTCCCCCGCGGGCAGGAGTCACTCGCTGGACTCGACGGGATCGAAGAGCGTCGGCTGCTCCCCGACCGGGACGCGGCCCTCGCCGCCGAATCGCTTCATGCCTTCGGGCGTGGCCTGGCGGCCTCGCGGTGTGCGCACCAGCAGGCCAATCTTGATGAGGAACGGCTCGATCACCTCGGAGATGGTGTCGGGCTGTTCGCCGAGCGAGACCGCCAGCGTCTCGACGCCCACGGGGTACTGATGGTAGCGGTTGACCAAGAGGTCCATCAGTCGCCGGTCGATCGGATCGAGCCCCAGATCGTCGATCTGGAGGAGCTCGAGCGCCTCACGCGCGACCTGGCGATTGACGATGCCGTGGGAGCGCACCTGGGCCACGTCGCGCACGTTTTTGAGCACGCGCAGCGCCACGCGCGGAGTGCCGCGGGTGCGGCGGGCGATCTCGGCCGCGCCGTCGCCGTCCAGCTCCAGGCCAAGAAGCGCCGCGCCGCGCCTCACGATCAGCAGCAGGTCGTCATCGCTGTAGAACGCCAGGTTGGCGCTGATGCCGAAGCGGTCCCTGAGCGGCGGCGTCAGCAGTCCGGAGCGCGTCGTGGCGCCGATGAGAGTGAAGGGCGGAAGCGGAAGTCGCAGCGTGCGCGCGGCGGGTCCCTTGCCCATCATGATGTCCAGGTGGAAGTCCTCCATGGCGGTGTAGAGGACCTCCTCGGCGGGGCGGCTGATGCGGTGGATCTCGTCGAGGAAGAGGACGTCGTTCTTCTGGAGGTTCGAGAGCACGGAGGCCAGGTCGCCGGAGCGCTGGATGGCGGGGCCACTGGTCACGTGGAAGTTGGCGCCCATCTCGCGCGCGACGATGTGGGCCAGAGTGGTCTTGCCGAGTCCTGCGGGGCCAGCCAGCAGCACGTGATCGAGGGCGTCACCGCGCTGGCGAGCGGCTGTCAGGTGCATGCGCAACCGGCGCTTCAAGTCTTCCTGGCCGATGAACTCGTCGAGCGACTTGGGGCGCAGGCCCGGCGCACCGGGGAGCGTGTCGACCGGCTGCGGTTCCGGAGAGACCAGTCGTTCTTCGATCGCCATGGCGCGTCTCCCGTCCGGGTCTAGAGCTGGCCGGCAGAGGTAAGGTACTCGACGACACTCTGGTAGAGGGCCTTTCCCGCGGTGTCGTGGTAGCGGGGATCTGCCAGCAAACGCTCTTCGCGGGTGTTGGAGATGAAGCCTGCTTCGACCAGCACCGAGGGGATGTTGATCGGCTTTAGGACACGGAAGCCGGCCTGGCGGATGCCGCGGGAACCTTGCCGGGTGAGGCGAACCCAGCGCCGCATGAGGATGTTGGCTAGCTTGCTCGACTGGTTGATGGTGCTGGTCTGCTGCATGTTGTCCAGGATCGCCTCGAGGATGTTGTTCGTGGGTGTGTCGCGTTCACCGCCTGCGGAGTTCTCGCGCTCGGCCTGGCGGCGGGATTCTTCGTCGCTGGCACCCTTCAAGGAGAGAAAATAGACTTCGACTCCGGATGGGTTTCCTTCCTTTGTGGAGTTGGCGTGGATGCTGATGAAGACGTTGGCCTTGACGCGGTCGGCAAAGGCGCTGCGCTCGTCGAGGGCGATGTAGCGGTCGTTGGAGCGGGTCAAGTAGAGCTTGATCCGCGGGTCGCGGCGGAAGACCTCGCGGGCGGCCAACGCGACGGCCAGCGTGACGTCCTTCTCGCGGGACCACCGGCCGCGCGCGCCGTCGTCGCGTCCGCCGTGGCCGGGGTCCAGCACGACCACGGCGTGACCGGTGAGGCCGGGCGAGCCGCGATCCACTGCAGCCTCGCGCGCTCGCGCGGAGGCCGGCGCCACCCGCATGGTGAGCGACCAGGTGTCTCCTTCGGGGCGCCGGAAGATCTCAATCTTGCCGCGCTCGGAGAGCTTCAGACTCAGCCGCACGCGGTCCCTGGCGAACTGCGTCAGACTGAGGGAACGGATCGGCCCGGCGTGGAAGTCGAGGTTCTGGCGGATGGGAGGGAAGTCGGTGTCAGTGAAATCGAGCACCAGCACCAGGCTGTTCTCCAGCGGCACGCGCACGAACTCGGGGCGGCGCGCGAACCGGAACACGATGGACGGGTCGTCAGCGGAGCGCGAGGCCTCCACCGATTCCAGTCGATTCAACGCGACCAGAGCCGCTTCGGCCTCCCACAGTGCCGCCACAAGGCAGACCAGGGGGAGGAATCTCCTTGCCGCAATCATGGAAGTATGCTACAATCAGCGCCCTTACCGAAGTTGAACCGGAGGCATCAACGACATGGCCACCAGCTGCCACATCTGCCAAAAGAGCCCGGTCGTGGGCAACACTGTCAGCCACTCGAACCGCAAGTCCAAGCGGCGTTGGCTGCCGAACCTCCAGAGCGTGCGGGCCAGTATACGAGGCACCACTCGCACTGTCAAGGTTTGCACCAAGTGCATCAAGGCCTTCAAGATCCAGAAGGCTGCTTGATTTTCACGCGATCCAAGCTTTGAAAGCAGGCCCCGCGAGAGCGGGGCCTGCTTGTCTTTACGGACGCTTCGCGACGAGCCTTGCGGCGGGGATTCGTCTCGAAATGGCGCCAAGCGCAAGTGCGGCCACGAGCGCGTCCGGAAACACGTAGAGGTTGTAGGCAAGCGCGTACTGCAGCACGGGCACGCCTGCCGGCGCCGCCGACGACCAGAAGACGACGCCCGATGCCACGTGCGCTCCATAGCGCGCCAGCGTCGCCAGCACGCAGCCCGCGACGGGCTGCCCCCAGGGGAGTGCCGCCGCGCCCACGGAGGCGAATGCCACCGGGTAGTCTAGCAGCGCCTGCGCCCAGTGGACCACCTCCGGCCGCAGCATCAGCTGCAAGGCGCCGAAGCTGGCCCCTAGGCCTGCCCCGCGCCAGGCACCGTGACGCATGGCGAAGAGCCAGAGCGGCGCCAGGGCCGCAAGAGAGACGCCGCCGCCGGCCGGCATGATCCGGACGCTGGCGACCTTCAGCACGAACGCCAAGGCCAGCGCCATCCCGGCCTCGGCGATGCGAGCCGTGGCCGGGGAGGAGGAGGCGAGTTCCGGCGAGGGCATGGTGATTTGTACTTCGGGGGGAATCCCCCCCCCTTGGAACCCCATTTGTTGCAGGTCAGCCTTCAATCGGCACTCTCGAACACTCCAGGGCTCAACAGGCCTTTCGACGGGCCTGTCGAGCCCTGAAGGGTTAACCGGGTTCCGAATGGCCCGAAGTCCACCTGGAATCGGGGGGCCAGCGGGCCATTGGCGCCTTGGCCGGAGTACGTGGGCGGAGCCCCTGACAGCACAAGGAGTACAGCGCTTCCGGCGCTGCTCAGCGATACACAGCGCCTACTCGCCTTCGCCGGCCGGACGCGGCGGGCGCGGAGCGTGGTCGTGACCGTGGTCAGCGCCATGCTCGCGGTCGTGGTGACCGCCCTCGCGCCTCGGGCCGCCGTGGTCGCGCCGGGGGCCGCGATCGCCGCCGCCCGGACCGTCGCGCCGGGGACCGCGGCTCGGACCGCTGTGCTCACGGCGTGGACCGCGCGCCTCGCGCGAGCCCTCTTCGGCCGGGCTCCAGCCCTCCGGGGCCTGACCCAGCTCGATCAGCGCCTCCCGGCGGGAGAGATCCAGACGGCCCATGTCGTCGATCTTGATGAGCTTCACCGGCATGATGTCGCCCAGCTTGCAGAAGTCCTCGACGTTCTCGACCCGGCGGAAGTCGAGCTGAGAGACGTGGCACAGGCCGTCCTGGCCCGGGATGATCTCGACGAACACGCCAAACTTCGTGAGCCGCACCGCCTTGCCCTCGTAGATCTTGCCGACGATGGGCTCCTCGATAATCGCGCGGACGATCTTCTCGGCCGCAGCGCTCGCCTCGGCGTTGTTCGAGACGATGTTGACCATGTTCGTATCGTCGTCGATCTCGATCTTCACGCCGGTCTGCTCGGTGATCCCGCGGATGACCTTGCCGCCCGGTCCGATGAGGGCACCGATCTTGTCGGGCTTGATCGGGATACTCAGGATGCGCGGCGCGTAGGGAGAGAGGTCCGGACGCGGCTGCGGGATGGCTGACGTCATCTGCCGGAGGATCTTCACGCGGGCCTCGCGGGCCTGCGCCAGCGCCTCCCGCATCAGCTCGATGCTGACGCCGCCGATCTTGATGTCCATCTGCAGCGCCGTGACGGTCGACTCGCCGCCGGCCACCTTGAAGTCCATGTCGCCGTAGTGGTCCTCCCAGCCCTGGATGTCGGTCAGGATTGCGTACTTGTCCGCCTCCTTGACCAGGCCCATTGCGATGCCGCTGATCGGCTGCTCCACGGGGATGCCCGCGTCCATCATCGCCAGCGAGCTGGCGCAGACCGTGGCCATCGAGCTGGAGCCGTTGGACTCGAGAATCTCCGTGACGACCCGGACCGTGTAGGGGAACTTATCCTTGCCGGGAAGCGCCGACTGCAGCGCCCGCTGAGCCAGGGCGCCGTGGCCGATCTCGCGACGGCCAGGGCCGCGGATGGGCTTGACCTCACCCACGCTGAAGCTGGGGACGTTGTAGTGGAGCAGGAATCGCTCGCGGTACGTCTCCTCGAGACCGTCGATGATCTGCTCGTCATCGGTAGCGCCGAGAGTGACGGTCGCCAGCGCCTGGGTCTCGCCGCGCGTGAAGAGCGCGGAGCCGTGGGTGCGGGGCAGGAATGCCGTTCTGATGTTGATGGGGCGGATCTCGTCGAACTTGCGTCCGTCGGGGCGGATGCGCTCCTGGATGACCAGCCTGCGGAACTCTTCCTTGGTCAGCTTGCCGAAGATCTCGTCGACGTCGCCCTTGGCCACCGTGCCGCCCGCGATGCGCTCCTGGAAACGCTCCTCGATCTTCTTGGAGATCGCCTTCATGCGATCGTTGACCGCCTTCTTGCCGCGCTGGTTGCGCACGTCCGCCAGATCGGCGCCGACCAGGTCGCGCAGCTCGGCCATCAGCTGCGCGTTGATTTCTTTCGCCGTGAAGGCGCGCTTGTCGACGCCCACCAGGCGCCGCAGCTCCTGCTGGGTCCGGCAGAGCTTCTTGATCTCCTCGTGAGCCATCGCAATGGCCTGCAGGAAATCCTCCTCGGAGAGTCCCTTGGAGCCGGCTTCCACCATCATCACGGCGTCCTCGGTCCCGGCCACGATCAGGTCGAGGTCGCTCTTCTCGTCATCGGCGATGGAGAGGTTCACGACGAGCTGACCGTCGATGCGGCCCATACGAACGGCGGCGACCGGGCCCGCGAACGGAATGTCGCTGATGTGCAGCGCCGCGGAAGCGCCCGTCAGCGCCAGCACGTCCGGCTGGTTCTTGCCGTCGAAGGACAGCACGAAGGACTGGATCTGCACCTCGTTCTTGTAGCCCTTGGGGAAGAGCGGGCGCAGCGGCCGGTCCATCAGGCGCGACGAAAGCGTCTCCTTCGTCGACGGGCGTCCCTGGCGCTTGAAGAAGCCGCCCGGGATCTTGCCTGCGGCGTAGGAGTGCTCGCGGTAGTCGCAGGTGAGCGGGAAGAAGTCGATGCCAGGCCGGGGTGAATCACTCCCCACGGCCGCGACGAGCACGACGGTCTCTCCGGCCTGCACGAGCACGCTGCCGCTGGCCTGGCGAGCCACGACGCCCGTGCTCATCGTGATGGTATCGGTCCCCGTCAGTTCCGTTCCGAGGGAAATCTCCTTGAACACTATCTGCTCTCCTCGTTACTGGCCGCGGGCCTGCCTCCACGCGCGCGACCGTCAGTCTTCCGTGGATAAGCCAGAATGGGCCCCTGCCCTGAGGGCGGGGACCCATTCTCCGGTCCGCTCCTGCGAGCGAGCCGCCATTACTTCCTCAAACCGAGCTTCTCGACGATGTCCCGATATCGCTGCAGGTCCTTGTTCTTCAGGTAGGTCAACAGGCTGCGGCGCTTGCCGACGAGCTTGAGCAGCCCGCGGCGGGAGTGGTGGTCCTTCTGGTGGACCTTGAAGTGCTCGGTCAGGTTCGTGATGCGGGTCGAGAGAATCGCGATCTGAACCTCCGGAGAGCCGGTATCGGCCTCCTTCTTCTGGAAGTTCTTGATGGCGTCCTTCTTTGCGGCTGGACTGATCGACATGACGGAAGAATCTCCTGTTCAACGACTTCTTCGATTTCTTGAGGTCGTAAAGGATACCACGGCGAGAGCGAGGTTTCAAGCATGGGAGTAGCGAATAGCGAGTAGCGAGTAGCGAATGGGGGGAGGAAATGGGGCAACTCGACTTTCCCCAATTCCCGAATTGGGGAAAGTCGAGTTGCCCCATTTCTTTCGCTCGCCCGCCCCCCCCTCTCTGGTTCCTCCTCCTCGCTACTCACTACTCGCTACTCACTACTATTCTGTTGTCGTGCGACGCGCGGCTGTCGTATCATCGCGGGCTCCTTTTCCTTTGAGTTGAAAGGTGATGGCTCGCGATGATGGTGGCTGATTCTGTCCTGGATTTGATCGGCAAAACCCCGATGCTGCGGCTCACGCACCTGTCGCCCGACGGGGGCGCCGAGGTGTGGGCGAAGCTCGAGTACATGAACCCGGGGGGAAGCCTCAAGGACAGGACGGCGCTGGGGATGATCCGCGACGCCGAGGGGAGCGGCCGCATCCGGCCCGGACAGAGCACGCTGATCGAGCCGACGGCGGGCAACACGGGAGTCGGGCTGGCGCTGGTAGGCGTGCAGCTCGGCTATCGCGTCATCGCGATCATGCCCTCGGGGCACAGCATCGAGAAGCAGGTGCTGATCGAGGCCCTGGGCGCGGAGGTGATCCGTACCCCCGAGGCCGACGGGATGAAGGGTGCCATCAAGAAGGCCGAAGAGCTGGCCCAGTCCATCGAGGGCGCCGTCATCCTGCAGCAGTTCAAGAACCCCGCCAATCCGGACATCCACTTCCGGACCACCGGCCCGGAAATCTGGGAGCAGACCGGCGGAAACTTGGCCGCAGTCGTCGTGGGGGCCGGAACCGGCGGCACCTTCACTGGAATCGCGCGGTACGTCAAGCAGCAGAACCCGTCGACCAAGGCCTACGTCGTGGAGTCGCAAGGCTCCATCTACGGCGGCGGTCAGCCCGGAAAACATCTGATCGAGGGAATCGGCGGAAGCTTCTTTCCGGACACGCTGGACCTCGAGGTATCCGACGGCGTGCTCACCGTGACCGACCGGCAGGCGTTGGCGATGATGAAGCGGTTGGCCAAAGAGGAGGGTTTGCTGGTGGGGGGCAGCGGCGCTGCGGTGGCCCACGCCGCATCCGACATCGCCGGTCGCTTGCCCCGCGGCCAGCGCGTGGTCTGCGTCTTGCCGGACCCGGCCGAACGCTACATGTCCAAGAACCTCCTCCAGAGAGACGAGTAACCCGAGGCCAACCATGAAGAAAGCAGCCAAGACAGCTCCAGCGCCCACGTTGACCGCTCCCCAGGGGCATCCGGGCGACGGCTCGCTCGGCTTCAGCACGCGCGCCATTCACGCCGGGCAGCGGCCCGACCCGGGCACGGGCGCGATCGTGACGCCCGTTTATCTCACGTCCACCTATGTGCAGGAGGAGGTCGGGGTCACCAAGGGATACGACTACTCGCGCGGCGGCAATCCCACGAGGACCGCGCTGGAGCAGAACCTGGCCTCCCTGGAGGGCGGGCGCTCGGCCTATGCGTTCGGCAGCGGGATGGCGGCGATCACCACGCTGCTGCTCGACTTCGACGCCGGTGCCCACGTCGTCGTTTCGCGAAACGTCTATGGTGGAACCTTCCGGCTCTTCGAGCGCGTCTCGCGCCGCCACGGATTCCGGTTCACATTCGTGGACGCCCGCGACTCCGCCGCGGTGGAAGCGGCCCTGACGCCCGAAACGCGGCTGCTGTTCCTGGAGACGCCCACCAACCCGATGATGGAGCTGGCCGACGTCCGGGCGCTCTCTCGGCTGGCGCACGGCCGCGGCGTCAAGGTCGCCGTCGACAACACGTTCCTCACGCCGTACTTCCAGCGGCCTCTGGAGCTCGGCGCCGACTACGTGGTCCACTCGGCCACGAAGTACATCGGGGGCCACAGCGACGTGGTGGGTGGACTGCTCGTGACGCGCACGGCCGAGGATTCAGAGCGAATCCACTTCCTGCAAATGTCGATCGGCGCGATCCTGTCGCCCTTCGATAGCTGGCTGCTCTTGCGCGGCCTCAAGACGCTGGCGGTGCGCATGCGCGAGCACGCCCGAAACGCCACCACCATCGCGCGCTGGCTGGAGAAGCACCCGCGTGTGCGGCGGGTCCATTTCCCCGCCCTCGAAAGCCATCCCCAGCATGAGCTGGCGACGCGGCAATCGACCGGCCCAGGCGGGTTGCTCAGCTTTGAGCTGGACGGCGGCCAGGCCGAGGCCAAGCGGCTGGTGGAGTCGACTCGAGTCTGTTCCTTGGCGGAGAGCCTGGGCGCCGTGGAGACCCTGATCTCGATCCCCTCGCTGATGACCCACGCCTCGGTCCCCAAGCCGCAGCGGGAGGCCCTCGGCATCACCGACAACCTGGTGCGCATCTCCGTCGGAATCGAAGACGAAGCCGACCTGCTCGCTGATCTCGAGCAGGCGTTCGCGAAGCTGTAGGCCTCGGAGCAGGCCTCAGGGATCAGGCT
>JACPRK010000194.1 GCA_016190005.1 Candidatus Wallbacteria bacterium | reverse complement strand
TCCCTGTTCCCTGTTCGGTCTTCCTCCAGTAATCGCCTCTGCTCGCATTTCTCCGACGCGCTCCTAGCCTGCTACTTCTTGGTAGCTGGCACGTTGGAGACAGGTTGAGAACCCGCTGTCGCCGAAGGCCCCCGATCCTCAATTCCTAGCTCCTTGTATACGTTCGCCGCACGTTCTTCGATGTCGCGGATGTCAAGTTCCACGGCCACGGGAGCATTCTACATGTCGGGGCTGGCTGGCGTCCCCTGACCCGGCGGATTCGCCGGTCTCCCGCGACCTGGCAGCAGAGCCAAGAGAAGCTTCTGCATGGCCTGAAAGTCCGAGCGAGGCGGGAGGCCAGCCGTTGCCGACGCCCTCACGACGCTTCCTTCCCCTCCCCCTTCGGCCCTTCTCGCCTCCCGTGTCGTCCGTCGAGCTTCGGATACCAGAGAATCCGCTTCGGACAGGCACAGGCGTCTTTGACGCGGAACGCTCGCCCGCCAGATACCTTTGGCGCAGTTTGGCGCCAAGCAACCTGCTGGCGGGTCATGGCGTCTTCGGTGTCGAGTGGTTTCCCGCCAGATCCCCGAGGCGACACTTGGCGGCATCTTTCAGGCGGAGATCCGAGATGTCCGAGAAGCTTAGCTGGGACGAAATCAGACTGTCGATGGCGCATCACCGCGCGCAGCGGAACCCGCAGTTTCCGCTCTGCAGGCCCGGGGCCGCGCCGATGCGACCGGCGGAGCGCAACGAGGGCGCGAAGTAGTTCATGCAGCCCCCTCGGAGCACTCGCTGGGTGCCGTCCTCCGGGCCCCGCGGCTCCACCTGGGGGCCGGCCGCGTAGCTCGCCTTCCAGTCGTGGCACCACTCCCAGAGGTTTCCAGCCATGTCCAGCGCTCCGAAGGGCGAGCTGCCGTCGGCCTGGGGTGGCTTGGCATCCGGGCCAAAGGAGCCCACGGGAGAGGTGGCCGCAAATCCGTCCGGGGCTTCGGCCAGGTTGGCGCGGTAGACCCCACCGGCACCGGGCTCCTCGTTTCCCCAGGGATACTCGCGACCGTCTCGGCCTCGCGCGGCATACTCCCACTGGGCTTCCGTCGGAAGCCTGAGACCCGCCCAGCGGCAGTAGGCCTGGGCATCGAACCACGTCACGCTGCTAACCGGATGCCCCGGCTGGGGCTTCTGCGGAGGCGCGACGTGCCCCGTCTGGCTGCAGAACTCGAGGTACTGTTCCCAGCTCGTCTCGAGCTTACCGATCAGGTACGGCGCGAGCGTGACCCGGTGGAGGGGCGACTCGCCCGGACCACCGCCATCGGAGCCCATCTCGAACTCACCTCCGGGCACCGAGATCAGCACCATCCCGTCCTTCGAGTTCCGATACTCCACATAGCCCGCGCCGTTTTCGCCCACTCGCTCGAGCGACTCCGGCAAGAGTGTCGAGACCGTAGTGATGGGCAAGCGTGTCGCAGAGCGTCGCCCTGAGCCCTCGATGCCATTACGAGTGGGGCGGTCGATTCCAGACAGGGGCTCGCCCGGCGAGGCCACTGGCGCAAGCCCGTCAGATGAGGCCGGGCTTGCGCTCCGGACTGACCGCAGCCAAGGCCGGCCGACCGACCAGGAGACGAGCGCCAGTCCGACGAGGGCCGCTATCGCGAGCGCAGATCTTCGACGACCAAGGGTCGCTGGCATCCGATTTGCGCCTACCGGAGCGGCCGGCCGCGCGGCGCGACTCCGCGAGCTGGGCGCTTCGACGGCCTCTGGCTCGGCCCGGACGGTCCGGCGTGCGACGTCGCCGGCCAGCTCCCGGCCCAGGGAGGTGGTCCCGGCCACGGTCCGGGTGGCCGGCGCCAGGCGACGCACGCAGGTTGCGACGTGGGCTGCGGATTGCTCCGCACTCGCGGCCGCGAAGGCTAGCCGCAGGCAGGAGGCGAACTCGCCGGCCGTTGCGAATCTCTCGGCAGGGTCCTTCGCCAGCCCCTTCATCACCGCCGCGGCCACCGAGGCGGGCAGTCCGGGCGCGAGCCGCGACAGCTCGGGCGGGGGCTGCTGGAGCTGCATCACCAGCACGTCCATTGGGTTCCGGGCAGTGAAAGGGAGACGTCCGGCCGCCAGTTCGAACAGCACGACCGCCGCCGAGTAGAGATCGCTCCGCCCGTCGACGGTCATGCCGCGCGCCTGCTCCGGAGACATGTAGGCCGGGGTTCCCATGATCATCCCCGCCTGGGTCCGGGTCGCCTCGAGCTGCGACTTCGCCAGGCCGAAATCTGCGAGCTTCAGAACGCCCTCGGGCGTGACGAGGACGTTGTCGCTCTTGACGTCCCTGTGCAGGACACCCGCCGCGTGCGCATGCCCCAGGCCCTCCAGTAGTTGCACCCCCAACGCCGCGACCGTCTCAGCAGCGAGAGCTCGCCCGCCCGCCAGCGCCGAGAGCGTCACGCCTCGTACGAGCTCCATCACCAGGTAGGGGCAGCCGTCGATCTCTCCCGCGTCGTGGACCCGCACCAGGTTCGGGTGCTCCAGCCGTGCGAGCAGCCGCCCTTCACGGATGAACCGCGTCACGAGCTCGCGCTCCAGCGAGGTGGCCAGCTTGATTGCCACCGGGCGATCCAGCGCCAGATGGGTCGCACGCCAGACCACGCCCATGGCGCCGGCACCCAGGAACTCCTCGGGGCGGTACGTCGCCAGCAGGCCAGGCGGCAGCACCGTCTCGGCGGCGAGCGACTCCAGGCCGGCCTCGCCAGACTTCAGGCTCTTGCTCTGCCGGCTCCCGGACACCTGGGTCTGGTTCCACCTCCTGGACGACGCTGCAACGAACTGTACTCCACACCCTCAGCCGCGGCAATGG
Source organism: Candidatus Wallbacteria bacterium (assembly GCA_016190005.1). GTDB lineage: Bacteria > Muiribacteriota > UBA6191 > JACPRK01 > JACPRK01 > JACPRK01. The sequence goes on along the minus strand of JACPRK010000194.1, from coordinate 27,364 downwards.
CGGCGGCGAGCAGCGGCAGCTCATAGGCGTCGAGCACCACGGGCCCCGGCACGAAGGGGACCGGCTGTGCGTGCGATATCATGGAGGCCGGTGCAACCCGCGGAGAGCAACGGACGTAGTCTTCAGATGGACCCGGAGACGATCCCTCCAGGGGATCTCGACATGTGCAGGAGACGCTCGATGAGAACAGCAAGACGGTTGGCGATGGTGGGGCTGGCGATGGTGGTGGCCGTGAGCGCGGTGCTCGCGGGCAGCGAAGATCGGCTGAGGGCCGGGGCGGCAAAGAAGGAGCTGAGCCCGGGCGAGCTTCATTCCGTCAAGGTCGACGCGCCCGCAAAGGGGCTCGTAGCCAAGCTGCGCGACGCCAAGCCTGGCGCCGATGCGCAGAAGAAGCTGGCACTCGGGCTCTCCAGCTACGGCACGGGCGACGGCCCGGGCATGTCGGTCGACGAAGCAATCCAGCTGGCGCGCGCCACCCGCACGCACGACGAGCATAACGGCATCCTCATCCGGTTCGCGGAGCGACACGCCAACGGCCTGTCGGCCTCGGATGCGGTCCGGCTCGCCGCAGCCACGACCTACAAGGACGCCAACGATCGCATCCTGCGCGTCTTCGCCTCGGTGGCCAACGGCAGGATGGGCGTCAACGAGGTCATCGCGGTCGCCCGCCAGTGCCAGTACCACGACAACCACAACGGCATCCTGATCGCCTTCTCCGAGGAGAACCGGGTGCGCCTGGAAGCCCGTGACGCGGTCATGCTCGCGGCTGCGACAACCTACAAGGACGCCAACGACAAGATCCTGCGGGCCTACGCCAGCACCAACATGGGCCGCACCAGTGTCGGCGAGATCATCATGGTCGCCCGCCAGTCCCAGTACCACGACACCCACAACGGCATCCTGGTCCGCTACGCCCAGGATCGCATCCACGATCTCTCCTTCAACGACGCCCAGGCGCTGGCCGAGGCGACGACCTACGTCGACTCCCACAACCAGATCCTGAGGCTCTATTCCCAGTACCACGGCTAAACTGCGAATCCGTCAGCAGCCCGCCTCTCTCCGGGGCGGGCTGTTCCATTCCCGGCGTTTGGTGACTTGTGTTACACTCGAGGCTCGCGCCCGGCGAGCGCACGGCGCGCCACTCGACGACCAAGGAGACACTGACGGTTATGAGGCGACTGACCACGTTCCTCACGGCATCGGCTCTCATCGCTACGGGAATGGCCCAGGCGGCTTCTCCGACCACGGCCTGGAAAGAGGTTGTCCGGCCCGACGAGGCACAGGCGTTCCCGAAGTTCGTCGAGATCATCAACTACAACCAGGGCGAGCAGGCCCGCCGCGCAGGCGCCGCGCCCGCCCGTGGGTTCCATGCCAAGCACCACACGGCCCTCACGGCCGAGTTCCGCGTGCTGCCGGACCTGCCGGACCACGCGCGCCAGGGCGTCTTCAAGGAGGCCAGAAGCTACCCCTGCTGGGTCCGCCTCTCCAACGGCGTGGGCGTGGTCCAGGGCGACCGCAAGCCCGACGTCCGCGGCCTGGCGATCAAGCTCATGGATGTCCCGGGCGCCAAGCTCCTTCCAGGAGAGGAGAGCGCGACGACGCAGGACTTCCTGATGACCAATAGCCCGACCACGCCGGCCCGTGACGGGGTCCAGTTCATGGCGTTCGCCGAGGGCTCGCTCGACCTGCTGAAGATGCCGGTGATCCTGGCGAAGCGCCTGGGCGCCAAGGAAGCGCTGAGGATGCTCACGGCGCTGGCTCGCAGCACGGCCCGCCCCATCCGCAGCATGGCCATCGAAACCTTCTGGAGCGGCGCGGCCGTGAAGTACGGTCCGTACGCCGCCCGCTACTTCGTGAAGGCGGCCGACGCCTCCCGGCCTCCGCTCTCGTCCTTCGGCTCCACCGACTACCTGCGCGCGGAGTTCGCCGACCGCCTGGGCAAGATGGACCTGCGGTGGGACTTCTTCGTGCAGTTTTACGTCGACGAGACGAAGACGCCGATCGAGGACACCTCGATTGAGTGGAAAGAGGAACTGGCTCCTCCGGTCAAGGTGGCCGAGCTGATCGTCCGCCAGCGCGACCTCAAGTCGCAGGCCGCGATCCAGGCCGACACCGCCGGCAACGGCTTCGCCTACACGCCCTGGCACGCCGTGGAAGAGCATCGCCCCCTGGGCCATCTGCAGAGGCTCCGCAAGGCGGTCTACGCCGGCAGCGCCCGCTACCGCGGCCGCACCGCCGAACCCGTCGCGCGCTGAACCGTCCGACTCGGAAAAGCCCGGCACCAGCCGGGCTATTCCATTGGGGGAGAATGCCGGTGAGCGCCGGCGCTGTCCTCATCTGCCCTTCGGAGCCCGCCCTGCGCTCATCGGCACTCCCCTACCCCGCCCCGCCGAGCGCCGCGAGGTGGGCGGCAACACAGGCGCCTAGGGCGGGGCGATCGTAGCCGCCTTCCAGACAGCTGACGATGGCGCCGGCCGAGTAGCGCTCGGCGACCCCGACGAGCGCTCCAGTGAGCTCGCCGAACATGGACGTGGTCAGGGCGAGACCACCGAGGGGATCGGCCTCGTGGGCATCGAAGCCGGCGCTGAGCAAGAGCAGCTCGGGCGCGAAGTCCTCGAGCGCCGGCAGCAGAGCTCGTTTGAGCACCTCGCGATAGGCAGCATCTGCCGTGCCGGCGGGCAGCGGGAGATTCAGCGTCTTGCCGGCACCGGCACCGCTGCCGGTCTGTGTGGGGGCGCCGGTGCCGGGGTAGTAGGGGTACTGGTGCGTCGAGATGTAGAGGACTCGGCCCTCCTCGTAGAAGATGTCCTGGGTGCCGTTTCCGTGGTGGACGTCGAAGTCGACGATGGCCACGCGTGAGAGGCCCAGCGCCAGAGCCCGGGCGGCTGCGACGGCGACGTTATTGAGCAGGCAAAAGCCCATCGCGCTCTCCCGCGTGGCGTGGTGCCCCGGCGGCCGCACGGCGCAGAAGGCCCTTCGCGGTCCAGCGGGCGCTAGCACCCGCTCCACGGCTCCAGCGGCAGCGCCCGCCGCCAGCAACGCGGCCGGCCAGGACCCCGCCGACATCACCGTGTCGGCATCGAGCGCGCCGCCCCCGCGAGCATGCACTGCCTCAAGGCCTACCAGGTGGGCCTCCGAGTGGACGGCTAGGAGCTGGGACCTGGGCGCCGGCTCAGGCTCGATCCTGGTGAGCGGGAGCTGAGGCAACTGCGCCAGCACGGCTTCGAGCCGGTCGGACTCCTCCGGATGGCCGCGGCCCGGATGGTGATCCAGAAACCTGGAGCTGTAGTAGAAGGCGATCGGCTCCACGAAGGAGAGGCTACCACGCCTCGTCTGCGCCGCTAACCCCGGCCCCTTCGGCGCCAGGCGGCCGAGGCAGGAAGCCGAGCATCGGCTGCACGTGAGCAGGCGGGACAATTTCCGTCGGAGCTTCCGCGTCCTGGGCCGCGTGGATCTCCCGGACCGGGCCGCAACCTCTCGAGGAGATCCCACTTCCCAGAGCCCTTTGAGCTGATGGACACACCGGGCTGGCGTTTGGAGCGCGGGCGCTACGTTGGCTACCTGCCGAGCCTGCGAACGTGGAACATCGGGTAGACGCCGGCCTCCTTGGCTAGCGAGACCTGTCCCGCATACTCGAACCCGATGTTCGAGACGCTCTCGGCAGCGGCCAGCGCGGCGAACTGCTCGCTGGCGTAGACGAGCCCGGGAGGCGTGATCGGCTCGATGCGTGCGGCCCGGTTGACGTGAGCGCCGACGAAGTTGCCGTGGTGAACGACGGGGTCCTCGATCTCGTAGATCGGACCCGCGTGCAGGCCCAGCCTCAGCGCCATCTGCGGCAAGCCGAGCGCCTGCCAATCGACGCCCGCGATCGCCTCGCTGAGCTCGAGCGCGAAATGACCCGCAGACCCCATTCGATCGAAAACGAAGAAGAGGCCGTCACCCCAGGTGTTGCGGAAGCACGGTCTGTGGACGGACCGATCCGCCAGCGCCCCGATGCAGCCAAGATAGTGCGAAACGAATGCCGGCATCTGGGTCTCAGTCAGCCTGCTGAAGTTGACGGCATCGCCGAAGAGCATCGCCTTGATGGACATGTTCGTCCCCCCGGGGGACGGCCAGGTCACAACGGGTGGCGCGACGAGGTTGGGCTCGCCGACGGGGACGATGGTCGCCGCGATTCCCCGGCCGTGCCAGGAGGCGACGAACGCCGAAGTCCCCCCAGGTCCGTCGCCGAGCCGCTGATCCCAGACGGCCAAAGGCGCCAAAGGGGCATCCAGAGCACGAGCGCGCAAGATGGCCAGGCCGTCCTGGACTCGGTTCGAGTACTCGAAACCCTGACTATCGGCGGCCGTGCTCGCCTCACCGACGATGGAGACCGAAGCCGCGCGAGCCAGGATGCGGTCGAAGCGTGCGGCCCAGTCGCCCTCCGGGATAATGGCAACGCTGGTCCTACTGAACTCGGCGGCCGCAAAGGGCAGCACGACGTGAATCTCTCCGCCGCGTTGGAGCATCGCCTCGAGGAAGAGGATGTCCGCCCCGCAAGCGGCCGAGGAGTAGCCGATGCCAGCCCCGAGTCGGGCGAGCTCCGCCTGGATCTTGTGAGCCACTTCCAGTTCGCTCGTAGCAGGGAATCGTGGGGTGGAGCGGCCAGGGCGGTCGATCATGTGGCCGGCGAAGCTGACGACAACCGGCATCTCCAGCAACGAATCGAGCCTGGTGCTCGTGGCGCCGCGGTGTTGCAAGAGTACGCGAGCCTGGCGCCACGTGGCTCCCAGATCTGCCGGCCGGCGGCGGCCAGCATCGCGCGCGGCCAAGTACCACTTCTCGGCTTCTTCGAGGTCGCCGAGCAGCAGGTTGGTCTCGCCGAGAGTCGCCATGACCCAGTAGCGCTCCGATGAGTCCGGCGACAGATTGCCAAGTCGTTGCTCGCAGAGGTCCCGTGTCTGGGTCGCCAGCTCTCGGGTGGTCTCGGAGTCGTTCAACAGCAACGCGAGGCTGGCCGCGTTCACCCCCGTGTAGTAGTTGGGCCTCTCCAAGAAGGCACTCCGGTAGAGCTCGTGGGCTCGCTGGAGGGCCCGGGTGCGCTCGGGGCCCTGCTGCATTTGCAGCCCCTGGCGCTTGTAGGAACCCGCGAGGATTCCCACTGTCTCTTCCTCTGAGTGGCCTTCGGCCAGAAGTGTCTCGAGCACCTGGCGCGCCCGCTCGTGAGCACCGCTTCGAGCCAAGGCCAGCCCTAGCAGCTGTCGAAGTCTCAGATCTTCGCCAAACTTTTCCAGGCCGTCGTTGACGACGTCGTAGGCGCTCAACCCGTCGCCGGAAGCGAGGAAACGCTCGGCCAATGCTCGATAGAGGACGGGCGTCTTGCTTCTGGCGGCAAGCGAGTGGCTCTCCCTGAGCTTGCGAAGCCCGGCCGCGTCAATCGATTCCGCCAGGCGCTGCAGCGAGGCATCCGAGATAGGCCCCTCGGACCTCGAAGCTCTGGCTTTGCCGCCAGACCCGCTCGAACGGGTGTCGGGGTGCGTCCGATTCGTCATGGTCCCTCCTTCGCTCAGCCGCTCCCGCCGAGACGGACAGAGGCAGTATATCCCCGCGACACCGCAGCACCGGAACATGGCGGACCTGCCCGCAAGTCCGTCGCGACCTTCCCAACGAGAGCTCGGTAAGGTATAATGAGGAAGAGGGACTGTGGGGATGTCGCTTGGATGTACGTGAGCTGGAGCGAAGGGCCCGGGACTCCAGCGTTGTTGTGCGTATGCAAGCAGCCTCCGATTTGGGGAGGCTCGCGGATTCGACTACCCCGCCCCTGCTACGTGCGCTGGCTCTCTATGACCCGATTCCCGAGGTGCGTCGAGTTGCCCGAGGCGCCCTGGAAGAGCAGCGGCGCTGGCTTGTTGGCGGCGCACGAGACACAGACAATCGTGGTCCCCTGGACCTGCTAGAGTTTCGGCGGCGGTTACGGGCCGCGGATCCGCAAGACCGTTTGGCCACGGTTCGATGGGCCATCCGGGCCGGCTTCGATGCAGGACTCCAGGCGTTGGAGGAGGCGGCTGCGGTCGAGACCTCAGCCGACGTGATGGTCGGCCTGGCCTCGGCCCTGGGCAGGCTTGGGGGCTCCATCCAGGTGCTGAGTCTCGAGCGGCTGCTGAGGCATCTGGACGCCAGGGTCCGGGCAACTGCGGTGGAAGCGCTTGCTTTCCTCGAAGTCGGGGCCGTCTATGAGGTTGCGGTCGAGGCGCTCTTCGACACGGATGACCGGGTCAAGAGTGCAGCCGCCAGGTTGCTGAGCAGCGTGGGCCGGCCAGCCACGCTCGCCGTACTGCAGCGGATGCTCGTGTCCGCGCACAGGCCGTACCAGGAGGCCGCGGCACACATCCTGCGAACGCTCCCGCCGGGCCAGGACGTGCTGGAGGTGGTCCTGGCGGGTTTTCAGGCCGCCCCTGTGGCCTTGCGGCCCAGGTTCGTGATCACCCTCAATCGCCACCAGCAAGTGGGCTTTGTCCTGCCCGAAGCGGTCGCCTCGTGGTTGCGACGCCAGGACTCCCGCCATCGCACGGAGCCTAGGTCCTCCGGGTTAGGGCGGGCCGGCAGTACGACGGACCGTGTGGTGTTACACGCACTGGAGAGTCTCGAAGAGGTCCTGGCAAATGGAACGAGCATGGAGCGGCGGGAGGCTGTCAGAGTCGCGGCGGCTTGCGCCTGCCGCGAGTTCGTCGAGCCGCTGCTACGGCATCTCGAGGGCGGCGGCCAGCCGGGCGTGAGAGAGGAGGACCCCACGGTTCGGGCCGCGATCGCCTCTGCCCTCGGTCGGTTGGGTGGGCCGGGGTGCGTGCCCGTTCTCGTGCGTCAGCTAATGGATGAGAACTCTCGGGTCGTTGCCAGCGCAGTGGAAGCGCTAGGCGCCATAGGTGATCCGTCCACCTACGAATTGCTGTGGGAGCTTCGAAATCACCCCCAGTGCCGGGTAGCGGTCAACGTGGCGGTCGCGCTCTGCGATGTCGAGGGTTACGATGTCCGTCCCATCCTCCAGCGGCTAGCGCACTCCTCGGAACCCAACGATCGCCGGGCGGCGCGCTGGGGTCTGGAGCACCTGAAGCGGCCTGATTTCGCCGAGCTGCTTGCCGACCTGGAAGCCACGGAAGCCCGCGAACAGGTGGCCGCGCTGTCCGCCCACCCCACGCTCGATACCCAGGAGAGGATCGTGCGGGTTTTTGTCTCGTCGACCTTTCGCGATATGCAGGCCGAGCGCGACATCCTCGTCAAGGAGGTCTTCCCCCAGCTCCGGGGCCGGTGCCGTGAGAAGGGCTGGGACCTCGTGGAGGTCGATCTGCGCTGGGGCATCACCCATGAGGACACGGAGAAGGCGCTCACCATCTGCTTGCAGGAGATCGACCGGTGTCCGCTCTTTGTGGGGCTTCTGGGCCAACGCTATGGCTGGGTGCCGGCCGAGCAGCGCACTGCTCTGCCCGAGAACCACGAGTGGATTTCCATGGAACCGCCACGGACGCACTCCGTGACGGCGCTCGAGATGCTCCATGGCGCGCTGCGATCGTCGAGTGCGAATCGCAGGGCCTTCTTCTACCTGAGGGACTCTTCCTTCCTCCGGGACCCCAAGTTCCAGCAAGAGGTCCCGCACCGGCTTCCGGGTGAAAGTCCGGCCGGGGAGACCCAGGAGGACTTCTGCGAGGAGGTTCTTTGCTCGGTGGCGAAGCTGGAGAAGTTGAAGCAGCAGATCCGGGTCTCGGGGCTGTCCGTGCTGGACGGCTACGCATGCAGGTTTGCGGGATACGACACGAAGGACGGAAAGGTCCTTCTGGAGATCCAGCGCGGTTCCCCGACCGCTGAAGAGGCTGCCCGCAGGGCTTACTTCCCCGACAGGGTGCTCGCCGATCTGTCGCAGGCCCTCGATGAGCTGCTCCCGAGGGACACGCCCGGGGAGTTCGAGCTGGAGCGCCAGCGGCACGAGGCTTTCATCCGAGAAGGGGCTCGCCATCACGTCGGACGCCGCGCGGAGCTCGAGTCCCTCACGGCGCACGCCGCGGGGTCAGGCGCCGGGATGTTGGTGGTGACCGGACCGCCGGGCTGCGGGAAGTCGGCCTTGCTCGGAGCCTGGGTCTCCAGTCAGCGCCAGAGCCGCGCAGACACGCTTGTGCTCTCGCACTTCGTGGGCGCCTCGGCCGACTCGACACGGGCCGATAGGCTAATGCGTCGCCTCCATGACGAGCTGAGGGCTCGTCTGGACCTGCCTGGCGAGTTCCCCAAAGATCCCAGGGAAATGGCAGAGGCTTTCGCGATCCGGTTGGCGGAGGCGGCAAAGAAAGTCCGGCTCGTCTTGGTCATCGATGGCCTGAACCAGCTCGATGCCGCCGAAGCGGCCCAGGACCTGAGGTGGCTGCCCAATCCGCTGCCACCAGGCGTGCGAGCCATTGCTGGCACGACAGAGGGCCGCTGCCTGGAGGTGCTGAGGAGCCAGCGGCAGCCTGAGCTGAAACTGCGGCCCCTCGCCGACGATGACAATCGCCAGATCGCGCGCGACTTTCTGATGCGCTATCGGAAGCGCCTCAGTGAGAAGCCTCAGTATGACGCGATGCATCATCTCGCGATGCCCAGCCAGCTCGACGCGCTGATCCAGAAGGCCCGGGGCTGCACGGTGCTCTACCTGCGAGTGGCCCTCGAGGAACTGCGTCAGTACGGAAGCTACGAGAAGGTGGGCGATTGGATCGAGCGGCTTCCCGACAACGAAGAGGGGCTCTTTCGACAGATCCTGGGTCAGATCGAGTCGGAGGTACAGGAGCCGCCAGAGCTCGTGACCCGGAGTCTCTCGCTGCTGGCAGCCTCACGCCACGGACTCTCGGAGCCCGAGCTTCTCGGCATGCTGACTCACGAGCATGGCGGGCCCATGCCTAGGGCCTACTGGTCTCCCCTGTACCTGCGGCTGGAACCGTACCTGATCCATCGAGGCGAGCTGCTGGGCTTCTTTCATCAGCAGATCGAACAGGCAGTGAGAAGCCGCTATCTGCAGACGAGCCCTCAACGGGCCAACGTTCACCTCGACTTGGCGACCTACTTCGTGCAGAAGGCCAACCCGCCGGGTTTGCTCTCGTGGTCGGGTGACGTCCGTTCCCTTCGGGAGGCTCCCTACCACTTGCTCCAGGCCACTCGCGAAGACTCGGCGCTGATGAACGACGTGTACGAGGTGTTGCGGGACCTCGACTTCGTTTCCGCGAAGTGCTCGAAGGTCGGTCCCGACGAGCTGAAGTCCGAGTACGACTCGGCGCTCGCGCTCGGCTCCGCCAGGGGGCCGGTCCGGGAGGTGCTCCGAGGCCTGAGCCGCGCGCTCGGACTGAAGGCGCATCGGCTTCGTGACTTTCCCGAGAGAGCCATGCCGGAGCTCTACAACCAGGCCGCATGGCATGACCGGCCAGCCGGCCCGCTCTTCCGGCTCATGCAAGAGTGGCGCGAGCGCGTGCAGGGCTCGGGGCGGCCTTGGCTGCGATGCCTTCACGCCCCGTCGACCCCGCTCTTCGGAATGCTGCTGCGCACCATGGCGGGTCATTCGGCGGACGTGACGGCTCTGGCCGTCACGGCCGATGGCCGCGTCATCTCGGGCTCGGAGGACGGGTCGTTGGTGGTTTGGGACCTGGAAACGGGCCGCCAACGTGCCATCCTCACCGGGCACGAAAAGTTCGTCACGACCGTGGTGGTAACCGCCGGTGGCCAGGTAGTCTCGGCCTCGGGTGACCGAACCGTCAGGATTTGGAACCTGGAGACGGGCCGTGAGCTGGCCACGCTCAGGGGCCATGAGGACGCCGTCACTTCGCTGTTGCTAACCGGGGACGGCCGCGTCGTCTCGGGCTCGGCCGACCGCACCGTCTGGGTGTGGGACCTCGAAACGGGCTGCGAGCTCGCGACGCTCGTCGGACACACGGACGCTGTGACAGCCCTGGCCCGGACCGCCCCTGGGCACATCGTGTCAGGCTCGGCGGACAACACTCTGAAGCTCTGGGATGCGAAGCGGGGTCGCGAGCTAGCAACCCTGGAAGGCCACACAGCTCCGGTGACCGCTTTGGTTCCCACGCAAGATTCCCGCCTCGTCTCGGCCTCAGCCGACCACACGCTCATCGTCTGGGACCTGGGTACCGACAATCCGATCGGGAAGCTGTCGGGTCACAAGGGCCCGGTGACAGCCGTGGCCTTGACCCAGGACGGACGCGTGGTTTCTGCGTCGGCGGATCGCTCGTTGAAGGTCTGGGAATTGAAGACCGCCCGCGAGCTGGCAAGCCTCGAGGGGCACCGGGCCGAGGTCCTGGCCCTGGCGCTCACGGGCGATGGCCAAGCCATCTCCGCATCGGCGGACAGGACGTTGAAGGTCTGGGAGTTGAGCACGGGCCGCGAGCTCGCGAGCCTCGAGGGTCACGCCAGACGGGTGACCGCCGTGGCGGTGACAGACGACGGCCGGGCAGTGTCGAGTTCGCAAGACAAGCTCTTGAAGGTCTGGAACCTGCGGATGGAGTCGGCGTTGGCCACCGTGCGCGGACACGTCGGGGAGGTGAGGGCGCTGGCCGTGACCGGGGACGGGCGTGCCGTTTCTGCCTCGGCAGACAAGACCTTGAGAGTCTGGCATGTTACGAACGGCTGGCAGCTGGCGATGATGCGCGGGCATACGAGCTGGGTCACGGCCGTGGTGCTGACGGGCGACGGCCGCGCCGTATCGGGGGCGATGGACAGAACCGTGATGGTGTGGGACCTGACGACGGGTGAAGCGCTGGCAACGCTCGCGGGCCACTCGGACTCGGTGGAGTGCCTGATCCTGACGGAGACTGGCCGGCTAGTCTCGTCATCGGCAGACAAGACGCTGAAGGTCTGGGACCTGGACAGCTATCGTGAGCTGGCCACGCTCAGAGGTCACGATTCCTCAGTGGGGATCTTGCTGCCGCTGGGAGACAACCGAGTGCTGTCCGGATCAGCCAACGGCGTCCTCGGGCTCTGGAGGGTCGATTGTGGCGAGCAGCTCAGAATGATCGATGCCCATGTCGGCCCGGTGACCGCCCTTGCGGGAATGGGTGGGAGTTGGGTCGTATCGGCCTCGGCCGACAAGACCGCCAGGGTGTGGGACTTTGAACGGGGTCAGGATGTCGCCCTGCTCGGGGGGCACACGCGCACGGTCACGGCCTTGGCGCATTCCGACGACGGCCGCCTGGCGACCGGGTCTGCGGACCATACGATCAAGCTGTGGGCCACCGATAGCTGGCTCGAGCTCGCAAGCTTGACGGGCCACTCGGCCCCTGTGACGGGCCTTGTCTTCGTATCCGGGGGGCGACTGGTATCCGCGTCGGAGGACGGCACGGTGAAGGTATGGGACGTAGGCAATGCGGCCTGCGAATGCACTTTGGATGCAGGGGAGCCGCTGGCTTGCCTGGCGGGCAGCTCGAGCACCGGCTGCGTCATCGCGGGGGGACGTCGCGGCAGCTGCTTCTCGCTGGAGTTGTGCTCGCCGACGGGCTCTCCCAGAGTCGAGCGGCCACGGGCAGACTAGCCCACGCGGTAGGCCTCTTGGCCTGGCAGTCCTATCAAGGCAGCGATGTTGCGGACGCTCTGGCGATCGAACTCACGGATGGGCTTCTCTGGCTCTTCACAGGAAACCAGATAGGGCGTCGTCCGGACTACGGAACGCTTCGGATGAGCTCCTCGGCCTGAAGCTGCTCGAGAAAGCCGGTCACATCGCGGACGATCTCGGCCTCCGATCCCTCAAACTCCGTGCAGAGCACTCGGCAGAGCTCCTCGGCGCTGTGAGGCGACTCCAGGAGCTCCCAGATGCGCCGGCCGATCTCGTCGAGCGCGACATAGCTGTTGCGGGGCATGTTGAGAATCACGATCTCGCGGTCCAGCGGCGTCGACATCAATCCTTCGATTCGCGCGTAGCGCGCGCTCGGCTCCAGGGGCATCCAGAGGACCTCCAGTCGCGGGCGCACCGGTGGCAGCGCCGTCCTGCTCGGGCGCAGCGGCTCGGTCATCCGTCGCTTGCCCACCACATGATTGGAGCATGAGCCCGGCCGCACGCGAGAAAATTGGGGACACACGACCTATTTTTTCAAAATAGGTCGTGTGTCCCCAGTTTTCCTGGCCTGGAGTCGGGCGGGCCGGCCTTGGTACACTGGTTACTCTCTCCTCTCATGAATGTCTTTCTCACCGGGGCGTCGGGGTACATCGGACGGGCAGTCGCGCGGCGGCTGGTCGCTGCTGGCCATCGCGTGACGGCTCTGACGCGCTCGCCGGGCGCTGCTGCCGCGGCGCAGGAGGTGGGGGCGATCCCCTTCGTGGGCGAGATGGGAGAGCCGGTGTCGTGGCAGGCCATGGCCTGGTCCCACGACGCCGCGGTGCACATCGCGCAGGAGCACTCGAGCGACGGGCCGGCCAAGGACGCGCTGGCCATCGAGACTTTCATCAAGGCCAGCATGGTCGGCCGCTCGCGGGCGCTCATCTACACGTCGGGCGTCTGGGTGCTCGGCAACACGCCGGACGCGCCAGCCGACGAGCGGGCGAGCACGGCGGGCGCCGCGCAGGTATCGGCCTGGCGCTCCTACCACGAGACGCTGGTGTTGCGTGCCCGCAGCGATCAGCTGCGCACGGTCGTGCTCCGGCCCGGGATCGTCTACGGCGGGCGGGGCGGCCTGGTGGATCTCTTCTTCGAGACGGCCCGCGACGAGGGCGCCGCCGCGTTCATCGGGGACGGCAGCAATCGGTGGAGCCTGGTCCACTTGGAGGACCTGGCCGAGCTCTACGTGCTCTTGCTCGAGGGACAGGCTTCCGGCGTTTACCACGCCGTGGACAGTGCGCCGATGACGGTGAGGAACATCGCGACGGCGTGCAGCCAGGCAGCCGGTGCCCACGGCTCTGTTCGGTCCGTGCCGCTGGCGGAGGCGCGCTCCTCGATGGGAGCGATGGCCGACGCGCTCGTGATGGACCAGGCCGTGACGGCCCCCGCCAGCGCCGCGCTGGGCTGGAGCCCATCGCGCCCCACGTTCGACGCCGCGGGCGCCTTCCTGCAGTGGAGCCACTGAGGCGCTACCGGGTGCCGACGCGGGAGGCCCGTTGAGCCGACTCGCCGATCGCGAGCTGGGGATGCGCCGGCGCATTTGCCGGCGAGACTTCCTGAACGGGATGGCCTGGGCAGCGGCGTCGCTGGCGGGCTCGCGCGGCCGCGCCCGGGCCGCGGCCAGGCGGCCGGGCGCTTCCTCCCACTCGATCTATCCGCCCAGTCTGACTGGCTTGCGAGGCGCCCACCCGGGCAGCTTCGAGATCGCCCACGAGCTCAGGGACGACGCGTTCTGGGACAACGCGGGCGAACCAGCCGACACGGGCGAGCGCTACGAACTGGCCGTCGTCGGCGGGGGCGTGAGCGGACTGGCCGCGGCCCACTTCTTCCGCAAGTCGGCGGGAGCCAGGGCCCGCGTTCTCATTCTGGACAACCACGACGACTTCGGCGGCCATTGCAAACGCAACGAGTTCACGGTCGCAGGACGCACCATCCTGGCCTATGGCGGCGGCCACGCCATCGACAGCCCGGCGCCCTACAGCGCCGTCGCCCGGGGACTGATCGAGGAGCTGGGCGTCCCGATGGCGAAGTCCGAAGAGCACCACGATCGCCGGCTCTACGGCTCCCTCGGTCTGGGACGGGGCGTCTTCTTCGACAAGGAGACGTTTGGCGCCGACCGGCTTCTACCCGATCCGCTGGGCGACTTCGGCGGAGAGGCCAACGACCTCCCGCCGGCAGGCCGCGATCCGTGGCCCAGGTTCCTCGCCGAAGCCCCCCTTCCGGAGGCGGCCCGCCGGGCCCTGTTCACGCTCTGTTCGAGCCCCACGCGATACCTCGAGCAGCTGACGCCGGCGGCGCGCCGCTCGGAGCTGGAGCGCACGAGCTACCTCGACTTCCTGACCCGCGTCGCGGCCGTACCGGCCAAGCTCCTCCCCTTCCTGCAAAAGCGCACGCACGCGCTGTTCGGCCTGGGGATCGACGCCGTAGCGGCTTACGACGCGGCCTCGCTGGGATTGCCCGGATTCCGGAACACCGAGCTCGATGGAGTCGGTGGCTCCGGCGAGGTGGAAAGCCACGGCGGCCAGGCCTACTTCTACCACTTCCCCGACGGCAATGCGTCAATTGCGCGCCTGCTGGTCCGCACGCTGGTCCCCGGCGCGTTGCCCGGCCGCACGGCCGAGGACTCCGTCACCGCCCGGCTCGACTACGCGCGGCTGGACGCGCCCGCCGGCCCCGTGCGCATCCGCCTGGAGAGCACCGCCGTGCGCGTTCGCCAGGTCGCACCCGGCGGCCCAGTCGAGGTCGCCTACGTCCGGGACGGCAAGCTCCAGAGCATCCGCGCCGAGCGGTGCGTCCTGGCCTGCTGGAACGGCGTCATTCCCTATCTCTGCCCCGAGCTCCCCGGCGATCAGGCGCAGGCCCTGGGCTACGGCGTGAAGGTTCCGCTCGTCTACACCAACGTGCTCGTGCGGAGCTGGGCCGCGTTCGCCAAGCTGGGCGTCTCTTCCATCCACGCGCCGGGCGGCTTCCACTCCACGGTCGACCTGGGCCGGCCGGTGCGCGTCGGCGGGTACCGCAGCGCAACGGACCCAAAAGAGCCGATGGCTCTCCATCTCGTCCGCACTCCCTGCATGCCCGGCCTGCCCGCGCGCCAGCAGCACCGCGCGGGGCGGGTGGAGCTACTCTCCACCCCGTTCGCCACCTTCGAGCGCGAGGTGCGCTCCCAGCTCGGCCGGATCCTGGGCCCGGGCGGCTTCGACCCCGCGCGCGACATCCTCGCCCTCACGGTCAACCGCTGGCCCCACGGCTACTCCTACGAGTACAGCACCCTCTGGGACGCCGAGGTGATGACCGGCCCCCTTCGCCCCTGCGAGCTGGGACGCCGCCCCTTCGGCCGCATCGCCATCGCCAACGCCGACGCCGCCGGCCGCGCCTACCTGGACGCCGCCATCGACGAGGCCCGCCGCGCCATCCGCGAGGTCATGGCCGCGAAGTAGCGGTAGGCCTCCCCCGGCCTGTGGCCGTGGCGGGGCTCCCGGTGGCGGACGAGCTTGCCGTTCGTGCCGGCGCCGAGGTACGCTTCCCCGGGGAACTGACCATGGCCGACTCGGCGAACTCGACAACCCCGACGGCGAAGCGCTGGACCTACGCGGAGGTGCGCGCTCTCGGCGATGACGGCACCCGGCGCGAGTTGCTCGACGGAGCGCTATGGGTGCAGGAGTCCCCCAACGTCGGCCATCAGTACGTGGTCATGCGCTTGGCGACAAAGCTGCGCCCATGGATACTGGCGCAGAAGCTGGGAGAGTTTTTCATCGCCCCGCTGGACGTCGTCCTCGCCGAAGACGTGTCCCTCCAGCCCGACGCGCTCTTCATCCGGGCCGACAGGACCGGCACGCTGATCAGGCGCGTCATCGAGGGCCCGCCCGACCTGGTCATCGAGGTACTCTCGGAGACGAACTTCCGGCATGATCTGCTGCGCAAGCGGCGCCTCTACGCCAGGCACGGGATTGGAGAGTACTGGATCGTCGACCCGGAGCAAGAGAGCGTGACCGTGCTTTCGCTTTCAGGCGAGGCCTACCGCGACAACGAGGCCGCCAGCGGCGAGCAGCCGATTCCCACCGCCGCGCTGCCCGGCCTCCCCCTCGTCGCCGCCGACCTCTTCCGGGACTAGGCCACTCCCCGGCGCAGCTACAGCCTCCCCCTACTCGCTACTTCCCCCGCCGCCGGACCAGGATCGCCTCCAGCTTCTGCCAGCGCTCCTTGGCCTCGCGAACCTTGGGGTGAAAGTCGTAGCCGTAGTGGCGAAACCAGGTGTCGAACTCCGTGTGGGCGCCCTGAACAGCCTTTTCGAGCTCGGCAATCGGCATCGTCTCGTAGGTGGCACCTCCGGACTCGGGCACGGTGAACACGGCCTGTCCGGCTGCGGCCAGCCGCGTCACGGCGGCGCGCACGGCCGCCAGCGCAGCTTGGGGCTGCTCGCTCACGCCGCCCGGCTCCCGCAGGGCGGAGACAATCCCCTGAGAGACGCGATCGACCCCGTGCCTGGCGGCCAGCTCGGCCAGTCCCTTCGAAAGCGCAGAAAGCGCATCGGCCTTCCCAACTTCCATCGCCCCGGCGCGGATGGCGGCGCCCTCCTGCATCAGGCTATTGGCTCGCAGCACCAGCTCCCATCGGACCGCATCCTCGGGGCTGGACTGCAGGTGCTCGGCCAGGTAGGCATCGAAGGTGCCGTGGTGCTCCGTGCGCTGCGCGCGGTGGTCGCTGAGCCTGAGCACCGCCAACGTCCGCTCGAAGGCCTTCGACTGGCCTTTCGGACCCCAGAAGTCGTAGAGCGCGAAGGCGACGTGCCCTTCGATGGTGGCCAGCCGATGCGGCTCCCTCGGATTTCGGATGCCGTAGTAGACGGGTCGTCGGTAGCGGAACTCCTCGATGCGCTCGTCGGAGCCAAGGAACGCCGCCAGGGCCTCGGCGAAGCCCTCCGTCCAGGCCGAACCAAGCGTCGTCTCCTTGTCGAACCAGTGTTCGGGGCTGTCGGAGTTGGCCAGCTCGCGAGTGCTGTAGTCGACGGGCGGCAGCCAGCTCGAGTAGAGCCGGAACTGCAGGAAGTGCCCCAGCTCGTGGAGGACTGTGTTGCGGAAGGCCTCGCGGCGCCGCTTCTGTCCGCGGGCGCTGTCGTCGCGCTGGCCTGGAGGGGCCCCCATGACGCCCTGCCCCAGAACGACGAAGGAGTGGTTGAAGTAAGCGCCCTTTTCGGTCCCCGAGAGCACGATCACCGGCGGTAACGGGTTCTTCGGCCAGACATTCGTCACGCGGCGCGCCAGATCGAGCACTAGCGGATCGTTGCGAATCCAGTCGAGCCGCTCCCGGAAGTTGCCGGCCATGCCGCCCGTCTCATCGGGGCCGAGCACTTTGTGCTCGAAGGGCGACTGGCCGGTCTGCAACGCGACCTTGAGCACGATTGGCGCCTCGGCGGCCTTCGGGGCAGCCGGCGCTGCGCGCGGAGTGAAGACGAGGTCATCGGCATTGGGTGCCTGCTGGGCCGTCGTGGCGAGCGCGAAGTGCGCCGCAGCCAGTGCAGCCAGGACCAGGGGACGCGTGGAGATGCGCATGAGTTCTCCCGGGGAAACGAGGAGCACCCGCATGACGGCGGGCCTCCGGTCATGAACTACGCGCCGCCGCCGCCGGGAGTTGCGAAGCGGGGAGAGGAAAGCTCCCCCGGTGGAGCTTTCCTCCATGGCGGGGTCGCGGGCCAGAAGTCGTAAGAAGCCTTTTCCGGAGCGCCCTCAGAGCCCACGTCCGATCTGGCACCGGCGATGCTTACACCTGGCGCCGGGGGACGTGCGGATAGACCGAGGAGAACCGGATGCGAGCAACAGCCAGAGGAACGACACTGCTGGCGCTCGCCGCCGCCATCGGCCTTGCCGCGGCATCGTCCCCGCCGGCCAGCGCGCAAGGCGCGGCGCCTGCGCCAACCGTGCGCGTGGTCGTCGAGAAGGTCGACCCCAGCGGTTTCCCCGACGTCGACGTCTGGTTCCGGGTCGTCGACACGGTTCCGAGCAGCAAGTACCACGAGCTCCAGACTCCCGACGTCAAGGTCGAGGAATCGCCCGGCGGCCGGCAAGCGTTCGCGTCCGTGAAGCCGGGCGCCGACAACTTCAAGGCGCCCAAAATCCGCCCGCTGGCGATGACGCTGGCCGTCGATCGCTCCAGCTCCGTCGAGCCGATCCTCCAGAAGCTGCGCACGGCGGCCGTCCGGTTCCTGCAGACGATGTCCGACAACGGCCCGCTTCCCGACGACGCGGTGTCGATGGTCCTTTTCTGCGGCTCCAATGACCTGGAGCGCGTCGGGCGGCTACCGCTCACCACGGACAGGGATGGCGCGGCCGCCTACGCCGACGCCAACTTGGCGCGCGTCGCGGGCGGCACCCCGCTTCACAAGGCCTGGAACCTGGCCGTGCGCGACATCGCCGACAGCAACTACCCGGCCCGGGGCGTGTTGATGCTGTCGGACGGCAAGAACTTCCCGCGCAACATGGGGCCCGACGTCGAGAGCATCTTGCAGGCGGCGGTCTCCAACGCCGTGCCGATGTTCAACTTCGCCTTCGTGGAGTTCGAGCCCGACGGCCAGGTCGCGCGCGGAAGCGTCTATCGCCCCGACATGATGCGGATGAGCGATGTGACCGGTGGCGCCTACTTCGAGCCGATCCCGCCCTTCGCCTCGGTGGCCGACTTGCCCACCACGACCGGCGACCCGAACGACCCCGCGGCGCTGGACGACAAGCAGGCGCTGGACTACGCCCGCACGACGCTCGAGCTGATGCGCAACTCGCTGGCCAACAAGGGGCCCGACGAGTTCGCCGCGCTTCAGCCGGCCATCAACCGGCTGCTCGACCCGGGCGTGAAGTCGCTCGACGAGCTCCGCGCCCTCGATCTCGCCAGCGACGCCCGCTTGAAGCCCGCCGCAGCCAAGCTCTGGGCCGACGACTTGACGCAGATCGACGCCGCCGTGGTCGGCGCCGTGAGCCGGCCCGTGACCGAGCAGGAGCTGGACAACTTCTACGTCGACCAAGTCGCCAACATGTTCACGAAGGTGCGCGCCGGTCTGAAGCGTCTCTACAAGGTCACCTACCGCTCCACCGGGCAGTGCGACGGCCAGCCGCGCGACGTGCGCGTCACGGTGGCCTACCAGTCGCGCGTTGCCAACAAGCCGATTGCGCTTTCGGGCCAGGGGGTCGGCCGATTCATCACGCCGGTCATCGCCGAGGAGGACCTGGCCAGCGAGGCGGTGTCGACTCTCAATCCGGAGTCGCCCATCCACGAGCAGCTCTTCGGAGCGGCCCAGGCCCCTCGCGGCGGCGCCTGGCGCGGTGGAACCGAGATCGCTTACTCCGTCGACCTGATGGCGCCGGGCGCAAGCGGCGAGCCGGCCGTGCTGGCAAGCCTCTCGCCCGCCGGCGAGCTCAACCTCTCTTCGGATCCGGAGAGCCCCGTCGCCACGATGGACGCCGCCGACCGCGAGCTCGTGGCGGCCTACCTGCGGCACCTGGAGTTCTCGGCCACGGCCGACGCCGCGGCAGGCAGCCTGTCGGTCAAGCTGACGGCCCGAGTTCCGACCTGCGTTCGCGACCCGAAACAGCCGTTGGCTCGTCCGACTCCGAACAAGCTGGCCCGTGGCTTCCGCCAGCTGCTGTGGTACCGCGTGCAGCCGCGCGCTTCGAGGACCTACGACTACTGGTTGACCGTGCCGACCGAAGAGGGTTTGCCGGGGCAGGAGCAGGCCGCGGCGGCCAGCGTGGCCGAGGAGATGCCGCTGCTGGTCGCCTTCGTGGCCGACACGACGGCACCGACGGTGGCGATCGTGGTCGCACCCCAGGACGATGTCGGGCCCTCTCGGCTCGAAATGCTCGAGACGCCGGTCGATTCAGCCGAGCGCCCGCGCCCCCAGGTCCCTCACCTCACGGGGCCGCTCTGGTCGCCCGGGCAGGACGCAGCCTACTCCGCGACGCCAGCTCCCGGGACGACCGTCTTCCCGCTGACGCTCGGCGGCCAGACCGTGGACGGCATCCACGTGTCCGAGGACGTGCGGCTGAAGATCACCGTGGTGGCCAAGGACAACTTCGACGCCGCAAAGGACGCCCGGCAGCTGACGCTGGCAGCCGGTTCGCCGCCTGCCCACAACCTCTTCCCCGACGACGAGCTGAACTCGCCCGAAGCCCGGGACGGCCTGGCCCCGTTCCTCGCCCGGCCCTCCGAGGGAGCCCCGGCCGGACCCGGCGTGACAGCCCACCTGCTCGAGGACGGGAAGCAAGCCCCCATCGAGGAGACGACCATCTTTCGCGCCTCCAACGCCACGGACGGCCGCGAGCTGGCGCTGGAAGTGCGCGCCGAGGATGCCTCCGGCAACGTGACGCGGATGGTGGTGCCGATCCGCGTGCGCCCCGTCGAGATGCGCTTCCGCAAGATGGCCTTCGAATCGCGGCGCGCGGACTAGAGCGGGAGCGGCGGGCCTGACGCCGCTTGGCGTAGAGTGGGGGGCGTGAGGCAAGCTCGAGCCCCTGCCATGAACGGGCCGCCCGCTCGCTCCGCCGGCTTCTCCCTGGTGGAAGCGATGCTGGCGCTGGTGATGACGGCGGTGGCGGTGGGGCTGCTCATTCGCAGCTACCGGGCGGGGGTCGCTTCCGAGGTGCGGGCCAGGGCCTCGGACGACGTGAAGCACGAGGCGACGAGACTCTTCGAGGCCTTCAGGCGCGACCTGCGATCGGCCGCGGGGGTGATGCAGGAGAGCTCCACGGTGACCGTGCATCTCAACCGACTCGGAGCGGACGGCCGCCCGACGCCGGCCGTGGCCGTCTATTCGGAGGTGCCCGGCGGCTGGGAGCGGACGGGCGCCGAGGGCGAGCGCGTCCGATTCATGGTGGGCGGCGCGGACGGACGGCTCAGGGCGCGCTTGGAGCTGGAGGGTCCTGCCGGCGGCTCGGCTACGGCGGTCCTTTGGGTGCGCGGGCCAACAGGGCCAGCCGTGCTCACGCTGCGAGAGCGGGTGTCGCTCGGTGAGGCCGGAGGCCGGCCATGACGCGCCGCGGCATAACGCTCCTGGAGGTGCTGCTGGCGCTGATACTGGTGGCGCTGCTGGCCGTGCCGGTCTTCGAGATGTTCTCGACCAGCCGCAAGATGACGGCCGGCGGGCAGGAGCGGCTGCTGGCCTCGAGCCTGGCCTCCAGTTACGTCGCGGCGCTGACGGGCGTGGCGGCCGAGGCGCTTTCGGAGGCCGGCCCGGCGAAGGACTCCGAGTTGCGAGGGCCGCTGACCCTCCGGGCTCTGGGAGTGGCCCCGTGTCCGGCCGGTTTCAGCCGCACGGCCAGCTTGCTGAACCTGGCCGCGGACCCAGCGGTCGCACCCATGTGGCAAGTGACGGTCACCGTCGAGTGGACCGGCGCGGTCTCGGGCGCCCCGCTCAGCTTCACACTCCAGCGGCTCTTTTGAGTCCAGGACCTCACCGCGCCAGCACGTCGCCACGGAGCTTCAGGTAGTTTCGCGACTCCGGCCGGCCGCTCACCTCGACCACGACGCGCTGGCCGGCGGTCACGGCCAGCTCGTAGGCGAGCCCCTCCACCGGCGTCCAGTCGCCTGGGGTCACCTGGCGCATCGAGGCGGGGTCCGCTCGACCCTGGAACCGGGCGGGCGAGCTCGAGCGGTCGTCGGCCCGTTCCCACTCCAGCAGCGAGCCGCCCGCCCAGGTGACCTCCGTGCCGTCGGCCTCCAGCAGGCGCACGGTCAGGGCGGCCCCATCATAGGTCCTCAGGCAGGGTGAGAGGACCAGCCGACCGTCGCGCGCGACCGTGAAGGTACCGCCCTGAGCCCCCGTCAGCGTGATCGTCGGGTCCGGGTCGGCGCCCGGGTCGGGACCGTCCAGCACGTCGTCCAGGCCAGCCGGGGGTCCGCCTGCCACGGCCGGCCCCGCCGCCGGCCTCGCCAGGTGTGGGAACCGCTCGCCCGCGCGCGCCGGTCCCACCACCGGCTCTCCCGCGGTCGCTCCCAGCGCAGGCAGCGGAAACGGAGCCCCCGTCGCCATGGCCTGCGTTCCGAGGTTCGGCGCCTCGATGGTCGCCACGATTGTCTCTCCCGCAACCCCCATCTCGACCGCGACAGTCGCTGCAAGAAGAGGCGAAGTGCTCATCAGAACCGCGACGGCCGCGCAAACGAATCTGCAGAGCGCCTTCGAGTGACGCCTTCGATTGGAGTTCATTCCATTCATGGCATCCCCGATCCAATCTTGAACACGAACGGCTTGCCGTCCAGGTATGGCCCGAACTCGAACGTTTCCACGGCCAGAGCCTCCTGGCGTTCGACCCGGGTGCCGGGCGATGGGCAGCGCCAGGCGACCTCGCGCTCCAGGGGGCCGTCGCCCCCGGGAACGTCGCCCAGCACCAGCAGCGTCCAGCGCCCGGGCCCATCCTGGCGCAGCGAGACGCTGGAGCGCAGATCGCGGCGGACGCGGTCGTCCAGCCGCGCCAGCAGACGCGCGTACTCCTGGCGCCGCTCACTGGAGGCATCGGTCTTTCGGCCGGTGAACCAGACGCCGGCCCAGGCGGCCGCGACGGCCAGGACGAGCGATCCAGCGACCAGCGCCTCCACCAGGGTCGTGCCGCGCTCACGGGACATAGAACCTCCAGCGGCCGGGCGCCACAACCCGATAGGCGGCCTCCCGCGCGGCCACGCTGGTCGGATCGAACCGTGGGTTCCAGGCGATGCGGCGCCGCACGTCGCGCGCCGTCCGTGCGACTTCGAGTGTCCCTGCCGCGACGGGCCCCCGCACGTCGAAGGACTCGGGGAGCGTCACCTGCCCCGCGAGGGCCACCAGCCCGGCCGATATCGTCGCGGCCGTCTCGACCCGCACGCTGCCCCTCAGAGAAACGAGAGTCAAAGGCTCGTTCGTCTCCACGGAGAGCTCGGCCGCGAGCCGGATGTCGCCGTCGACCAGGAGCAGCCCCCCGCCCCCGCGCGGGACCTCGAGCGGACGCGTCAGCGCGAGGTTGCCCGCGACCCGCACCACGCCGGGCAGCGCGAGCCGTGCCGACCCCGGCCGGACGCACTCGCGCAGGAGCTCCGCGGCGCTCTCGTAGCTTCTCGCCGCCTTGCGGTCGAGGAATTCGAGGTCCTGGAACGCCTGCAGGTCCAGGTCGCGCGCCAGCTCCTTGCCGGATTCGTCCTCGAGGGTCCACGCCGCGCCGGCGACGGTGCCGAGAAGGTCGGCAGGGCGACCATCCACCGCGAGCCGATCGGAAGACAGGACCGGGATCGCCGGAGCCATGACGGGGCCGGCGGCCGCCGCCCCCAGTCCCATCAGGAAAGCGTTGCCGGCGTTGTACGGCTCGACGACGAGGTCGCTCATCCGGGTGGCGTACCGGGCGTGCTGGCCGCCGAACTGCTCCCGGATCGCGGCAACGGTCGAGGCCCGCGCTCCACCGGGCCAGCGGTCCTGAGCAAACGTCGCCTCGTCCAGCCAGGGCAACGGAGCTCTCGTGGCGGTCGCGCGGTTCACGAGCCCCTGCACCAGCGCCCACCTCCGCACCACGCGGCCGCAGATGACGGATGGCGAGGGAAGCTCCCGGCTGCCATGAAGGTTGAGGGTGGCCGAGCGCCCGTAGAGAGCCGCCGGCCGCCCTGCCAGCGCCTCCTTCGTTTCGGTCCCGCCCAGTTCGCCGGCCATCGGCTCGGCCCGCGCGTAGTAGGCCAGGTCCCCGCGCGCCGCCAGCGGCGAACCCGGCTCCAGCTCGTACTCGTGCTCACCTGCCGCCAGACCCGCAGCCGCGTGGCCGGCAAGTCCCCCGCCCGCAGCCAGCCCCAGCTCCCAGGGCTCGCCGCCGCCCAGATAGACCCAGCCGCGGCCATCGAGCGCGAGCGCCACATCCGCCGGGCCGGAGGCCTGGGCCAGGGCATCGCCCGACAGGACCTGGGCAGGCAGACACTCCACGCCCTGCGGCCGGGCCGAATCGCGACACCCCTCCCGGTCCTCGCGTCGCTGCCCCCGCAGAAAGAGGCTGAACTTTCCGAGCACCGGCGGCAGCACGTTCACCACGCGCGCCTCCTTGAAGGCGACGACCCGCGTGCGTGACCTCCCGACGACGGCCACCGCGCTCAGACTCAAAAGGTGGGACAGCTCCCGCGAGTCCGGCACCAGCCCGGCGGGCCCGCCCTCGTAGAGCGGACGCGGCGCCGCCGAGGCGAGCGAGAGCTCTAGCGATTCCACGTCCGGCAACGCGCGCAGGTGCGCCATCAGCGCGGGCTCGAGCGGACAGTCCAGACCCGCCTTCAGCCCGCCCAGGTCGTCGACCACGAGCTCCACGAGATCGCGCAACCCGGGGGGTGCCCGCTCGCGCTTGGGGCGAGTGGCCGGATCGGGGTCGTTGAGGAACTCGAGGAGCTCGCCCACCTGCCGCTGCCCGAGCGCCACGGCGCTGGCCGCTACCTGGTAGGCGCGCTCGTGGTCCGCCAGCCGCACGACCGTGTCGAACTGCTGGCGCGACACCAGCAGCCGCGACGAGGCCAGCAACAAGAGGATCGCCAGCACCACGATGGCCGCCGGCAGCAGCACCCCTCGCCTGGACGGCCGCATGGCAGGCTCAGGGCGCGCGCACCTCGAGGTACGGCCTGCCCCGGCCGAACTGGCCTTCCAGCTCGAGGATCAGCTTATCGCCCGCCCGCCCCTTGACGCGGCGCGTCACGCTTGCCGCCGTCGGATCGCCCGGCGACGACTCCACGATCGACTCCGCCACCGGCTGTCCCGCCTCCGCGAGCGGGCTGGGGTCCCGGTCATTCTCGCGCTTCCACCTGAAGAGCTCCGTCTCGCCCCCATCGGCCCCCAACCGCCGAACAGAGAGCCGCGCCGGACCGTAGGTCGCCAGCAGCATCCGCACCGTCGCCGTGCCGTCCGCCCCGAACTCGTAGGTCGCCTTCCCCGTCCGTGCCTCGTCCAGCCGGACCGCCGCGCCGCCCCCGCCGCCCCCCGGGGCGAGCACATCGTCCAGCCCGCCCGGTCCGGCTCCACCGTCCGGTGTGAAGCGCGCGGCGTCAGCACTGGCGGACGCCCCCCCGTCGCTCACGAGCGCCACCCGCGCAGCCCCCGCCGCGAACTCGAAGACGCCCAGCGTCTCGAACCGGCACCCGTCCCCGGGCCGCTGATCGACCACCTTGCGGGCCTTCCCGCCCGAGTGCTCCACCTCGTAGGTCACCTTCCCCGAGCGGTTCTTGCCCGCTCGAAACGAGACCTCCACCTTGTAGCGCCCTGCCGCCGGCAGCCGCGCCGTCCATGTGGCCGTCTCGCGACCGGTCTTCACCGCAGGCGGGTACTTGCTCGTGTAGTGATAGCCGTTGCCCACGGTTCCCGCGCCCGAAAACCCGTTCGTGCGGTTGTCAGCCCACTTGCCCGTGAGCTCACACCCGGGCCCGAAGTCGTCGACCGTGATCGATTGAGCGGCGGCAGCCCCCGCGACGGCGGCGGCGGCGGCCAAGGTGAGCAGCGCGTGGCGAAGCGACAGCATGATGGGGAGTGTATCACCGGGCTCCCGCCGGAGTTTCCCCTCTGCTACAATCCGCGGCCACGGGCGCCGGTACGGGTGACCGGGTGGAACAGCGGGCGAATGCGATGCTTCAGGTCTTCGATCTCACCAAGTCCTACGGGACCCAGGTCCTTTTCGACAACGTCAGCTTCTCGATGAGCCCTGGCGAGCGGCTGGGGCTGGTCGGCCGCAACGGCCAGGGCAAATCGACGCTCCTCAGACTCATCCTGGGCGAGGAGAGCCCCGACTCGGGCCGCATCATGATCCCCGGCCGCTACAAGCTCGGGCATCTCCA
Source organism: Candidatus Wallbacteria bacterium (assembly GCA_016190005.1). Lineage (GTDB taxonomy): Bacteria > Muiribacteriota > UBA6191 > JACPRK01 > JACPRK01 > JACPRK01. The sequence continues at coordinate 1,980 of JACPRK010000194.1, read as the reverse complement.
GCAGCACCTGGAGTTCTCCCAGCCGACCGTGCTGGCCGAGGCATGCCTGGGACTGCCGCCCCACGAGAAAGAGTTCGAGTACAAGGTCGAGGCTGTCCTCTTCGGCCTGGGGTTCACCTCCGAGGACCTCGATCGGCCCCCCGAGGAGTTCTCGGGCGGCTTCCAGATCCGGATTCAGCTGGCCAAGCTCCTGGTGAGCGAGCCGAATCTGCTCCTGCTCGACGAGCCGACCAACTACCTCGACATCGTGAGCGTCCGGTGGCTGGAACGCTACCTGAACGCCTGGCCCAACGAGCTGATCGTCATCACCCACGACCGCGATTTCATGGACAAGGTGACCACCCACACGATGGGCATCCAGCGCCGCAAGCTGAGGAAGATCAAGGGCGGCACGGCCAAGCTCGCCGAGCAGTTCGAGCAAGAGGACGAGGTCCACGAGAAGACCCGCAAGAACGAGGAGAAGAAGCGCAAGCAGGTGGAGCGGTTCATCGAAAGGTTCCGCGCGCAGCCGGGAAAAGCCTCGACCGTGCAGTCGAGGGTGAAGCTCCTGGAAAAGCAGAAGCCGCTCGGCGAGCTGCTCGACGAGCAGACACTCGACTTCAGCTTCAGTCAGGCCCCCTTCAACACGCGGACGATGCTCGAGGCCCGCGCACTCACGTTCGACTACCCGTCGCGCCACGGCGACTCGATCGAGCAGCCGCTGATCGACCGGCTCACCTTCCACGTCGACTGCGGCGAGCGCGTCGGCGTGATCGGCAGAAACGGCAAGGGCAAGTCCACCCTGCTCAGGCTCCTGGCAGGAGAGCTGGAACCCCTGGCCGGCGAGGTGCATCGCCACGACGAGGTGAAGCTCGGCTACTTCGGCCAGACCAACATCAATCGGCTCTCCAACGAGATGACCGTCGAGGCCGAGGTCCAGTCGGCCAACGAGATGCTTGGCCGCACGGCGGTGCGCTCCATCTGCGGGGCGATGATGTTCTCGGGCGACGCCGCAGAGAAGAAGGTCGGCGTGCTCTCCGGCGGCGAGAAGAGCCGCACGCTGCTGGGGAAGATCCTGGCCCGGCCGTCGAACCTGTTGTTGCTCGACGAGCCGACGAACCACCTCGACATCGACTCCATCGAGGCGATGATGGACGCCCTGGAGAGCTACGACGGCGCCGTGGTCATCGTGACCCACAGCGAGCTCATCCTCAGCCGCCTGGCCACCAAGCTCATCTACTTCCAGGGCGGGACCGTGAAGGTCTACCCCGGCGGCTACGACGACTTTCTCGATCAGATCGGCTGGGACGACGAGCAGGAAGTCTACTGACGCGCCAGGCGGCCCGCTCTTGCCTGCGCCGGGCTCATCCCGGCGTCAGCACTCTCTTGAGCGCAGCGTCCAGCCGCTGCCGAGCCTCGCGGGCGAACCAGACCGAGACGCCACCGGTACCAAAGGCGGCGAGCACGACCGTTGCGGCGGCAGCGGCCGGTCCACGCACCCCAGCGGTCTTCGACATCATGATCTGTTGGGTCCGCGCGCGAAACCGGGAGCCCGGGAGCATCCTAGTACTGCCGGATTGTGGCTTATGCGCGGGCGAGGTGAGAGGGCGAGGAGGAGCGAGGGAGCGGCCGCGCTTTTTTTGGTGCAATGGGGCTCGAGATGCGCTATACTGCCGGCCACATTTGGGGCGCGTATTCTCGACCCGGACGGGGTAGAGCACTGAACCGCACCAGCATGGAAGGAGAATACGCGATGCGTATTTACGTTGGAAACCTGTCGTACGAGACGACGGATGCAGAGCTCCAGGAGCTCTTTGGTAAGCACGGTTCCGTCAGCGAGATCGTTTTCCCGATGGACCGCGACTCGGGCAGGCCGAAGGGCTTCGCCTTCGTCGAGATGCCGAATAACGAAGAGGCCCAGAAGGCCATCGCGGCGCTGAACAACCAGACCGTCAACTCGCGGACCCTCACGGTCAACGAGGCGCGGCCCAAGCCTGCCCG
>JACPRK010000191.1 GCA_016190005.1 Candidatus Wallbacteria bacterium | reverse complement strand
CCTCTCGGCAGAACACCCACAATCACCTTGATTCACCTCGAGCCCTTGCTCCGTCCTCAAACGAACAGAACCTTCTTGCTTCCTGGCCCGCACCTCAAGCTCATATTCGGTTTTTCAATGAACTCTCTAACAGCCCATCACGGGCCGCGCTCTCGCAAGGTCTCCCTCGCTCAAGAGCTGCGAAGTGTATCATGCCCTCACGGCCGAGTCAACTCTCTTTTTCACCTCGGCCCGAAGCGTCCACTTCTCTCTTCTGACGCGCATCTGCTGCCAGATGTGCGCGTTCCCGGTTATCGGCACTCCACCGCCACCGGATGAGCCCTCCCCTCACCTTCCGCTCCCCACCGGGCTTGCGCCCCCCCCAGTCCAGCCCTATTCTCCCCCTCGATGACCCGAGAACGCTCCGCCCCCCGACGCCGTGACGACGTGCTACCGCTACTGGCTCCCGAGCCCGGATGGTCCGCGCTCACCCCACAGACCCTCTGGAAGTCCGCCCGCTCCTTCGTCTCCACCGACCAGGAAGGCGACAGGCTGCGCGTGCGCTACTATCAGCGCGACGCCGACGGCGCCCTCGTCGGGAAAATCTGGTTCGGCCCAGGTTGCCAGGGCCCGCCCGGTCACGCCCACGGCGGAAGCCTCGCCGCCATCCTGGACGAGGCCATGGGCGCCGCTTCCTGGCTCGCCGGCCACTCCGTCGTCGCTGCCCGCCTCACCACCCACTTCCGCCGCATGATGCCTCTGGGAACCGTCGCCCGCCTGGAAACCCGCATCGACCGCCTCGAGGCCCGAAAGGTCTTCACCCACGGCGCCCTCCTGGGCCCTGCCGGCGAGCTCTACGCCGAAGCCGAAGGCCTCTTCGTCCGCATCGAGCTCGAACGCTTCCAACAGATGGCCCGCGACGCCGAGCAGCTGTTCAGAGTAGTGAGTAGCGAGTAGTGAGTAGATCCGGTGCGGGGCAACCCCTTTCCCGCTGCCCCGCCCTCACCCCTCGAGCCTCACTTCTCAAGCCTCAAGCCTCACCCCTGACTCCTGAAGCCTACGCCCGGCCGTCGATGCCGAACTGCTTCACCAGCGCGTAGATCGCCAGGAAGTACGAGAGCACCCCGAATCCGGAGATCTGGCCCATGCAGACCGGCGCTATGGCCGATTTCTGCCGGAAACTCTCGCGCGCATGGACGTTGGTCATGTGGACCTCGATCACCGGCACCGTGCAGGCTTCGACCGCGTCCCGCAATGCGATGCTCGTGTGCGTGTAGGCCCCAGGATTGAACACCACGGCAGCCACTTTGCCCGGGTCGGCCTTCTCACCAGACGCGAACTTCTGCAGCAGATCGATCAGCTCCCCCTCGTGGTTCGACTGCTTGATGAGGAGCTCCACGCCGAAGCTGGTAGCGTACTCCACGAGGACGGCATTCAATTGCTCGTAGCGAACCGTGCCGTAGATTTCGGGCTTGCGCTCGCCCAGCAGGTTGATGTTCGGACCATGCAGCAGCAAGAATTTCATCGGCTCATCCCTCGCCGCCCAGCTTCTCGCGGAGCAGCTTGTTGACCAGGCCAGGATTGGCCTTGCCCTTCGTCAGGCGCATCACCTGTCCCACCAGGAACCCGAGCGCAGCCGGCTTTCCGGCCCGGTAGCTGGCGACCGCCTCCGCGTTCGCCTCGATCGCCTTCTGGACCGCCCCTGCAATCGCCGATTCGTCGGAGATCTGCTCGAGCCCCTTCTCCCGCACGACAGCCGTCGGCGGCTTTCCCGACGCGTACATCTCCGCGAATACGTCCTTGGCGATCTTGCCGCTGATGGTCCCGGCGTCAATCAGCTTCACCAGCTCGGCCAGGTCGGCAGGCGAGAACTTCACCGCCCCGATATCCAACCCGTCCCGGTTGAGATAGCCCAGCAGCTCGCTCTGTACCCAGTTCGACAGCGCTTTGGCGTTGGGGTGCACACCTACTCCCGTCTCGAACCAGTCGGCCAGACGCCGATCGGCGGTCAGCACTCCCGCGTCGTAGGCCGATAGCCCAAACTGCGCCATGTACCGGGCTCGCCGCGCATCCGGCAGCTCGGGCAACGATTTTCGGACTGAATCGATGTATTCACGTTCCAGGACCACGGGCGGCAGATCCGGCTCCGGGAAGTAGCGGTAGTCGTGCGCGTCTTCCTTGCTGCGCATCGGAAACGTCTTCCCGCTGGCCTCGTCCCACAGCCTAGTCTCCTGCGCTACCCGCCCGCCCTCGTCGAGCACCTTCGCCTGCCGTTCGATCTCGTACTCCAGCGCGCGCGCCACTGCCTTGAAGCTGTTCATGTTCTTCACTTCGGCCTTGGCACCGAAGGTGGAGGAACCCATGGGCATCAGGCTGACGTTGGCGTCGCAGCGGAGGCTCCCCTCCTCCATGTTGCAGTCGCTGGCCTCGAGATACTCGAGCACGCTCTTCAACTTCTGGAGGTAGAGCTTCGCCTCTTCGGGCGTCCGCAGCTCGGGTTCGCTGACGATCTCGATGAGCGGCACAGAGCAACGGTTGTAGTCGACCAGACTATGCGCCTCCCCCGCGGGGTGCACCAGCTTGCCGGCATCTTCCTCCATGTGAATCCGGGTCAACCCGATGCGGCGAGGGCCGCCCGGCAAGTCGATTTCGATATGCCCACCCAACCCGATCGGGCGGTCGTACTGCGATATCTGGTAAGCCTTGGGCAGGTCGGGATAGAAGTACTGCTTGCGCGCAAACTGGCTGAACCTGGCGACCTCACCGTCCACCGCAAGAACGGTCTTGACCGCCAACCTGAGCGCCTCGTCGTTCAGCACCGGCAGCACACCCGGGAGGCCCAGGCAAACGGGGCACACGTGCGTGTTCGGAGGCTTCCCCGAGTAGTCGGTGCTGCAGCCGCAGAACAGCTTCGAGCGCGTCGATAGCTGAACGTGCACTTCGAGACCGATGACGGGCTGGTAGTCCATGGGCGTCGCCGCCCCATCCTAGCGTTCCCACCCGAATGGACTCAAGCGCGTCCGCAGCCCCGGATCGGCTCAGCCGGCCGCGTCGTACGCGATGGAGGCGTAGCCGACGAAGCTGCTCGGCTGGCGTTCCGGCATGACGTCGAAGCTGGTCGTATGCCCCAGAAGCCGGCCGCCGGAAACGCCCAGCTCGTGAGCGAATCCACACGCCGCAGCCATGGCGCCCGGGCCGCAGGCGTTCATGTGACCCACGGCTTCTGCGACGATCGCGTCTTCCTTCATCTCGAGCGCCAGCTCCAGGATTCGCCGATCGTTGGTCGACTTGGCCCACTCGAGCGCTCGTCCACCCAGCCCCTCGGGCATGAACCGATAGTTCGGCCCGTAGTGCGTCAAGTCCGTGCTCCCGAGCGCCACGATTCGCTTTCCAGCGCCAGCCTCCCGCACCGCGCGAGCCAGTTTCCGGCCCAGCTTCCCCGCGGTCGCCTCCGGCGGAATCATCATCGGCACAATGCGAGCCTCGGGGAACAGGTGCTGCACGAAGGGAACCTGGACCTCCAGAGAGTGCTCCATCTGATGCGCCTCGGGCGCCTCGACCAGCTCGCCCGCCAGCCGCTGGAGCAAGGCCTCCGCGAGCTCCTCGTCGATGGACACGTCGCCGAGCGGCGTCCGCCATGCCCCACTCGCGTAGAGGCTCGGCGCTTCGACTCCCCACACATGGACGGCGCCCAGTAGCAGGAACGTGTCCACGCCCCCCCCACGCCGCACTGCGTCAAAGGTGCGAGCCGCCGTCGGGCCGGAGAAGATCCAGCCCGCGTGCGGCACGATGCCCGCGACGACTCGCGCGGCCGAAGCCTCGCCAGCCCCCAGCCCCTCCATGCATCGCTCGATCAGGTCCCGGCACTTTCCGGCCGAGCCCGGATAGAACGCGCCTGCAACGTGCGGTTCGCGGGGAGTCATGAGGAGAATTGAGAATCGAGAATCGAGAATTGAGGATTGGGGATTAGGGATCGAACAGGTTCGCCGCAGACGGGTCCGCTCCTGCCAAACGCCGTCCGGCCGGCCGCGGCCTTCTACCTTCTACTTTCTACCTTCTACCTTCCATCTTCATTACTACCTTCCCGCCAGCGCCTGCTCAACGGCGGACCACGCGGGCACGCAGGTGGCATCCGGGACGCTGCGCTCGGTGATCAACACCGATGGGATGCCGGCGGCCTTGTAAGCCTCGACGTCGGATTCCTTGTTGCCGAAGCCGGCGACGATCTTCGGAAAGAGGTCCTTCATCGGCAGCAGCACCGACTTCTTGTACTTCGCCTCGTTGTAGGTCGGGAACTCCTTGGGATTGAGGACATAAACCGGCCCCTTCGGGAACGCATAGCGATCGAGCCAGGAGATGGTACGCTTCCTGAGCTGGCGAGCCCTGGCGGTCACATAGACGGGCAGGTACTTCGCCGCAAGCGTGCGCACGACCTCAGCGGCGTCCTTCAGCGGCGGGCTGTCGGAGCTGCCGAACGCGGTGTTCAAGTTCTGGGTCATCGAAATGGTCCAGTCGATGTCCAGAATCATCAAGGGCGTGGTCGCGGGCCGCACGCAGAGTAGCGCGTTGTACTCCCCGCGCATGTACTCGGCCGTTCCCTCGAAGACAGCCTTCACGACGTGATCCCCGGCCACCGGCGCCCGAAGCCGAAACACGGCGACGCCGTCGTCGTCGGTCTTGGAGCTGCCCAGCACCTTGCCATCCAGCCGGAACTCGACGGCGACGTTGTCGATGTCCTCGCCCCGAATCCCATTCTCCTCGAGCTTCGCGCGCATCACCACGTCATCGCCCGGCCTGCAAAGGACGTCCGCCACCTGCAGATCGACCATCGACGGCTCGGCGCCGGCAGGCGCTGCCAGCACCGAGCAGAGCGCCAGTGCCATCCAGAGAACGGGTTTCTTCATCAACGATGAATTCATGGTCGTTCGGATCTCCTTCGTCCGATTCAGAGCTGCCCTGCAGGCTCGGGGGCTCCCCCGTGCGCGGCGATGACAGAAAGGATCTCGTCGTCTCGTAACAGTCTTGCCGAAACCTTTGCAGCCTCGAGGATCTTCTCGACCAGGCCGGGCTGAGGTTCGATGTGGTGACTCTCGAGCCAGAAGACCACGTTGGAACGGCCGCTCATGTGGCCGACCCGGATCTTCTGGTGCAAACCAAATCGCCCGGCGGGAACGCCGCTGTAGACGGCATCGGCCAGCTCGGGGTCACCCTTGCGGAACGCCTTGATGATGGCCGCGGCGTGGACGCCCGTCGCCGTCTCGAAAGCGTCCTCGCCGAAAACGGGGTAGTTCCTGCTGAGCTGTACCTCCAGCGCGTGACTGCAGACCTGCACGTACTCGGCCAGGCACGACAGGTCGTTTTCGATCCAGCCGAGCAGCTTCATGTTGACCAGCAGGAGGTCCATCGGCGCATTGCCCGCCCGCTCGCCGATGCCCAGTGCCGTGCCGTGGATGACGTCCGCGCCGGCCTCCACCGCCGCGAGGCAGTTGGCGATCGAAAGACAGCGATCCCGGTGCCCGTGCCAGTTGATCTTCACGCCCTCCACCCCGGTCGAGTCGAGGACCCGCCGCACGAAGCCGAGCAGCCGCTTCACGCCTCGCGGCGTTGCGTGCCCCACGGTGTCGGCCACGCAGATGGCCCGGGCGCCCAGCTCGATCGCCCGCGTGTAGATCGTCCGGATCTCCCCCGGCGAGGAGCGGGTCGTGTCCTCGGTGACGAACATCACCGGCAGCTCATGGCTCACAGCGAACTTCACGGCGCTCTCGCAGGTCTCGAGCAACCGCGACGTCGTCCAACCCTCGACGAACTTGCGGATGGGCGAAGTGCCCAGGAACATGCTCGCCTGGATCGGCAGGCGGTACTTTTGCTGCAACTCGACGATCGGCTCGATGTCGCACTGCATCGTACGCACCGCACAGCCTGGGCGGATCGACAGCCGCTCCTCGGTGATGACGCGCAGCATCGCCTCGATGTGCTCGCGATGGCGCGGGCCGGCGCCGGGCAGCCCCAGGTCCACGCGCTGCACCCCCAGCCGGTCCATCAGCCGCAGGATGCGCAGCTTCTCGTCGATGTCGGGGTTACGGACCGAGGGGCTCTGGAGCCCGTCCCGAAGCGTCTCGTCGTCGAACCAGACCGGCTTCGACGGCTTGAACACCTTGCCCCCGAGATTCCAGTCGTGGATCAGTTTCTTCTTCATCCGGCCACGCAGCCCCTCTCGACTCGCCGGCCAGCATTATAGGTCCTGCCCGCCCAAAACACCACCTCGGCGAGCGCCCTGGTGAGGACTCCGGCAAAGTCGTCGGAAGTCGGGTACAGGCACCGAAACCCCAGGCAACCGGTTCGGCATGGGGCAGATTTCATGCGGGGTTTCGGAGCCAGCCCCCGATTTCCGCCTCCGCGGCTCCGACTTTGACGCTGACCTGGCGCCCTAGTTGATCGAGCGCGGCTTGCCGTCGGCGGCTTCTTCCGAGTTGTCCGCCGGCTCTCCAGCCAGATCCGACAGGCCGTCGGCCTCGAGCAGCTCCTCGGCCTCCAGAGCGGCCGGGTTCGTCACGAGGCCCGCCAGCTTTCGCAGCTCCTCGGCGACTGCCTGGCTTCCAGCGCCAGCCCGGCCCTTCCCGATGAACCGCTGTCGCGCGCGGCGCACGGCGCCCAGGAACTCGAATACGGCCGTGTCGGGCTCGTGGTCGGCGAAGAGCGTGAAGCGCCCTTTACGGAAGGTCTCGACCCTGAAGGTGTTCTCCCGCACGACCAGCAGTGCCAGGATCAGCACCACGGCGACGGTGCCGAGAATGGCCAGGACCCGCAGGTCGACCGGCGTCGCCCCGCCCGTAAGGACCGCAATCCCGAATGCCACCAGCGCAGAGAGCGTCGAGGCAGCAGCCATCGTGAGCGAGACATTGGCGCCGCGCACGTGGCTGATCCCCTCGATGGCATCCAGCTCCAGCGCCGACCGAACCTCGCCCAGGAAGGTCGAGGTCCGGATCTCGAGGCGGTCCTCGAAGAGCACGGCCACCTTCGTCGTCAGGCCGCGCCGCTGCGTCAGCTGCGCCAGCCGCTTCTCCCGCTTCATCGGTGTGGTCGTTTCGGTCATCGGAGAGTTGTGGCAGCGTCCATGTCGAGACGCCGTCACCCTCGGTTAATGAATACCGCAGCTCTTCCGGGAAGTTGCGGCCCGTCGATCAGAGACCCGGGTGCCGGCCGCCCAAAGCCAGCTCACCTTCGAGCCGATGCGCCACGTTGAACAGCACGCTCTCGCAGAACGGTCGGCCCATCAGCTGCAACCCCACCGGCAGGCCCCGGGCCGAAAAGCCGCACGGCAGGGATAGCGCCGGGATTCCCGCCAGGTTGGCCGAGAGAGTGCAAATGTCCGCCAGGTACATTGCCAGCGGGTCCTCGCTCTTCTCGCCCTTTCGGAAGGCGGTCGTGGGGCTCACCGGCCCGGCGAGCACGTCGAAGTCGGCGTAGGCCTGCGTGAAATCCTGGCGGATCAGCGTTCGCACCTTCTGGGCCTTTGCGTAGTACGCGTCGTAGTACCCCGACGAGAGAACATACGTTCCCAGGATGATGCGGCGCTTCACCTCCGGGTTGAACCCCTCGCCGCGCGTGTGCGTGAAGAGGCCGGCCAGGTCCTGGTCACGCGCCGTGCGATGGCCGTACCGGATGCCGTCGTAGCGCGCCAGATTGGAGCTCGCCTCGGCGCACGCCACGACGTAGTAGGTGGCGATGGCGTACTTCAGGTGGGGCAGCCGGGCCACGCCCACGCGAGCGCCCAGCCCCTCCAGGCGGCGCACCGCGGCCTCCACAGCGGCGCGCGTCTCGGGCTCTATCCCCTCCCCCATCATCTCCTCGGGCACTCCAATCCGCAACCCGTCGAGCTTGGCCTCCAGGTCCGCCGTCGCAGCCCGGCCGGGGTATTCCACCGAAGTGGAATCGCGCGCATCGCGTCCGCGGATGACGTCGAAAAGCAGCGCGCAATCCCGCGCGGTCCGGGCCATCGGCCCGATCTGGTCGAGCGAGCTCGCGAACGCGATCAGGCCGTAGCGGCTGACCGCTCCGTAGGTCGGCTTGAGCCCGACGATGCCGCAGAGCGCGGCGGGCTGACGCACCGAGCCGCCCGTGTCGCTCCCGAGAGCCAGCGGCGCCATCCCCGCCGCCACCGCCGCCGCGGAGCCGCCCGAGGAGCCTCCCGGAACGCGCTCCAGGTCCCACGGATTGGAGGCCGGACCGAAGGCCGAGTGCTCCGTCGAGCTGCCCATCGCAAACTCGTCCATGTTGGTCTTGCCGAGGCAGGGCAGCCCGGCCGCCGACATACGCTCGTGGACGGTCGCCCCGTAGATGGGTTTGTAGCCCTTCAGGATTCGCGAAGCGCAGGTGGCGCCTGCGCCCGGCACGCTGATGTTGTCCTTGACGGCAACCGGGACGCCCGCCAGCGGACCCAGCTCCTGCCCGCTCGCCAGTCGGCGATCAACCTCGCGCGCCGCGTCGAGAGCCAACTCGCCGGTGACCTCGAGGAAGGCGTTCAGCCGCGAATCGAGCTCGCGAATCCGCCCGAGATGCTCGCGCACGACCTCCTCGCTCGTGACCTCGCGGGCACGGATGCGCTTGTGGATGTCGAAGGCGGAGAGCACGGGGAGGAGTAGTCAGTAGCCAGTAGTCAGTAGCCAGTAGTCAGTAGCCAGTAGTCAGTAGCCAGTAGAGAAACAAGGACGCTACCTTGCCCAGGCCGGTGCCGATAGACCGAGGACGTGAGCCCCTTCCTCGATTCTCGATTCTCGATTCTCAATTCTCGGTTCTCGCCCCCCGCTACTCCAGCGCGGACAGGTAGAGCAGCGTCCCGCCGACGACGGCGACGGGGAGCGCGGTGAAGCCGAGCAGCGGCACGGCCAGCCAGATCGCGATGGCGGTGCCGAAGCCGGCCACCTCGTAGCGGTTGGTCCAGGTGAAGAGCAGGCGCATGCGGTAGGAGACTTCGCGCCGCTCCATCGGGTAGTCGAGAAACTCGCTGGCGAGGAACCAGATCGTGACGAGCGCCGCGGCCGCCGGGTGGAGAATCGCACCGAGAATCGGCACCAAGTACAAACCCAGGAGCAGCACCTGCACGGCGATGAAGACCACGATCTTCTTGAGCTGGATGAGGAAGCTCTTGCCGAGCTTCGAGAAGGCCTCGCGGAACGTGAAGACCGTCGACTCGGCTTTGCCGGTGGCGATCTCCTCGGTGCGCTGGCTGAGTCGGTCGTTGAAGGGGCCGGCCAGCAGGTTCGCCAGAGCGGTGAAGACAAAGCTGGCAAGGATGGTGTACGTGACGACGATCGCTGGCCAGAGCACCAGCTCGAAGGCCCACTTGATCCAGCTCGCCAGGTTGAGCCGGGCGACCATGGCGTCGTGGAACGGCATGATGAGGTAGTTCACCGTCACGAAGAGCAGCGCCAGCAAGAGCAGGAAGCTCATCGCGAAGGGCGCGATGGCGTAACGCGAGAGCGACGGGTGGCGCAGCAGGAAATCGACGCCGCGCAGGGGCGCCTTGGCGCCGTCGGCGAAGCGGGCAAACGGGGACTTCCTTCGATCAGCCATTCGACTCGGCCGGGATGTCCTCGATCGGGACCGGCTCCCCGCCGACCTCAGCATACAACTTCACGCGCGACACGCGAAACCCGGCCAACACGGCAGCGTTCTCCAGTCCGGTGAAATGACACATGAGGTCGAGAATCCCTAGGCTCTTCTCCGGCCCGCAAGCCAGCAGCGCGTGGAGCGTGGGGCCGTCGAGCGCCAGCTCCCGCACGCGGTCGCGGACATCGACAACGTTCTCGCCCTTCTTGCTCCGCTTGACGAGCTCGAGCGAGCTGCCCGACATGGCGCTCGCAATTGCCGCGGCCTGGGGCAGGCAACCGGTGATCGTCTCCGCCCGGTAGCGCGCCCAGCGGATCAGGCTGCCAAGAGATGCGGCCCGCCGGGACAGCTCGATCGCCCGGGTGAACTGGATACCTTCGGTGAGCGCGGCGTTGAGGCGCTGCAGAAACTCGGCAGGCTCGAGCGGCCGCATCAAGACGAAGTCCACCCACTCCTCGAGCCCCTCCACCCCCAGCGCCACCGGCGGGCCGAAGGCGACCCTGGGCTGCGGGTTGAACCCTTCGCTGTGAGCGATGGGGATGTCGGCCCGGGCCAGAGCGCGGTGCATCGTGCGCGCCAGATCCAGGTGCGCCAGGAATCGCATCCGGCCGGTCTTGGAGTAGGAGGCGCGCAGGATCATGGGCGGCTCAGCAGTCGAACGTCTCGTTGACGCCGCAGTCGCTGCACTTGTCGAAGAAGCAGTTCGGGATGGACTTGCGGTTCCAGGCCGCCTGCAGATCGCGCCAGAGCCAGTCCTTGTCGACGCCGCAGCTGACGACCTCCCAGGGGAAGATCGTCTCGGCGGTCTTGTCGGTGTAGCAGTAGCGGCCCGAGTCGATGCCGCACTCCTGGAACGCCTGCATCCAGAGGTCGTACTTGAAGTGGTCGGACCAGCCATCGAACTTGCAGCCCAGGCGCCAGGCGCGCTCGACGACTTTCCCGAGCTCGCGGCCACCCAAGCTGAAGATCGCCTCCAGCTCGCCCAGCTCGAACTCGCGCCAGCGGAGCTTGACGCGATGCGGGTCGACCCGATCGCGCACGATGCGGATGCGGCGCTCCAGCACATCCCTGGGAAACTGCTTCACGAACTGGAAGGGCGTGTGAGGCTTCGGCACGAAGCTCGACAGCGTGGTCGTGATGAAGAGGCCCCGGCCCGGGTAGCCCTTCGAGAGCGCCACGATCTTCTTGAACAGCTCGGCCATCTCGACCAGGTCGTCGTCGGTCTCGCCCGGGAGGCCCAGCATGAAGTAGAGCTTCATCTCGCGCCAGCCCGCGTCCAGGACCGACTTGACCGTGTTGAGGATCTGCTCCTCCGAGATGTTCTTGTTGATGATGTCGCGGAGCCGCTGGCTGCCGGCCTCCGGGGCCAAGGTGATCTGGGTCTTCTTGGCCTTGTTGAGCGAATCGGCCAGGCCGACTGAGAAGCTGTCGACGCGAAGCGAAGGCAGCCCAACCGCGACCTTCTTCTCCTCGAAGGCCTTCGTCAGGTTCCTGATGAGCGGGACGAGCTGGGTGTTGTCCGGGGTGTTGAGGCTGGAGAGGCCGATCTCCTGGAACCCGGTGTTCTTCACGACCTCTTCGCCCTGGCGGGTGAGGGTCTCTAAGCTCTTTTCGCGCTGGGGGCGGTAGAGCATCCCGGCCTGGCAGTAGCGGCAACCGTGAACGCAGCCGCGGTGGACCTCCAGGTTGGCGCGGTCGTGCACGACCTGCAGGAACGGGACGAGGGGCTTGGTCGGGAAGAAGGCCTTGTCGACGTCGGCGACAATGCGCTTCATCACGGGCAGCGGCACCTGCGACTGGAAGGATTCGATAGTGCCGTCGTCGCGCCACTTCACCTCGACGGTGGCGGGCACGTAACAGCCCTGGACCCGCGAGAGCAGCTCGAGCTTCTCGGCGCGAGAGATGTCCTTGCGCGCCACGACCGAGCAGATCTCCAGCACCAGCTCCTCGGCCTCGCCGATGACGAACAGGTCGATGAAGTCGCTCACCGGTTCAGGGTTGTAGGTCCCCGGCCCGCCCGCGATGACGATGGGGTCGCCCTCGGAGCGCTCCCAGCGGTGCAGCGGGATGCCGGCCAGGTCGAGGCCGTTCACGACGTTGGTGTAGAGCATCTCGTAGGGCAGCGTGAACCCGACGATGTCCATCTCCTTCACCGGCGAACAGGTCTCGAGCGTGAACCAGGGGATCGCCTCGCGGCGCATCGCCTGCTCCATGTCGACCCAGGGGAGGAAAGCACGTTCGCAGAAGATTCCGTCCTGCTCGTTCAGCAGGTGATAGAGGATGACGCCGCCCATGTGCGACTGGCCGATCTCGTAGACGTCCGGGAAGCAGAAGGCGAAGCGAAGCTTGCCGGCGGGGTCCTTCGTGACCGAATTGAACTCGCCGCCGATGTAGCGGGCGGGCCGATCGACCCAGGGCAGGAGCGCCTCGACTCGGGCTCGGAGAGTGTCGATCATGGGGACGGTTCCTCCTCGGCGAAACAATCCGGGCGGGGCCTGGGAACGGCCGCCCGGCATGGTGACGGGTCCGCGAAGTGTAGCATGAGGACAGGAGAATCGAGAATTGAGAATCGAGAAGCGAGAAGCGGCGAACGGGGAAGCTCCAAGAGGACTGGGGGGCCAGCGGCGCGTGTCGGAGGAGGACCGAGGGGCGATACTCGAGGCCTTGGGGAAGCTCCGGTATGAGCCGCTGGCGGTCGTCGATCGCTCTGACGACGGGCGGCCGCGGGTGGTGCTCGGCTTCTTCGGGCGAGGCATCTCCAAGACGGCCTACTGGCTCGCGTGCCCAATGTTGAGTGCTGAGGTCGCAGGGCTGGAATCGACGGGCGCCATCGCGCGCTACGAGGCCGCGCTGGCCGCCGCCCCCGCGCTCTGGGCCACGTTTCTCCGCTCGCAGGAGCTCTACCGCCGTATGCTCTACACGATCTTCCGCCGAGAGCTACCCAAGGTCGATCCGGCGCCCTACCTGCAGCAGGTTCGGGGCGTGGCGGGAGTGGGCGATGCCCGCTTCCTCAAGTGCCTCCACGCGCACGTCGCCTTCACCCTGGCCACGGGCCGCGGTCCCGCCGGCGCGATGGCCTTGAGCGAGCTGGGGTATGCACGAGCCGAAGACGGCCGATGGCGGAAGAAGAAGATGGAAGAGGGAAGGTAGAAGATGGGAGGGGGCAGACCTGAGGGGGGGGTAGGAACACCCCAGCTCGCCAGCGTGGTCAGTCCATCGGTACGACCTCGAGCCCCGAACGGCCGGGACTGTCCCACGTCGCGGCCCCGCCCGCCGCAATCGCCGTTCCGGTATCCTCTCCAGGCTTGAAGTCGCGCTCGACAACGACTCCCGGCCCCAACCCGGGGCGCACCGGCGCCTTGCGCCCGGGCAATCTCTTCGGCGGCTACCGAATCGTACGACTGCTCGGCGCCGGAGCGATGGGCGTCGTCTACGAAGCCGTACAGCTGTCGCTGGACCGCCCCGTGGCGCTCAAACTGCTCGCCCCAGACCTGGCTGTCGACGCTGAGCCTCGCGCGCGCTTCCTGCAAGAGGGGCGTCTGGCCGCTCGCGCCGTGCATCCCCACCTGGTTCGCGTCCTCGACGTGGCCGAGGTCGAGGGGCGGCTGATGCTGGCGCACGAGCTGGTGATGGGTGACACGCTGGGACAGCGTCTGGAGCAGGAGGGGGCACTCGCGATCGAGCTCGCGCTGGAGGTGACTGCCACCGCCGCCGAAGTGCTCGCCGCTCTCCACAAGATGGGAATCCTCCACCGGGACATCAAGCCGGCAAACCTCTTCCTCTCCTCCGACCGGGGCGTCCTTGTAGGTGACCTCGGCCTGGCGAAGGACCTGCTCTCCGCCGGCCCGCTCACGCGCAAGGGGCTGATGCTGGGCACGCCCTTCTACATGGCCCCCGAGGTCTGGAGAGGCGAAGCCGCGACGCCCGCCGTGGACCTCTACGCCCTGGGCGTCACCTTCTTTCAGCTGGTGACCGGACGCCCACCCTTCGACTCCGAGGACCCCGCCGAGCTGTTCCGGCTGCACGTATCGGCACCGATACCGGCCGCATCACTGGCTCGTCCCGAGCTGCCGGGCGCCTACGACTCCCTGTTCCGAACAGCGCTGGCCAAGAACCCGACGGAGCGATTCCCGGACGCCGCGGCCTTCTTGCGGGCAGTGCAGGCGCTGCCGTCGGTCCGGACTCTGCCGCAACCGTCCGAACCAACCCGCGCGCTTGCAAGCGGAGCTCGCTCGGCGAAGCGGTCTTCGAACCACGCTCGTCGTCCTCTGGCATCGACGAGGGTGTCCTCGGCGGAGCAACCGAGAAAGCGCGGCGTCCTCCCGGCGGTACTCCTGGCCGCAGGTCTCGCTCTGGTCGCAGTCGCCCTCCTGCCACGCCCGCCGCGTCCGAATCCCGCGCCGCCGAAGGCCGCCCCCGCAGCGCACCCCTTGCGCAAGGCGCCCGCGCGACCCGCGGCCTGGATGGCGGCCCCTACCCTGCCCGGGGACGAAGCTGTCCCGACGCTGGCTCGCGCCCAGCAACGATTGCGCGACGTGCGCGAGGCGGTCGAGCGGCTGCACGCGAAGGAGCGCAACAAGAACTCCGGCGACCCGCGGGCACTCCTGGCCCGGACCCTCGCTCTCTGGAAGGAATCGCTCGAGGGCCAGGGCGCCGCTTTCGACGACTTGAAGGCACGCATCGTGAGCCAGGACGCCGCAGCCCGCGCGCAACTTTCCCGATTGATGGGGTCGCTGCTGCTCACAGCCTGGGACATCCTCGATTGCTTCGGATACACTTTGCGCCTCTGGGCCTCGCGGGAGACGGGCCTGCTGGCCTATGCCCACTCCATGGACGGCGTGCTGCTGATGCAGCGAATGGCCGAGGCCGCCCTGCCGCTTTATGAGAGGGTAAGTCCTCTGCTCGCCGGTTTCTCAGAACCGGCCAGTCGAGGAGGCGCGGCCTGCATGCGAGCGCTGGTGGAGGGTGCGCTTCCGCGAGACCGGACTCGGACCCCGCCGAGCGAGCTGGTGAGGGACGCCCTGTTCGCCGTGCTGCGCGAAGGGCGCGGACTGGATCTCATGATCGTCCGCGGCCTGGCCCGAGCCGTGCGCGCTTCCAGGGATGCCAGAGACGCCACGGACGTGCTCGACGCAGCCCTGCGGGGACCGGGCGATTCCGCCGCCGATCCGGTCCGGGAACTGGCGCGGTTCGACCTGGCGGTTCAGCGCGTTTGGGCCTCCAGGGAAGTCGTTGTGGGCGACGGACCGGATGCCGTCGAGGAGCTCGACCGCCAGCAGAAAGCCTGGACCGCGGCGCGCGATCGTCTCTTCTCGAAGTGGCCGTACGACCTGCAGACCCCGCCGTCGACCGGGACCGGCCTGGCGTTCGAGCTCCATCCGGACGCGCGGGCGCGGTTGTCGGAAGCGGCCGGATGGATCGCCAACACAGCAAGGGCGCTGAAGAAGCGCGTGCCCCAGCCGCCGCGCAGGCCGTAGGTGGAACCGAGCGCCGCGCGAATCCGCCGGCGGGGTCCCCAAGGAGCTCGAGCGAGTCAGGCTCAGCGCTGCGGTATACTTTTGCCGATGTCCGCTCCCGCGCCGGCACACGCGGAGCCGCAGGTGGAACTGGTGGTCTGCCCGCCGTGGCGGACGGAATGCCCGCACCTGGCTCTGGCGTGCCTTTCGAGTTACCTGAGGAGTCACGGTGTCCGGACCCGGGTGCGCGATTTCAACGCGGAGCTCTACCGGCAAATCGAGCCCGAGCAGCGGCGCTACTGGGACCTGACGACCTCGGATTTCTGGGCCCGGCCGCGCATCCTGGACGGGGTCTTCTCGCCGGCCACGACGCAGGCGCTCTCCGAGTTCGTCGACTCGCTCATCGAGAGTCCGGCCTCCATCCTGGGCTTCTCCTGCCAGAGCGCCAACGTCAACTTCACGCTCGGCATCCTCGAGGAGCTGCGCGCACGCGGCTGCCGGAAGCTGATCGTCTTCGGCGGCCCGTCCGTGCGGCTGCAGGCCCCGCCCGATCCGCGCACCCTGGGGCTGACCGGCTTCCGGCCGACCGGGATGAACGAGATGGATTCCGCCGATGAGATCCAGCGCCACCTGGACCGCGTGGACGTGTTCGTCGAGGGCGAGGGCGAGGAGACGCTGCTGGAAGTCGTCCGGGCGCACCTCGAAGGGGGCGAGCTGGCGAAGATCCCGGGCGCCATCGCCTGGACGGCCGGCGGCCGGGAGCGGCCGTTCGTCCCGCGCCCCCAGCAGGGCAACCTCGACCTCTTTCCAGCTCCGACCTTCGAGGAGTTCGATCTCTCCATCTACCAGAAGCCGATCCTGCCGTTCCTCACCAGCCGCGGCTGCGTCCGCAAGTGCGCGATGTGCTACGAGCGCATCCTCTGGCCCGGGTTTCGCCATCGCTCCGTCGAGCACATCGTGGCCGAGATGCGCGCTCACCAGGAGCGCTACGGCATCAACCAGTTCAGCTGCAACGACCTGCTGCTGAACGGCAACCTGCCGCACCTGGGCGCCGTCTGCGACGCCATCGCCGCCGCGGGACTCGACGTCGGATGGTGGGGCAATGCCGTCGTGCACCGGCTGATGGACCGGGAGCTCTTCCGGCGCATGAAGGCGGGCGGCGTCAAGGCGCTCGTGTATGGCATCGAGAGCGGCTCCCAGAAGGTTCTGCGCAAGATGCGCAAGGGCTACATGGTCGACGATGCCGATCACGTCCTGCGGCTGGGCGGCGAATCGGACATCTACAACGTCATCAACCTCATCGTCGGCTTCCCCGGGGAGACCGAGGAAGACCACGAGCTGACGCTGGAGTTCGTGCGGCGCAACCACGCCTACGTTCACGAGGTGGGCGTGCTGGCGATGTGCATCATCTACCCGCACTCTCCGCTGGCCGAGCAGGCCGAGTACTACGGCGTCGATCCGCAGTCGCTCCTGCAGCTCAACCCGTTCACGGTGAACACGACATGGGAGGACACGACCGGCCTGGACGAGGCGACGCGCACGCGCCGGTTCTGGGAGCTGCACCGGCTGATCCGCGGCTATGGCATCCCGGTCGTCGGCGTGGAGGACGAGGAAGAGCTCACCCCCGCCCGGGTCGAGGAGCTGTGCGGCCGCCTGGCCGATCCGACCGTCTGGGTGCGCGAAGACGCCGTGAGCCGCCTGAAGCGCTGCTCCGACCCGGCGGCCGTCCCGCACCTGCTGCGGGCGCTCGAGGACGAGTCGTACTTTGTCGCGGGCCAGGCGCTCCTGAACCTGGCCAAGCTGGCCCCCGAGCGCGCCTGGGCCGAAGGGACTCGACTCATCCGCCGGCGCACTCCACTCGTCGACCGCGCAGCCCTCATCGCCATCGCCGGGCTGTTCCAGCCCGAGAGCTTCGACTACATGGAGGCCCAGCTGGTCACCGCCGCCTATGAGCGGGCAGACCCGGAGTTGAAGGAGGCCTTGACTCCGTTTCGCGAGGCCTACCAGACCTTCGAGCAGTTCGACCAGGCGCTCCAGCGGGGCGAGGTACCGTCCGCGGCGGCCGTCCTGACCCACCCTCAGACCTGGGTCCGCCGACGAGCCCTCCACCACCTGATGGCATTCCCCGAGGCGACCCGGGCGCTCACGCCCGAGCTCCGCGCCGCGCCGCTCGGTGACGATCCCGACGAGGAGGTGCGCTACCAGGCGCTCGAGCTCGTGCTCACCGCCTGGGAAGACGCCCCCGAGGAGATGATTGCCCGCGCCGGAAGCGACATCGTCCCCCGGATCCGGGCGCTGGCCGCCCAGGGCGCCAACATGTGGAGGTTGGCTCGCGCAGCCGGCAAGCCGCTGCTGAACGAGTCGATGGCCGCCGGCCAGTCCCCGCCGCCCGGGCTCGAGGGTCTCTGGGCGGACTGGGAACAGGTGGATCGCCGGGACTGGCGAGAGTGGCTGGGCGAGGCGCCGGACGCTGCCGAAGCCGAGTACCGCGCGCTGGTCTGCGCGCGACGGGCCTTCGAGCCTCACGATCCCGCCTGGGCCGTGGCGTTCACAGAGTGGGCGCTGGGCTGCGAGGCCGTCTCGGTGCGGATCTTCGTCCTCGACATGCTCCGGCGCACCGCGCGACCCGGTCACGACGAGGCGGCCCTGCCGCACCTGGCGCACGGCGTCCCGATGCTGCGCCGGATTGCCTGCCAGTACCTGGGCGCCGGGGGCGACCGGCGCCACGAGCACGAGCTGGCGCGCGCCCTGGGCGACGCCGACATGTGGGTCAGCGAGAGCGCGGCGGCCGCGCTTGGCTGGCTCAGGAGCCCGCTGGTGCTGCGACTGCTCGGCACCAAGTTCGAGCCGCGCGTCTATGCGAGGCTCTCCCCGTGGCTGCAAGAAGGGCTGGCCGGATGCCGCGAGACTTACGATCGCATGAACGCCATGACGCCCGCGATGCGCTCGGGCGAAGTCGATCTTCTCTCGGCCGCCTTCGATCAGGCCGACGCCCTCGGGCGCGCCTGCCTGATGGACGCCGTCGCACGCTCCCGGACGGCCTCGGAGGTGGCCGAGCTGACCCGGCTCGGGCTCGGGGATGGGGAGGAGGAGGTGCGGCTAGCTGCGCTGGACGCGGTCTCCGCCAGCGGCGATGCCGCGTTCTCGGGCGACGTCCTTGGCCTGCTGGATGACCCCGTGCCGCTGGTGCGCGGGATGGCGACCCGGTTCCTGGCGACCGTAAGGTTTCGCGCCGGGCGCGAGCACTTCCTGCGCAAGATGGAAGACCCCGACCCGCTCGTCAAGGAGTGGGCCGTGCGAGGCCTGGGCCGCCTGCGCGATCCCGAGACGCTCGGCATCCTGGCCGAGCTGGTGAGCGATTCGATCTACAGCACGCTCCGGCCGGACATCCGGGAGGACCTGGCCTTTCACCGCGAGCTGGCGATGAGGCAGAATTGAGGGGGCAGGGATCAGGCTTCAGGAGTCAGGCTTCAGGAGTCAGGCTTCAGGAGTCAGGAAGAGCTTCCGGGCTATGGCGCTCGAGGATTCAGCTGCAAGGCCTGGTGTGGAAAATCGTTCGAATCCGGAGGCCGATCCCTCATCCCTGATCCCTGAAGCCTGATCCCTGAAGCCTGATCCCTGAAGCCTGATCCCTGGAGCCTGCCTTCTCACGGCAGCCTCATCGCCTTGACGACGCCGGCGGGGTCGCACCAGAGGGTGAAGCACCGGCCGGCTGAGTCCACGGCGAGGGCGGCGGGGCGCCAGTCCTGCCTGTAGGAGACCAGTCTCTCCACGGGCCTCCATGTGACGCCGCCATCGGGGCTCGACGTCCAGACGTTGGAGCCCTCGGCCCATTCGTGCCAGGTCGACCAGAGCCGGTTGCCGTGCGCGGCCAGCTCGTTGGCTCCGACGTGCCTACCGGGGACTCGCGTGAGCCTGCGGCCTTCGGGGACAGCCAGATCCGGTCCCGAGCAGCGGCCCGCCAGGATCAGCCGGCCGGGGACGAGCCCCTCCTCCATCACGCTCCACTGCAAGAAGGTCCTCTCCGCTGTCGTGGCGATGCCCGGGAACTCCGGGTTTTCGGCCTCGGGGGCTAGGCGCAGGCGCTCGGGCACCGTCCACGCGGTCTCAGGACCGGGGCTCGTGGAGCGGAACAGTCCCTTGAACGGAGCGTCGCCCTTTTCGGCGTCTTCGAGCAGGACGACTCCTTGTCCTTGCAGGAACAGGACCCGGAACCGGCCCTGCGCGTCCCGGTTAGGGCGGCTTCGCTGGTCCCCGATCCGGGTGGGACTCGAAAGAGCTTTCGGCTCCGAAGAGACCCATGCGGCGACCAAGTCGTGGAGTGAGCCCCCGCCGACCGGCTTGGCGCGCCTCCAGGCGACCAGGACGCGCCTAGCGCCGTCCCGAGTGGTGCCGGCGGCAACCGCCAGGGTCGAATCGGCCGACAAGGCCTCCCCCAGGGGCGCAGGGGGCCCGGCCTTGCTGGCCGTCGCGTCGAGCCGGGCCAGCATCGCGCGCGGCGGCGAAGGGTCGATCCAGGCCGCGAAGAGCCCGCCGGCGCCGTAGGCCAGCTGCACCTCGCCCCTGGGCGCCACTCGCAGCCGCTCGTCGGCCGCCCAGCGCTTCCAGGTCCGAGCGCCGTCGAGGCTCGACGCAATCCCAAGCCGTCCCGAGGACGCGCCCCAGCAGGCGACGAGCATGTCGCCCGCCGGCGCCAGCGCCACCCGGAAGGCCCCCTCACGCGCTTCGGCCACGGTCACTGCACTCAAAGGAGCCAACGGCACCACCGGCGGTGGCGGTGGTGGTGGTGCCGGCCGCTCGGCGGCCGGCGGCGCCGGGGGCGGCGGGGGCATCGCGGCCGGGACGGCACCCCGCCGGAAGGCCAGCGTTGCCAGGGCCACGGCGACCAGCCCCGCCACTGCCGCGCCCACCCACTTCGCGCGCGAGGGCGCCGCAGGAGCCGGCGCTGAGGTCGGCTTGACCCCAGGCGCAAGCGACTTCGGCTGGAGGCTGCGGGCCGCCACGTGGCGGCCGGAGACCATCGTGCGATTGGCCGCCGGGACCCGGCCCGAGGAGGCCGGCCTGGGCGCGTCCGGCGGAGTAGACTGCATCGCGGCGCTCGACCTCAGGCATCGGCCCAGCGCCTTTTCCATCTCCGCCATGTCGGCCTGGCGATCCTGCGGCCGGGTCGCAAGCGACTTGTCGACCACCGCCGCGACGGCCGCCGGCACCTCCGGGCGCACGATTCGCACCATCGGCGGCGGCCCTTTCAACGCCGCGCGCAGCAGCTCGACGGCATCGCCGCCTTCGTAGGGCAGCCGGCCGGTGAGCAAGTGGAACAGCGTCGCGCCCAGCGCGTGGATGTCGGCGGCCGGGCCGACCTCTTCGCCCAACACCTGTTCGGGCGGCATGTAGCCCGGCGTCCCGAGGATCGCCCCGGTCTGCGTGCGCGCGCCGCCGCCCTCGGCCGACCGCGCCAGTCCGAAGTCGAGCACCTTCAGCGTCCCGTCGGCGGCCACCAGCAGGTTGTCGGGCTTGATGTCCCGGTGCAGGATTCCCGCCGCGTGCGCCTCGACCAGCGCGGAGGCCGCTTGCTTGCACAACCTCACTGCATCCATCGGCTCCAATGGACCTTCTCGCGCCAGTATTGCGCCCAGCGTCTCGCCGGGAACGAACTCGTAGACGATGGCGCCTCGAGGCTCGTCGACGGAGAGCACCTTCACCACATTGGGGTGGGTCAGCTTGGAGGTCAGGCGCGCTTCCCGGAAAAATCGCTCGCGCATCGGACCCTGCCCCACGTACTCCGGCAGCAGGAACTTCAGCACCACCTCTCGCTCCAGCCCCACCTGCAGCGCCTTCACGACCATCCCTTGCCCGCCCGCCCCCAGCAGCGCGATCGGCTCGTAGCCGGGCAGGGTCGGCAACCCCTCCCGGGGGACGGGCGCACCACTTGCCGCCGAGGCCTGGGGCTCCTCCGTGTGGACCACCGTCCGGCCGCGCGGCGGGCGGTCGCCGGTGCCGTCCGTCATGCGCGCGCGCTCCCGGCCTCGACAGGCCGCCTCACGTCTGGCTCGACCTCGCCAGCGCCTGGAAATCGACCGAGAAGAGTTCCAGCGGGTCGGCCTTGTTCTTCACCCGGATCGGCGGCAGCGGTAGTGCGGGGATGCGGCCCTCCATGAGCTCGAGCGTCTTGCGGCTGAGGTAGACGTCGCCCGGACCGGTCGCGGATTCGATGCGCTGGGCGGTGTTCACGGCGTCCCCGTGGCAAGTGAACTCCATGCGGCGGCTGCTTCCGATGTTGCCCGCGACCAGGCTGCCGGTGTGGACCCCGACGCCCATCTCGAGCGGGGGGGCTCCCAGCGCCTTCGACTCGGCGTTGAACGGGCCCATCGCGCGCTGCATGTCGATGCCGGCCCGCACGGCCGAAAGCGCGTGGCTTTCGTGGGGCTGGGGCGCCCCCCAGACGGCCATCAACCCGTCGCCCGTGAACTTGCAGACGGTGCCGCCGTGCCGGAAGACGACATCCACCATCCGCTCGAAGTAGCGGTTGAGCAGCTCCACGATCTGGCCCGGCTCCAGTCGCTCCGAGGCGGCCGTGAAGCCCCGGATGTCAGTGAACATCACGGTCGCCTCGCAGAGCGTCCCACCCAGCCCCAAGCTCAGCTTCCCGTCGAGGACGCTCTGCACGACCTCGGGGGCCAGGTACCGCGAGAGGTGCGCGCGCACCCGCGCATCGGCGGCGACCCGCGCCCAGAGCCGCGCGTTCACGAGTGTCACGGCCGCGACCCCCACCAGTCCCGTGAACAGGCGAAGCTCCAGGTCCCCCATCGGCCGCACGCTTTCGAGCGTGTCGGTCCAGACCAGCCCCAGGACCTCGTCGCGATGGACCAGCGGCGCCACCAGGGCGGAGAGCGTCCCGGCCGCCACCAGGGAACCGGTGGCGGGCAGTCGGTCGTCCATGAGCGCGTTGGTGGTCGCGATGGCGGTCCGCTCACCCACCACCTTGCGGAGGACCGTCCGGGAGAGCTGGAAGGCGTCAGGCGTGGTGCCGTCGGCAGAGCGGGCCAGCGCCAGCGAGAAAGTGCGCCGGTCGGGGTTGCGCAGGAGCACGGCCACGCGCTCGGTCCTGAAGAGCTCGAAGATGTCCTGGGCCAGCCGCTCCAGAAGCTTCTGGGCGTCCAGGTGCGTCGCCAGCTCCGCAGTCATCTCCAGCGCTCGTTCGAGCCTGAGCGTTCGGGCCGCCTCGGTGCCGAGCTCGGAAGCGCCCTCGCCCAGCGTCGTCTGCGCGGGGCGGTACTCCGCCACCGGAGGGCTGAAAGCCTCGCTTTCGAGGATTGTGAGCTGGGCGGCCTCGGGCGATGGGCCTCCGTTCATCCGGAAGGTGGCCTCGAAGCGGCCGAAGCGCAGCAGATCCCCATGCCGCAGCGTCTTCAGGACGACGCGCACTCCATTGACCCGCGTGCCGTTGGTGCTGTCGCAGTCGCTCAGTCCGAAGCTGCCATCGGCCTGCTGGAAGAACCGGGCGTGCAGGGCGGAGACCGATTCGTCGGCCAGACAAATGTCGCACGTTTCGTCGCGTCCCAGCGTGGTGCCGTTCTCGAGCTCGCGCTCCGTGCCGGCCTCGCTGCCCGCTCCGAGCCAGGCCAGAACGGCCAGACCGGCGGCGGTCTCTCGAAGCTCACCGTGGCAGCCGGGACAGAGCGCCTCGACTCCCTTCTTCAGCGACGGAAAGTCGAACTGCTTCAGACAGCTGCCACAGCGGTATCTCATCCGGGACGCCCCGACAGACGGTACCACGTCGGACCGCCAGGCTCCACTGGCCCGGGCTTTGACGCGCTGCATCATTGAACGACGCTTGCCACCGTGCTATCATGCCGATTTCCCGCCGGCGGCCCTTTCATCGCCGGCCTGGGTGACCACGACGAAAAGCTGGACAGGAGAGGATTGCCAAGATGACAGCCAAAGCCACCAAGAAGCCGGCGGCCCCGCAGCCGGTGCCTCACGACGTCAAGTCTCTGGAGCTCGCCCCGGGCGGGCTCAAGCGAATCCGCTGGGCCGACGAGAACATGCCGGTCCTGCGCCTGATCCGCTCCCGATTCGAGCGCGATCAGCCGCTCAAGGGCGTGCGGCTCGCCGCCTGCCTCCACGTCACCACCGAGACCGCCAACCTGGTCCGCACCCTGGTCGCCGGCGGTGCCAAGGTCAGCGTCTGCGCCTCCAACCCGCTCTCCACTCAGGACGACGTGGCCGCCAGCCTCGTGGCCGACTTCGGCGTCCCCGTCTTCGCCATCAAGGGCGAGGACAAGGAGACCTACTACCGCCACCTGCGCGCCGTGCTCTCCACAGAGCCCAACATCACGATGGACGACGGCGCCGACCTGGTCACCGAGCTGCTCTCCCGCAAGGAGCCCCTCCCCAAGGGCTTCATCGGCAGCACCGAGGAGACCACGACGGGCGTCATCCGTCTGAAGAGCATGGCGGCCAAGGGCGTGCTCAAGTTCCCCGTGATCGCCGTCAACGACGCCCTCACCAAGCATCTCTTCGACAACCGCTACGGCACGGGCCAGAGCACGATGGACGGCATCATCCGCGCCACCAACCTGCTCATCTCGGGCTCCACGGTCGTCGTTGCCGGCTACGGTTGGTGCGGCCGCGGCATCGCGATGCGCGCCAAGGGTATGGGCGCCCACGTCATCGTCACCGAGATCGACCCGACCCGCGCCCTCGAGGCAGCGATGGACGGCTTCGAAGTCGCAGCCATGAGCAAGGCCGCCCCCAAGGGCGACGTCTTCGTCACGGCCACGGGCGACATCCACGTCATCCGGCGCGAGCACTTCAAGGCCATGAAGGACAACGCCGTGGTCTGCAACTCCGGCCACTTCAACGTCGAGCTCGACCTCGACGCACTCTCCGACATGGCCTCCAAGCGCGCCATCGTCCGCGACTACGTCGAACAGTTCACCTTGAAGGGCGGCAAGCGCGTGAACGTGCTCGGCGAAGGCCGGCTCGTCAACCTCGCCAGCGCCGAGGGCCACCCGGCCCAGGTGATGGACATGAGCTTCGCGAACCAGGCGATGGCCGCCGACTACCTGGTGAAGAACCACAAGTCCCTCAAGAAGCAGGTCTACTCGGTGCCGGAGCACCTCGATCGCGAGGTGGCCCGCCTCAAGCTGGCCGCCATGAAGATCGAGATCGACACCCTCACCCCCCAGCAGGAGGAGTACCTCAACAGCTGGGAGATGGGGACCTGAGGCGCCGATGTCGCTCTACGAGATGATCCGCCAGACGGCGGACTACCTCTCGCCCCGGATCGGGGACCGGCCCGAGGTCGCTGTCATCCTCGGGTCGGGCCTCGGCCCGATGGCCGACGAGCTGCAGGACGCCATCCGCATCCCGTACTCGGAGATCCCCAACTTTCCGGTCAGCACTGTGCACGGCCACTCCGGGCAGCTCCTGGTGGGCAGCATCGGCTGCCGGCGCGTCCTGGCCATGCAGGGTCGGTTTCACCTGTACGAGGGCTACACCCCGGAGCAGTGCACCTTCCCGGTGCGCGTCTTCCGGGCGCTGGAGATCCCCAGGCTCATCGTCACCAACGCCAGCGGCGGCATCAACCGGCTGTTCCACGTCGGCGACCTGATGCTGATCGAGGACGTCATCAACTTCAGCTTTTTGAACCCCCTGCGCGGCGTCAACGACGAGCGGCTCGGGCCCCGGTTCCCGGACATGTCGTGCCCCTTCTCGCCACGACTGATGGCGCTGGCGGAGCAGTGCGGCGCCGACCTGGGAATCAAGCTGCAGAAGGGCTCCTACGTGGCGGTCACGGGTCCCAACTACGAGACGCCTGCGGAGCTCCGCATGTTCGGCAGGCTCGGAGTCGACGCGGTCGGCATGTCCACCGTGCAGGAAGTGCTGGTCGCCAAGCATGGCGGCATTTCCGAAGTGCTGGGTATCAGCGTCATCACCGACATGGCCACGGGCGAGCCCAACCTCAAGGTGAGCCACGAGGAGGTCATCCGGGCCGCGCGCGAAGCCGAGCCGCGCTTCGTTCGGCTGGTCTCGGAGATCATCGTCCGGATGTAGCCTGCGGGGCTCGCCTGCGACGGCGTTAGCCGCAGGCGATCGCAGGCGGCCCGGCGTCACTTTCGCCCCAGACGCTCCCTGAGCCAGGACCGGCAGGCCAAAGCGGCCAAGTTCGTGAAGTTCCCGTTTCCATCGACGATATGTTCACGCAGCTCGACAAGATCGAAGAGAAGTTCTTGGCGCTGGAGCAGCAGCTGGCCACGCCGGAGCTTCTTGCCGACCCCAGCCGCTACCAGCAGGTGGCGATCGCTCGCTCGTCGCTCGAGCAGACCGTGACTCTCTACCGCCAGTACAAGAAGCTGCGCGTCGACCTCGAAGACACGCAGGGGATGCTTTCCGGGGAGAAGGACGCTTCGATGCGGGAGTTCCTCGAGGAAGAGGTGCGTTCGGGGAAGGAAAAACTGGCAGGGCTGGAGCAGCGGCTGCGACTGGAGCTGATCCCGAAGGACCCGCTGGACGGCAAGAACACCATCGTCGAGATCCGGGCCGGGGCGGGTGGCGACGAAGCCGGCCTCTTCGCGGCCGACATGTTCCGGATGTACTGCAAGTTCGCCGAGGGAAAGCGCTGGAAGCACGAGCTGCTCTCCAGCAGCTCCTCGGGGGTAGGCGGACTGAAGGAAGTCATCTTCAGTCTCCACGGGACCAGCGTCTACAGCCGGATGAAGTACGAGAGCGGCGTCCACCGCGTCCAGCGCATCCCGGTGACCGAGGCTGCCGGCCGGATCCACACGTCCACCGTCACGGTGGCTGTGCTGCCCGAGGCCGAAGAGGTCGACGTGAAGATCGACGACAAGGACCTCCGCATCGACATCATGCGCTCCAGCGGACCGGGCGGCCAGAGCGTCAACACGACCGATTCGGCGGTCCGGATCGTGCACCTGCCGACAGGGATGATCGTGACCTGCCAGGACGAGAAGTCGCAGCTCAAGAACAAGGCGCGGGCGATGATGGTGCTGCGGGCTCGGCTGCTCGAGCTGGAGCGGGAAAGGCAGGCCGCCGCGCGCAGCAGCCAGCGGCGTAGCCAGGTCGGCACAGGGGAGCGTTCCGAGCGGATCCGCACCTATAACTTTCCTCAGGGGCGATGCACAGATCATCGGATCGGCCTGACGCTTTACCAGTTGCGCGACATCATGGAGGGCGAGCTCGACCCGCTGATCGAGGCCCTGGTCACCAGCGACCAGGAGGCCAAGCTGAAAGACCTGGAAGTGGAATGATCGCAACCTGCAGACCCATCGACGTGGGCGCTCCCGCGGCCCTCTGGCCGCTGGGCGATGCCGTGCGAAGGGTCGAAGCGATGCTGGGGCAGGCCAGCATCCCGAATCCGCGCCTGGAGGCCGAGCTGATCGTCGGCGACCTGCTCGGCTGTGGCCGCACGGGCGTCTACGTTCGCTGGAACGATCTCTTCCCGGCGGCGTCGATCGACCGCATTCTCGACTGGGCACGCCGGCGCGCCAACCGCGAGCCGCTCCAGTACCTGCGAGGCACGCAGGAGTTCTGCTCGCGTAGCTTCCGGGTGACGCCGGATGTGCTGATCCCGCGCTCCGAGACCGAGACACTGGTCGAGTGCGCGCGCGAGATCCTGGCGGCCCGCAGCGGGCCACTCCGCATCGTCGACGTCGGGACCGGCAGCGGCTGCATCGCGGTTTCGCTGGAGCGGGGCCTCAAGTCGGTGGAGGTCTGGGCCACCGACGTCAGCCGGCCGGCCATCCGGATGGCCCGGGCCAACGCGATCACCCACAGCTCCAACGTGCACTTCGTGGAATGCGACCTGTTGAGCGCCTTCCAGCCAGGCGACCTCTTCGACGCCATCGTCTCCAACCCTCCGTATCTGGCCGAGCGAGAGCGCTCGAGCCTGCAGCGGGAGGTCGCCGAGCACGAGCCACCCCTGGCCCTGTTCGGCGGCCCGGATGGTCTGGCCGTGATCCGCAGGCTGATCGCCCAGGCGGCGCACCACCTCAGGCCGGATGGAGTGTTCCTGATGGAGATGGCCTACGATCAGGCAGCGGAAGTCTGCCGGCTGGCCGCCGAGCACGGCCTGGTCGTCGTGAAGGTCGTGCAGGACCTGGCGCGGCTCGACAGGGTCTTCGTGGCCCGGCGCGGCTGAACACGAGGGGCGACGGTGGCGGACCTGCTGCGGATGCCCCCTTCGGAGGAAGGGTCGGTCGCCTACGAGACCAGCCTGGGCCAGTTGCGGCGCGGGCTGATCGCCGGCGGCTTGATCGCCTTTCCGACCGACACGGTCTGGGGGCTTGCGGCCCTGGCCGAGCGGTCGTACGCCGTCCGGAGGATCTTCGAGTTGAAGAGCCGCGACGAAAGTCAGGCATTGCCTCTCTTCGAGCGCAACGTGGAGAGCGTCCGGCGCTGGGTGGAGGACTGGCCGCAGGAGTACGAGCGCCTGGCGCGTGCGTACTGGCCCGGGCCTCTGACGCTGGTCTGCCGGCCGCGGGCGGGCAAGCTGGCCGCGGTGGCGTCGCCGGACGGCACCGTGGCCTTCCGCGTGCCGGGCGGCCGGTTGCTGGAACAGCTCCTGCGAACGCTCGACCGGCCGCTTGCCTGCACCAGCGCCAACCGCTCAGGCGAGCCGCCGCTACCCAGCGCGACGGCGGTGCTCGAAGCACTCGGCCACGGGTTGCTCTACGTCGTCGATACGGGCGAAACCGGCGGCGGCCAGCCGTCGACCGTGGTGGCGATGCGCCAGGGCACCCTGGAAATCGTGCGGGCCGGCGCGGTGGCTCCGGATGCGATCGAGCGGACCGCCTCACTTGATCTTCCGGGTGGCGTGTAATAACAATCCCTTCGGAATTCCATGACCGACCTCAACGACACCGTAGTCATCGCCCCGCCCAACGGAAAGCGCATCCTGATCGTCGACGACGCGGCGATCATCCGGCGCATTCTGAAGTCGATGTTCCAGAAGAACGGCTTCACGGTCGCCGGCGAGGCGCAGGACGGCCAGGAGGGGATCTCGCTCTACCGGGAGCTGAAGCCCGACCTGGTGACGATGGACATCACGATGCCCAACATCGACGGCATCTCGGCCACCCGAGGCATCCTCCAGGAGTTTCCCGACGCGCGCATCATCATGGTGAGCTCGGTCGGGCAGGAAAACGTCATCCGGGAGGCGATCGGCCTGGGAGCTCTCGACTTCATCGTCAAGCCGCTCAAGGAAGAGCAGATCATCAGCGCCGTGAAGCGCGTGCTGGACCTGTGAGGAGTAGACAGTAGCCAGTAGTCAGTAGTCAGTAGAGCGCACTGCCCTACTCGCTACTCGCCACCTATGGAACCACGCGGCAGGGCAGCCCTCGTCACGGGGGCGGGGAAGCGGGTGGGCAGGGCCATCGCGCTCGAGCTGGCGCGCCGGGGGATGGATCTGGCGATCCACTACAACAGTTCAGAGGGGGCGGCCGATGAGGTCGTCGAGCAGGCCAGACAGCTGGGCGGCCGCGCCGCGAAGTACCGTGCGGAGCTGGCCGATGAGCACGCCGTGAACGCCATGTTCGACGCGGTGACCGCGGAGTTCCCGGAGCTGGCGGTGCTGGTGAACAGCGCGGCCGTCTTCTTCCCGACGCCGCTGGAGACGCTGGACGGCGCCACGTGGGATAGCGTGCTGGACGTGAACCTGAAGGCGTACTGGCTCTGCGCGCGCCGCGCAGCCCTGCACATGCGGCCCAAGGGGCGCGGCAAGATCGTCAACATCGGCTGCGTCAGCTCGAAGCGGCCGTGGAACGGCTACCTGGCCTACTCGGTGAGCAAGGCCGGCGTGCTGATGCTGACCGAGTGCCTGGCGTTGGAGTTGGCGCCGGCCATCCAGGTCAACTGCGTGGCTCCTGGCACGGTCGTGTTCGCCGAGCAGGCCTCTGAGGCCCGCAAGACCCAGATCCGCGCACAGATCCCCTCCGGCCGCGAAGGCGATCCCCAGGACATCGCCGACGCCGTCGCCTTCTTCGTGACCGGCCCCGATTACGTCACCGGCCAGTTCCTCGCCGCCGACGGCGGCCGCGGGCTCAGATAGCCCCCTGCTCCCTGACGCCCGAAGCCTGATCCCTGAGAGGCTGTGAAGTAATCGGGAGTGGACTTGTGGTTTCCCGGGAGCGGTGGCCTCGCGCGCCTGTGAGGTCATTGGCTTCCGTTTGAGTTCCCTGCTCGGGTTCCTGTGATTTGGACCGCTTGGCGGAGCATCTGCT
>JACPRK010000190.1 GCA_016190005.1 Candidatus Wallbacteria bacterium | reverse complement strand
GTGGAGCTCGCAGGACCCGCGGCGCCAGGGCGCGTCACCGCCCTGATGGCAGCCAGGTTCCGCCGCGCTCCCGCGGCTCGCGAGCTCGTCGTCTTCGCCAGCCCGGGCTTCTCGGAGCTCACTTTCTGCGTCCGCGTCCTGGGGCAGGACTCGCTGCGTACTCGCCGCCTGGTCGTGCGCCGCTGCCACCCGCACGCCTCGGACCTCGAGGCACTGTCGGAGCTGCGTGTCCTCTCCACAGACGAACTCGCCACGGAGCTGGCCTTCCGGATCGAGGAGTCCCTCGACCGCGAGCGCGTGACCGACGCCTTCTTCGTCGCCTTCCGCCGCACGCTCGACACCTTCTGCGTTCACCTGCGAAACCTGCCCGATCGCCTCCCCGAGCGCGAAGGCGTCGCGCGGCGATTCTGCCTGCTCGTGCTCAACCGGCTGCTCTTCATGTACTTCATCCAGAAGAAGGGATGGCTGAACCGCGACCGCGCGTTCCTCCCCGCGCTCTTCGCCCGGACCAGGGCCGCCGGCCGTCCGTTCTGCGACACCCTGAAGGTGCTCTTCTTCGAGGTGCTCAACACCCCCGAGGAGGCTCGCACTCCAGCGGCCGCGGCGCTCGGGCGCTTCCCGTACTTGAACGGCGGTCTCTTCGAACCCGACTCCGTGGAGCGCGCGCACCCGCAGCTCACGATCCTGGACCCGGCCTTCGAAGCAGCCTTCTCGCAGCTTCTCGAGAAGTTCCGATTCACAGTCCGGGAGGACCCCGAGACCGAGCAGGACACCGGCGTCGATCCCGAGATGCTTGGGCGAGTCTTCGAGAACCTGATGGACGCCGAGGAGCGTGGAGAGACCGGCAGCTTCTACACGCCAAGAGAGGCCGTGGCGGCGATGGCGCGAGAGGCGCTCTCGCAGCATCTCACGCACCGCGCGGGGCTCTCCGCCCGGGACGCGGACCGGCTCACCGACGAGCGCGACGCCGGCCACCTGGACCCGGCGACGGCGACGGCCGCCCTGGACGGGCTGGAGACGATCCGCGTGCTCGATCCGGCCGCCGGGTCGGGTGCGTTCCTGCTCGGCATGCTCGGCGAGCTGACCGGCGCACAGCAGGCTCTGCGCAAGCGCCTGGGGTTGCCGGCGGAGCCCGCCTGGCGCCTGAAGCGCCGGATCATTCACCGCAACCTGTACGGCGTCGACCTCAACGGCAGCGCGGTCAAGCTCTGCTGTCTGCGCCTGTGGCTGGCCCTGGCGGTCGATCTGGTGGAGGACGACGTGCGCCGCGTGCCGCCGCTGCCGAACCTCGACCACAAGGTGAAGCAGGGAGACAGCCTCCTTGCGCCGCTCGACCTGGTCGACCCCTCGTCTTCCGCGGCGTTTCACGGCCGCCTGCGCGAGCGGCTGGGCGAGCTGCCCGCGCTCAAGGACCGCTACGAGCGTTCGTCGGGACCGGCGAAGCGAAAGGCGGCAGCGGCGCTGGAAGCGCGGGAGCGGGAGCTGGCCCTGGAGCTGGTCGACTTCCGGCTGCGCGTGGCGGCCGAGCAGCTCGAAGGACTCGAGGCCCAGAGCCGGAGCCTGGACCTGTTCGGGCGGCCGCAGCGGCTGGACGCCGCAGCCGGGCGCGCGCTCGACGCGGGGCGTGCCGCCAGGCGCCAGCTCATGCGGCTCAGAAGACGTCTCATCGAAGGCGGCGAGCTCCCTTCGTTCGGCTTCGAGGTGCACTTCGCCGAGGCGCTCGCGGAGGGCGGGTTCGACATCGTGATCGGGAATCCGCCGTGGGTGCGACTGAAGGACATTCCGCAAGCCGTCCGGCCGGCGCTGCGCGCGCGCTACTCCGCGTTCCGGGAGGCCTGCTGGCGGGCCGGGGCCGAGCTGGGAGGCGCCGGAGCCGGTCTCGGCGGGCAGATCGATCTCTCGATACTCTTCCTGGAGCGCTCCATGGAGCTCTGCCGGAGTGGCGGCATCGTTTCACTCATGTTGCCGTCCAAGCTCTTTAGCGCGCTCTACGCGGGAGGCATCCGGCGGCGGCTGGTGGACGGCTGGTCGCTCACGTCGCTCGCCGACTACTCGGCATCGAGGCGCAGGCTCTTCCGGGCCGATACCTTCCCCGCCATCGTCACGGCCCGCAAGCATCCGGCCGGGCCGGACCACCAGGTGGCCTGCCGCATCGAGGCGGGCGCCGGCGAGTCGCGCCGGTTCCAGCTGCCGCAGAGACGCTTGCCTGCGCTCGAGGCCGACGGTGCGGCGCCATGGGTCGCGGCGCCTGCCGCGGTGCGGGATGCGCTGGCGCGGATGCGGGCCGCGGGGGCGCCGCTGGGGACCTCGCTTCGCCCCTCGATGGGCCACAAGACGGGCGCCAACAGCGTCTTCGTCGTCGAGAGCTGCGAGCTGGCGGTGGCGGGTGCGCGCATCTTCTCTCGCGGATTCAGCCGGACCCCTACCGGCCAGAGGCCATCGGCCTACACCGCCGTCGTCGAGCGCCACGCCGTACGGCCGCTCTTGCGTGGCGACGGCATCCGGCCCTGGCGGGCTCGCTGCCCCGAGGGCGTTCTCTGGCGAACGGCGGGCAGCAATGGCCGCAGGCTCGGGCGGTATCTGAAGAGGCATGGGATGGGCGGCGGAAGGCCGGACGGGCGGGACTTCGCGGGACCGATGGTGGTCTGGAAGGACATTGCGCGGAGCTCGACGGCGGTCTTCGTCGACGCGCCGCTACTCGGGCCGGCCGGGCCGGGTTGGCCGGTGCCGCTCAACACGACCAGCTATGTGGCCGTGAGCGACTCCACGGTGGGACACGCGCTGGCAGCCCTGCTCAACTCCGCGCCGGCACGGGCGTACCTGGCCAGCCTCGCGCCGCGGGCCAAGGACGGCTACTGTCGCTTTCTCTGCTGGACAGTCGGGATGCTGCCGTTGCCGGCGCTCGCGCGCAGCGGGAGATGGACCGGCGAGCTAGCGGAGCTTTCGCGGCGCCTGCACGAGACCGAAGGTCAGGATCGCTCCGCCGCGACGAAGCTGGATCGGGTCGCTGCTCGGTTCTACGGACTGAGCACTTCCCAGCTGGCCGCGCTCGAAGACTGGCTCGCCTTCGCGACCGGTGCCCGAGGAGCGCGTTGATGCTGGCGACCGCGATGGACCTCTGGCTGAAGGTCCTGGCGACGCTCTTCGGTGCGCCGGACGGGAGAGGTGCGCGGGCGACCGAGCGTGGAGAACCCCTGTGGTTCCGCGGGCTGGCCGATTTCCAGCGGGCTGGGGTCGCGTTCGCCATGCGGGCGATGGAGCGATTCGGCGGCGCGCTCGTCTGCGACAGCCCGGGGCTCGGGAAGACCCGAGTGGCGCTCGCGGTCGCCGGTGAGCACGGGGCCAGAGCTGTTTCCACGGTCTTCGTGATACCGAAGGGCATCGAGCCTATGTGGCGGGAAGAAGCAGCCCGGACCGGCGTCACGTTCCGGTGCGTCACGCACGATGCGCTCGGGAGGGCCCGCAGTGCCGTGGAGGCCCGCGGCGCCGGACTGGTCGTCGTGGACGAGGCGCACGCCTTTCGCAACGGCCGCACGCGCTCCTACGCGAGGCTGGCCGAGCTCTGCGCAGGGAGGCGCGTGCTGCTGGTGACGGCCACGCCGATCAACAACCGGATACAGGACCTGTATCATCAACTGAGGCTCTTTGCGGGCGACGGCTCGTTCGCTTCGGAGGGCGTGGCCGACCTGCGAGTGGCGCTGGCGAGCGGAGTGGGGCTTGGCTCCGTGCTGGCGGCCGTCGTCACTCGGCACACCAGGGAGGACCTGGCCACGCAGCCAGACACGGGCAGCAGCCGCGGGCCGCTGCTGACGTACCCGGCCCGCCGGCACGTGACGCAGCGCGTCAGCGTCGCAGGGCCGGACTGCGCGGGATTCGGCGCGGTCGTTTCGGCGCTGGAGAAGCTGGCGCCGGCGGCGCCACTGCTGGTGTTCCTGCTGGCGAAACGGCTGGCCAGCAGCATCGCGGCCTTTCTTCGGACGCTCGATCGGCTCCAGGCCTCGCGACGGCTCGACCGCGAAGCGGGGGGCGCCAGCCGGGCCCGGCTTCTGCGGCGGCTGGTCGAGAGCGACATGGACGACGAGGGTGGAGTGCAAGGGCTGCTGCGGTTCGACGAGGCGGGCCAGGGCGCGCCGTCCCCGCTCGAGACCTGGCTGGGCGAGCTCGCAGTCCTCGCCGCCCCGCTGAGGAAGACCACCGACGCCAAGGCGGCGGCCCTGGCCGCGCGGCTCCACGGCGAGCTCGCCGGCCGCAAGACGCTCGTTTTCACCGAGTACCGCGAGACGGCCGAGATGCTCTACCGCACCCTCCAGCGCCAGGCTCGCTCCGGCCCCGCTCAGCCTGAACCTGCCGAAGCCCCGCCTCCGAAGTCTCTGCGCATCGGTTTGCTCCACGGCTCCGGCGCCATGACCGCCTCGGGAAGATGTTCGCGTGAGGCCGCCCTGCTCCGCTTCACGGCCCCGGACCGAGACAACGGGCAATCCATCGATCTCCTGGTCGCCACCGACATCCTCTCCGAAGGGTTGAACCTGCAGGCGGCCGAGTGCGTGGTCAGCTACGATCTTCCCTGGAACCCCGTGCGGCTGGTCCAGCGCGCGGGCCGAATCGATCGGATTGGCTCGCCCCACGAGACCGTTCGAGTCCTGGAGCTGGCGCCCGACCGCGCCCTGGACCGACTGCTGCGCCTGTCTCTGCGCTTGCAGACCAAGCGAGCGCGCATCGAGCGCGCGGCCACTTCACGAGTTGCCTCCACCGCTGCCGGCGGGGCGGCCGGATTCCTCGAGGGGGAGCACAGACGCTGGTCGGAGCTGGCGCCCAGGGCGATGACCCGCTCACGGCGACTGCCGGACGGTCTGCTCTGCGGGAGCACGCTCCCGCCGGGAGCTCGACCCGCCCTCCTCGCTGTTTACGCGGCGATTCGGGAGCCCGGCTGGGTGCCGGCGCTCGTCTGGCTACTCATCCCGGGCCGGGGAGGCTGTCACCCCATCCCGCCGCACGTGGCAGCGCGGGCTCTCTTGAAGGCCGCCCGACGCTCCGCGCTCTCGGCCCAGTGGCGTCCCGGAACAGAGACCTCGGCCGGCTGGCGCCGGACGGCGGACCGCGAAGCCGCTCGACTCCTGGGGCGCGCGGCGGCGGCGGGCGCGTCCGGGGCGGCGTGCCGGCCGTTGCTCCGCCGCGTGCTCTCGCTCTTCGCCAAGGCCCAGCGCGCGTGCCGCACCGACCTCGCGCGTCTCCGCAGGCTGGAACGGCTCGAACAGAACCTCTCTGCAGCGACACCCGCCGGCGTCGACCTGCTGATCCGTGAACGCGCCGGGCCCAGGCCGTCGCAGGCGCAGGTCGATGCCCTGGTGGAGCTCCTCGAACCCCTGGTCGGACGGGATTCGAAACCTGGCCCGCCGGGCGCCGGCAAGCTGCGACTCCTCGGCGCCTGCATCATCGTCGACCCGGCCCCGTCGCGAGCCGCCCGCCGGCCGCCGTAGTACGATCGGCCCCGATGCAGACCGGACTCATGCCGGCTTTTCCACCGGGTTGCGCGCTCAAGTACCGCGCTGTCCGGCTGCTCGGCTCCGGCGGCTTCGGCTCCGTAGTCCTGGCGAACCAGGTCGCGCTCGATCGCCAGGTCGTCATCAAGCTGCTGCACGTCGACTCATCGGCCGAACCCGACCGCGTCGAGCGCTTCGTCTCCGAAGCGCGCGTGACGGCCTCGCTGCAGCACCCGAACATCGTGGTGCTGCTCGACTTCGACATCGAAGACGGCACGCCGTGGATCTGCTACGAGTACGTCCCCGGCGAGGACTTGCGGCATGCGCTCCGCCGAGGTCCGATGAAGCTCTCCGACGCTCTCCTGGCCGCCGCCCAGGTCGCCTCCGCGCTCGAGCTGGCTCACGGACAGGAGATCCTGCACCGCGACATCAAGCCCGAGAACGTTCTCCAGATGAACGCCGCCCTCTGGAAGGTCGCCGACTTCGGTCTGGCCAAGTGGCGCGGCAGCAACGCCGTCCGGACCCAGGAAGGCATCATCCTCGGGACGCCGGCCTACATGGCGCCGGAGCTGATCCGCGGCAAGCCCGCGTCGCCGGCGTCGGATCTCTATGCTCTGGGAATTCTGCTCCACGAGCTGATCGCCGGCCGACCGCCCTTCGAATCGGAATCCGTCCCCGAGTTGCTCCAGATGCACTTGCGCGAGGCATCGGTGCCGGTGGGTCAACTCAGGCCGGGCGTCCCGGAGGGTCTCGAGGCGCTCGTCGCCGAGCTGCTCGCCAAGGAGCCATCCGCCAGGCCCTCGTCGGCCGGCGAGGTGAAACGCCGCCTGGAGCGGCTGGCAACCGCGCCGGCGCCGCTCGAGGCGACAGCGACCAGGACCGTGCGCATGCGGCGAGCGCCGGAGCCGGTCTCGAGCCGCGCCACGCACGTGGTCGCGACCAGCGCTGCAGCCCAGAACAGTCCGCCAGGACGCCGGTTCACGGCCGGCGCCGCCGCTCTCGCGCTCACGGCAACGGCGCTCGTCGCAGCGGCCTTCTGGCCGGCGCGGCCGCCCCCGCCTACGGTCGCCTCGCCCACACCGCCATCGCCTCGCCCCTCGCCACCACCGGCGCCAGCGGCAGTGCTCCCCAGGCCCGCCAGGCCGGCACTCGGCCCGCCCGTGAAGAAGCTCACTCCCACCGAGCGGGTCGAGCGACTTCAAGATGAGCTCAGCCGGGACCGGAAGAACTGGCGCATCTACCTGGAGCTGGCCCAGGCACGAGAGGCCGATTGGAACTGGAACAAGGCTGCCGACGACTACGCCTACCTGGCCTTGAAGGCATCCGGCGTCTCCGATGACATCCGGCTCCAGGCAAACCTGGGCCTCGGCCGCACAGCCCCGCGCCGGCTGGCCTGGGCCGATGCAACCGGCGCCTACCGGCGCGCCCTGCGGGCCTCCCCGGGGAACCTGGAAGCGCTGCGAGGCCTTGGAGAGCTGCTGCGAAAGGTACCGGCGTCGCGTTCCGAGGCGATCCGGCTACTCGAGACCGCCGCCAAACAGGACACGTCGGACCTTTCCACTCGCCGTTCGCTCGGTCTTGCGCTCGTCGAGGAGCAGCGGCGCGGGGACGCCATTCCCCACCTGGAGGCGGTCGCTGCGCAGCGGGGCGACGACCTCGAGGTGCGGCGCATGCTGGGCCTGGAGCTGGCCAACATCGGCAGGTGCAAGGACGCCGAGCCGTACCTGCTCGAGGCGCTCGACAAGAACGGGGAGGACCTCCACGCCATCCTCGCGCTCGGCGCCTGTCAGGAGAAGGCCGGACTGCTGCAGGAAGCCGAAATGACCTACCGACGCGCGCGTTCGCGGGCGCTCGACGGACGGCTCGCCGGCGTGATGAACGACCAGGGAAGGCTGGACGAAGCGATTGCGCTCTATCGCTCCGCCGCGCAGGGCGAGCCGCGAAATCTGGACTGGCGCGTGTCGCTTTCCAGGCTGCTGCAGCGCCGGCTCCGCGACGCGGACGCCGAGGCCGAAATCCGCAAGGCGATCCAAATCGACTCGAACCATACCGCGGCTCTTCTGGATCTGGGCGGGCTCCGCTTCCGCGCCGGGGACCTCGACACGGCCGCAAAGCTCTACGCTCGCGTGCTGGTCCTGGAGCCGGCCAACCCGGACGCTGCCTCCTTCCTGGCCGAAGTCCGCGAGCGGCAGGGGAACCTGGCGGAGGCGATCGAGCTCAACGCAAAGGTCTATCGCTCCTCGGCACAACGCTTCGAGACGGCCCGGCCGCTGTCCCGGCAGCTGCTCGCGGCAGGCCGCGCGCGCGAGGCCGAGGAGCTGCTCGGGCAGGTGTCGCGTGCCCATCCCGAGGCGACCTGGGCCGCGGGGGAGCTGGCGAAGCTCCTCACGCAGCAGGGACGCGTGCAGCAAGCCCGGGCAGTGCTCGCGGCGGCGGGGGGCGTCTCCAACGAGACACGGGATGCCAGGCGAGCCCTGATCGCCTCGCTCAGGACCGTCGACGACCACGCCGGCGTGGAGCGGGAGCTGCGTGCGGTCCTGCGGGAGACGCCGGCAGATGCGCGCCTTCTGGCCGAGCTCGGTGACGCGCTCTCGCTCCAGGGCCGGCACACCGAAGCATTCGACGCGTATGGACGCTCGGTGGCTGCCCGCCCCGACGACCTGGTGCTGCTGCTTCGAATCGCCGAGCTCGCGCGCGGGAAGGGCGAGAAGCTGCTGGCCGAGTCTGCCTTCCGGCAGGCCATCCGTCTCGATCCGGCCAATCCGCAGGGCCACATGTCGCTGGCGCACGTCCTGGCCTCCACGGACCGAGCCTCCGAGGCCGAGCACGAATACCTCGCTGCAGCTCGGAATCCCGTCTGGAAGGCGGAGGCGCTCACGCACGCCGCTCGCCTGGCGCAGGCCCGGGCGGATCTGACCTCCGCGGAGGCGCACCTGCGGCAGGCCGTCGAAACCGACCCCCGCTCCGGCCCGCTGCGGACGGAGCTCGCGCAGTTGCTGGTCCGGGCCGGCAAGCAATCCGAAGCGTTGGCCGAGTTCGAGCGCGCCATCGACTGCAGCGACACCCCGTGGTTCGTCTACCCGGAACTGGCCGACCTGCTCGAGGGCCGCGGGGAGCTCGATCGGGCGTTCGAGCTGCTGCGCCGCGGGGCTGAGCGCCACCACGTGGCCCAGCTCAGGGTCAGCCTCGCGACCCGCCTGCGCGACCGCGGCCGAACCGCCGAGGCGATCCCGGAGCTGCGGGCTGCGCTCGCGCTGGAGCCGACGCACCCGACGGCCCGGCGCGACCTGGCCGGCTCGCTCAGGGCCTCCCGCCAGACAACCGCCGCGCTCGCGGAGCTCTCGCAACACCTCCGCGCCCATCCGGAAGACCCCGAGGCATGCTGGCTCCACGGCCAGCTCCTCGAGGACACGGGCCAGCCGGACGGCGCCGAGCGGGCCTACCGCCTCTCGATCGAGAAGCAGCCCGCCAACGCTCCGGCGCAGGTGCTGCTCGGAGCGCTGCTGCGCCGTCGCGGCCGCAGGCCAGACGGGACCGCATGCCTCAAACGAGCCATCGAGTCCGATCCGAACGCATCCTGGGCGCACCTGGCCTACGGGACCGCTCTTCGTGAGGATGGCAACCTCCCGGGCGCCATCGCAAGCTTCCGCGAGGCGACTCGCCTCGATCCCTCGAGCGCCGCCGCCGAGGAGATCCTGGGCGACACGCTCCTGCAGGCAGGCAGACGCCAGCAAGCCGCCACTGCCTACGCCCACGCCGCTCGGCTCGACCCCGCCAACCTTGACCTTAGGCGCAAGCTCGCCAGCCTCGAAGCCCCGGGGGCCGCCTCTCCTCCTCGGGTGCGGTGACAGAAACCCGGTACAGGTAGACGCCACGGGTTTCCGCACGCCTCACACGGCGACGGGGCTGGGACGCCTGAGGAGTCGCACGCGGACGTGCTTGTGGTAGGGCGTGGCGGTGAGGGGATCGCGGTGAGCGGCGTCGGTGAGGAGGTTGAGGGCCGGGCCGGTCGCGCGGCGGTGGCCTTGGGCGTCGGGGTACTCGGAGCCGTAGCCGAGCGGCAGCGTCACGACGCCCGGGCGGACCGTATCGGTCACCGCCACGCGCACCTCGATGGCGCCGCGAGGGGACTCGCAGAGCGCCGGCGCTCCGTCCGCCAGGCCGAGCGACGCGGCGTCGGCCGGGTGGATGCGCAGGGCGCCGTCCGGGTCGGACTTGCGCCACTCGGGGTTGCGGATGACCTGCGTGGCGTTGTACGAGCGGCGTTCCCCGGCAACCAGCAGGAGCGGGTAGTCGCCCGCGCCCGTCGACTCGGGCTCCGCTGCGAGCGCCCGCAGCTCGGCCAGCATCTCGGGGATGTCCAGGTGGATGCGGCGGTCCGAGTGCCGGATCATCGCCCAGACATCCTCGTACTCGTGCCGGCTGATGAAGGTTCCCGATTCGGCGCCGAGCAGCCGGCCGAAGAGCGCCTCGCCAGGGTCGTCTCCGGGGCCCGCGACCCCGGCGCGCAGCACGGCTTCGCGATGCTTCGCAACGTACGCATGCGCCGAACCCCAGAGCGGCGCCGCCGCGGCTGCTCCCTCGGGGAGCGTGGCGCCGAGCGTATCGTAAAGGAGGAACTGCAGGTATCGGGAGAGCCTGGGCCGAAGCGCCAGCGTCGCCTTCAGAGCCGCCGGGAAGAGCCGCCACCGTGGAAACCTGCGGTCGATTCGCGCGATCCATCGCAGCCACGGGAATCCCTCTCTGGGAAGCTCGCCCATCTGGGTCAGGAGGCGCCAGTAGATCTCGGGCTCCGTCAGCGTGCCGGGCCGACGCGGGAAGAGCGGCCGCCGCAGGTGGGCGGCCTGCGCCGGGAACTCGAGCGTGAAGAAGGTCATCTCCCACTTCTCGAACTGCGACGCCGCCGGCAGCACGTAGTGAGCAGCCGCGGCCGTCTCGCTCATCGCGACGTCGATCGCGACCAGCAGCTCCAGGCGAGCGAACGCCTCCCGGTACGCGTGCGTGTCTGCTCCGCTCAGC
This sequence comes from Candidatus Wallbacteria bacterium, assembly GCA_016190005.1. GTDB lineage: Bacteria > Muiribacteriota > UBA6191 > JACPRK01 > JACPRK01 > JACPRK01. Next base: position 27,711 of record JACPRK010000190.1, on the reverse strand, counting down.
AGCGGGTTGGCGCTGTCGACAACCACCCCCCGGATGCGATCGGGCCGGGAGCTGAGGATCTCTTCGGGAAGCACGTTCGGCGGGAAGAGCTTGGCGATCTCGCGGGCGCCCGTGGCCACGGTTTGCCAGCTCGAGCCGCCGGGCGACGGCTCGTCGGAGTGACCGATGAGCGGCATCAGGAACGAATGGAGCGTATTGCAGCCCGGACGACCGAAGTGGCCCGGCACCAGGAAGAGCAGCTTCTCCAGGTATGAATTGAGCGTGCTGTGGAGGCTCTGCTGCAGGCCAAGGTCGACGCGCACCGCCGCGCTTGGCGCCTCTCCCAGCCAGCGGGCAAGCCGCTTCGCGTCTTCGAGGGAGACGCCCGCGCGGGCCACGTAGCGCTCGACCGGCACTTCCTCGAGGGCCGTGCGAACCGCTTCGAACCCGAGGGTCCGCTCTTCGAGGAACGCGCGGTTCTGCAATCCCTCGCGCACCAGTATTGCCAGGACCGCCGCGAGCAGGAACGCATCGGTCCCTGGCCGGACTTGCAGATGAAGGTCTGCCCGCTCGGCCGCCTCGGTGCGCCGGGGATCGATGACGACCAGTCGGCGGGCGGGGTCTCGGGCCAGCTCCTGGAGCGTGGTGCGCGCGTTCCGGATGCCGTGGGATTGCCACGGGTTGGTGCCGATCAGCACCACCAGGTCGGCCGTCTCGACCCCCTCGGCGAGGTGACAGGTCTGACGGCCGAACAGCCTGCCGTTGACCCAGAAGTCGCCGGTCTTTTCCTGGGCCAGCGAGGAGTAGTGGTAGCGCGTGCGCATCGCCTCCACCAGCCCGCGCCCGTAGACGCCGCCCAGGTGATTGCCCTGGCCGCCGCCGCCGTAGTAGGCCAGCGCCCGGCCGCCGTGCGTGTCTCGAATGGCGAGCAGCCGGGCCGCGATCTCCCGGATGGCTGTGTCCCAATCGATCGCCTCGAAGGAGCCGTTCGCCCGGCGCCGCAACGGTTGAGACAGCCGGTCGGCGTGATTCTGATAGTAGTCGAGCCGGCCGGCCTTCTGGCAGAGGTACCCCTCCGAGAGCGGGTGCGCCCGGTCTCCTCGGATGGCCGCAAGCCGCCCGTCCCGCGCGTCTACCTGGATGCCGCAGTTGCGCGAGCAGAGAATGCACGCCGTCGTCTTCCAGCTCGCCTCTTGCATTGCCGTCGAGCCTACCACGCGTCCGGGAAACCCATGTCATCAGCGTCCGCGGATCTGCTTGACGACGGAGTCGGCGAGGGCGTTGGGGATGGGGATGCTGAAGTTGTACTGGGCGATACGCCATCCACCGCCCTGGAGGACAACGACGCCCGAGCCGCGGCACTGGCCGTAGGCGGGAGAATGGAGAAGCTCGTCGAACCAGGCGACGGTGGCATCAGCGGAGAGGGCGACATGGCGCTCGGTGGGGATGAGCGTCCAGGCCTTGCCCCGGGCGAAGTAGGGGTGCGCCCATTTTCGGAAGGAATCGCGTGTCCACCGCTCGGTGGCGTCGCTGCCCAGGAAGACAGCATCTGCGGCAAAGAGCGCGAAGTACGCTTCCTCGTCGGCCTTGGCGGCGGCGCGATGCCAGGCAGACACCGCCCGGTGCACCTCGTCCCTGGGCGTGGCGGCAAGTGCCGTCGATGAGACCGCGACGAGGAAGGCGAGACCAGCAGGGAAAACGAACGCTCGGCGACGCATTGCCGCACTATAGCAGCGTCGCGTACGCGGCAGCAGGCGCGGGTCTTCTGCGGGTTCTCTTACGCTTCCTGCGTGCAATCGAGGATGCGGGAGGTGTCGAAGAGCTCGGAGTAGAGCTTGTGGCTCAGGTAGCGTTCGCCCAGGTCGGGGAGGACGCAGACGACGCGCTTGCCGGTGCCCAGCTTCTGGGCGGTCCGCAGGGCGGCGACGAGCACGGCGCCGGCGCTGAGGCCGGCGAAGATGCCCTCCTCGCGGCAGAGCCGCCGAGACATCGCGATGGCGTCCTCGAACTCGACGACCTCGATATCGTCGATCAGGTCGCGGTCCAGGATTGAAGGGATGAATCCAGTGCTGATGCCCTGGATGCGGTTCGGCTGGCGCACCGGCTGGCCCGAGAGCACCGGGGCGTCGGCCGACTCGACCGCCACGATGCGGATGTCTCGGATGCGCTGTTTGAGCACCGAGCCCGCGCCGGTCAGCGTGCCGCCCGTTCCGACCCCCGCGACGAACGCCCCGACGTCCCCGCCGGTCGCCTCCACGATCTCGATGGCCGTCGTGCGGCGGTGCACTTCGACGTTGGCCGGGTTTTCGAACTGCTGCGGAATCCACCCCCCGGGCGTCTTCTCCAGGAGCTCCCGCGCCTTGGCGATCGCCCCCTTCATCCCCTTGGGGCCCGGCGTCAGCACGATCGTTGCCCCGAAGGCCAAGAGCACCTGCTGGCGCTCCTTCGTCACCGTCCCGGGCATCACGAAGATCATCTGATAGCCCTTCACCGCGCACGCCATCGCCAGCCCGATCCCGGTGTTGCCGCTGGTCGGCTCGATGACCACGCTCTTGCCCGGCTCAATCTTTCCTTCCCGCTCGGCCGCCTCGATCATCGCGTTGCCGATGCGGTCCTTGACGCTCCACATCGGGTTGAACGACTCCAGCTTCGCAAGGACCTCGGCAGACCCCTGGGGCACCACGCGGTGCAGCCGCACCAGCGGCGTGTAACCGATCAGTTGGAGGATGTTGTCGGCCAGAAGCGGTCTCTGAGACATGTCGAAACTCCTTTGCGGCCCGGCTGCGCGCCGCGATCGGACAGGCTGACGACCGGCCGCCCTCCGAGCGACCCGTCGGTTCCGGGTTGGTGTGTGACTTGCATCACCCCACCAGCATGCGACATCTCGGTCACAAAATCACGAGCGAACCCGCGGACGCCGGGCTAGAATGACCCGGCGAAGGCCAGAGGCCTGTCGGGCAATGGAGCAGATGCAGACGCACCGTAGGTCCCACGGCGCGACGCGAAGCAGTGCGGCTTTAGCCGCCGCGCTCCTCGCGGTGCTCGTGCTTCTGCCTGCGGCCCGGGCCCAGGAGCCGGCGCGGCTCGGGCGGCGCGGCGTCGTCCGGGAGCTCCAGCTCCACGAGGGGCTGAACCTCGTGGCGATACCGCTTGCCGCCCGTTCCGTGCGCGGGACCCCGCTAGCGGCTTCCGACCTGGCGCATGCCGCGTCGGCCCCGTTCGTCGTCCGTTTCGTCTCCGACACGACCGGCCTGCTGCGTGCCCTCCCCTTCCTCTCCGACTTCCCGGGGACCGACTTCCCGCTCCGCCCTTCAGATGCCTACCTCCTCACGCTCCCCAGCGCCCGCCGTGTGCGCGTGCGCGGCGACGCCTGGCCACCCGCGGCCCTCGCCCGCCAGCTCCCGCGCGGTCTTTCGCCCCTCTCGCTCCCCCACGGGGTTCCCGAAGGCGCCTCCGCACGCGGGCTGCTTTCGACCCTGGGCCTGCGCTTCGCCATCGCCGCCGTCGCCGACGCCGAAACCGGCCGCGGCCGCCTGCGCACCATCTTCCCCGATGCCGGCCCGGACGTTGCTCTCACCGCCGGCCGCGGCCTCCTGGTCTCCATCGCCACCTCGTCGGTCGTCACACTCCCCGCCGCCAACAGCCCTCCCGTCGCCTCCCCCGAAACCGCACAGACTCTCTCCCAGAGCGCCGGCCTCGCCCTCGTCTCGGGCGCTTCCGAGGACCCCGACGGCGATGCCCTGATCTACAGCTGGCACCGGCCCACGGAGAGCGCCCCCTTCTCGATCACAACCTCGCCCGTGCTGCGACTGCCCCCCGTGCCTCCAGGCGAGTACCGCTTCGAGCTCTCGGTCTCCGACGGCTCGCTGGCCAGCGCGCGCGCCAGCATCGTCGTCACCGTCATCCCCGACGCCACTCCCGGCCAGGCCATGCTGCGGCAGTCCGCGGACCCGTCCCGCGCCGCCAGGCTTGCTGCCACCGGCGTCTCGATCGCGCTCCCCCAGGGCGCGCTAACCACCGGCACATTCCTGACCGTCACCCAGTCAGCGGACCTGATGGATGAAACGAGTACTCCGGGACGGCGCGTCACCCTCCCCGTCGCCATCTCGCTCGACCGGCTGGCCGTCGCCGGCGCGCTCGACGGCCAGTCCCCGCTCATCGACCTCATCTTCGACGTGCCCGCGGGCTCCGACTGGCGCACGCTTTTCGGCGTCGTCGGCGAGGAGGTCACCATCGGCGGCTCCCGCCTTCCCGTCCGCAGGCTCCTCACGACCGCTCCGTTCGCCGGCCCGCCCGAGGCGCCCACGCACGTCGTGGCGACGATCCCGGCCGCCGCACTCACCGACCGCACGGTGGAGCTCCGCACCTATCAGCACGCCGCCGAGTGGACCTTCACGCCGTCTCTTCTCCCCTACGGCGCCGAGCAAGGACAGACCCGCGCCGTCATCTTCCTCCACGGCCTCCAGCAGCAGGGCGCGCTCGGCACCTCCGTCGGCCTCACCCCGTTCGCCGACACCGAAGAGGCCGTGCGCAACGCCCGACAAGACGTCTGGTCGACCCCGCTCGGTCGCGCCCGCTTCGACGGCGGCCCCGCCCCCTTGCGCGAGGCGTTCTCGGCCTCCGTCGACGCGCTCCGGGCCCACTACGACTTCTTCGAGTACTGGTACCCCTCGGCGCGCCCCATCGACGACAACGGCCGAGAGCTCGCCCGGCTCGCAGCTCTGAAACCCCAGGTCGAGTCCTTCATTCTGGTCGGCAAGAGCATGGGCGGGCTGGTCGCCCGGCGCGCCGCCGAGGAGCTCGGTAACCGTGTCGAGGCGATCGTCACTCTGGCCACGCCGCACCACGGCTCCTTCTTCCCGCTGATGCTCGAGGGCGCCCAGGAGGCCGACGGCTTCGAACGCCTGCGCGACCAGCTCGACGGGCAATTCCTCCCGCGCGACGCCAAGACCGCCATCCTTTCGCGCGTGGGCGGCACTCTGCTGACGCCAGGCGTCCGGGACCTGGGCTGGGACGGCCTCGTGCCGGCCGGCCGCGATCGGCTCCAGCTTCTGCCGGGTCGGCCGAACCTGGCCTTGGCCGAGCTCAACCGGCGCACGCGCGAAACGGCCCGCACGCGGCTGATCGCCACTTTCGGCGGCACCTCCGGCCCTCGCATGCCCGCGCCCGCTGAGGAAGGCGGACGAATCCTCTCGATGACGGCCTTCCCGGCCCATGCCGACTCCGACGTCTTCGTGCCGCGCGCCAGCGCTCTCCCGGAGGAGCTTGTGGGTAGCGAGCCGCCGGGGCTCTTCTTCGGGCGCCGGCCCGACGGCAGCTTCGATCGCTTGGCCCGGTTCAACCTCGTCGGCCACTCCGACATCGTCGACGAACCGCAAGTCGTGGCATCGCTCCTCAACTTCCTGTCCGCCCAGGCCACCGCCTTCGACGGGCAGCCGCCGAACCACCCGCCGATCGCGCGGCCAGGCCCTTCCATTGACTACAACCCTTCTGGGTTTCCCGAGCAGATCGAGCTGGTCTCCCTCGACTCGACCGAACCCGATACCAGCGACGCGCTTCCGATGTACTTCTGGAGCGTCTTCCGCGGCGATCTGCCGACACCCTCTGGCTTCGCGGGCGGGCCGGACCTGATGAGGACGGCGACCGGCCCGGTCGCGCCGTTCCAGGCGCTGGGCCCGGGCACCTGGGAGATCACCCTGGCAACGGTGGACGGGCGGGGCGGCATCGGCCTCGCTCCGAAGCTGATCACCTACCGGCCGACCACCGGCAATCGCGGCGTGACGCTCGCTGCAGGGCCTGCCGACGCCACCGGGGCGACGTCGCTCACGTGGTCTCCATCCACCGCGACTTCGGGCGGCATCAGCGTGTTCCATGACGTCCGACCAGGCATCAAGGACAACCTCAACCTGGGGGTCAACTCGCTTGCCTCCGGGTTCGACTTCGCTTTCAACCTCACGGCGACTTCGCTGGCCTCATCGGGGCTGGCCGACGGGGCGACGTGGTACTTCCGGCTCTTCGACGGCCCGACCTCGGCGCGCGGGTCGAGCAACGAAATCGCCGTGCGAGTGCCTCCGGCCGGGACCGCGCCTCCCGCGCCGGTCGGCTCCTTTGCAGCCGCGCCTGCGGGGCCCGGTTCCGTCCGCCTCAGCTGGACTCCCGCGGCCGGCTCCCTGGACCGGGTGGCGACCTACCGGCTGGTCAGCTCCACGAGCGCCTCGATCTCGCTCGAATCGGGACGACTCCGCTGGGCATCCGCGCTGGCTTCCGAGAGCGAAGTGACGCTGACGGGGCTCGACGGCGGCCAGAGGCTTCATTTCCGGCTGTTCACCGTCGACCTGGATGAGAACATCGCCGCCAGCGCGATCGCCACCGCCGACGTGCCCTGAGCAGCCGCCGGCTGGTGGAGTGGCGGACCGGGTTGTAGAGTGGGCACCAGAAGCGATGCCGCGGGCGCGGCATGGCTCGTGGGACTGCGGGTGAATGGTGAGTTTTGCAGAGGCGATCCAGCACGGCTGGGAGAACCATGACAAAGATCCCGGGGGCGTCTTCGAGCGGGCGCGCGCGAGTATCGAGCTGCTGGAAGAGGCCGGGCAGGTGCCGGCGCTGGCCAAGCTCCTCTTTCACGTTGGCGCGGAGCATCTCGGGAAGCCTAGGGAGACGCTGCTGGCGCTGAAGGCGCTGCAGCACCGGAGGCTCTGCGGTCCGACGTCGCCGGAGTCGGTGGCGCTGGCGAGGACCGTCGCCGCCTGTCACCTCTGCTTCGACGACTCGGGCGCGGCCGGCGCGGCGCTCTCTGCGGCGGGGGCGACGGGGAGCTCGGACCGAGGCATCGTGCACACGCTCGCCGCGGGTGTACTGGCCACGCGGGGAGACGCCGCGTCGGCGAAGGACCACCTCGACCACGCCGTCCTGCTCTCCGAGCGGGGCGATACCCCGGCCGATCTGGCGCGCGCCATCGCGTCGACCGCAAACAACATCGCTGCGAGCCTCGAGGAAGCTCCCGGGCTCGACACGGACAGCCGGGCGCTGCTGCACGAGGCGGCGAAACTCGCCCGCCGTTTCTGGGAACTGGCAGGCAACTGGACGCACGTCGAGCGGGCGGAGTACCGCCTCTCCTCGGCCTGCTGCAAGCTGGGACTGGCGGATGACGCAGTGCGTCACGCAGAGGAGTGTCTGGCGATCTGCGTCAAGAACGAGGCCGACGCGGCGGAGACCTTCTTCGCGCAGGAGATCCGGGCCCGCGCCCACGCCCTTGCCGGCAATCGCCAGGAGGCGGTGAACAGTTACGAGTCCGCCCGCGAGCTCGTCGGGCAGATCACCGATCCCGGGATGCGGTCCTGGTGCGAGGAGACGCTGGAACGGCTGACCAGGACCGTCGGCGGCTGATGGCTCCGAGCCGAGGCCCCGCCCCGCTCAGCCACATTCGCCCGTTCGACCCGACAGAGGACCGCGCCGCAACACCCGTAGCCTCGACCCACCGAGCCCCATGCCCCGCGTGCCGGGATACCAGCTGCTGGCCCCCGTGGCCTCCGGGGCGGCCGGAACGGTCTACCGGGCAGAGCAAGTCAGCCTGGGCCGCATCGTCGCTATCAAGCTCGTCAGTCCGGGGATGTTCGAAGCCGCCGAGACGCGCGAGCGCTTCCTCAGGGAGACCCGCATCCAGGCCAGCCTGTCGCACCCCAACCTGCTCCCGCTCTATGACGCAGGGTTCGCCGGCACCCAGGCGTTCCTCGTCATGGAGCTGGTCGAGGGTGGCACGTTACGCGAGCTCCTGAGCTCTGGCGCCGGGCCGATGGGCTTCGAGGAGGCCGTCAGGCTGATGAGCGGGATTGCGGCTGGCATCGAGGCCGCCCACGCAGCCGGAATCGTGCACCGCGACCTCAAGCCCGAAAATGTCTTGCTCACGCGCGACGGTCAGCCGAAAGTTGCGGATTTCGGACTGGCGAGAGCTTCCGAGTATGAAGGTAAGCGGCTGACGGCCGCCGGGGTATTGCTGGGGACGCCGGGGTACCTGGCGCCCGAGGCGATCGAGACGGGTGGAGCGGGGAAAGCAGCCGACATCTACGCGATCGGCGTGATGCTCTACGAGATGCTGGCGGGACGGCGGCCTTTCGAGGGCGAGGACTTGGCCGAGCTTATCGAGCGACAGCTGCAGAGTGAGCCGCCCGCGCTGGGCTCGTTCCGACCGGACCTCGCGGCGGGGCTGGTGTCGCTCGTCCACGCCTGTCTGGAGCGTCTGCCCGAGAGGAGACCGTCCTCGGCGGGCGCCATCGTATCGGCGCTGAAGGCCCTCGAGAAGCTTCCAGCGGCGGGTGCGGTGCGGACCGTCGCGGCGCGGGTCCGGCACGTCTCGCAGAAGCCGAGCACGCCGACGGTAGCGAGGAAGCCGCCACCGGCAAGGCGCTGGCGGCCCGACATGCGGTCCGGGCTCGTGCTGTTCGCCGCAACCGCCGTTGCTCTTGTGGCGGTGGCGAACCGGGACGCGAAGCAACCTGCCCCGGAGCCGGGGGCGCCGCCCGTCCGGGCCAAGCCACCCGTTTCTGCGGGACTGCCCTCGATTGCCCGCATCACGCGCGGGGCGGAGCGAGTCGCCCTCGAGCTCGCGGGGGCGATGCCGGCGGGCGCTGCTGTGCGGTGGCAAGCGCGCGGAGGCTCGCCCAGACAGGAGGTTCTAGCGGATGCAGGCGCGACGCGTCTGCCCGTCGTCGGACTGGCCCCCGGCACGGCCTACGAAGGCTGGCTTGCGCAGGGGAACTCGACCGTCCCCTTCCGGTTCGAGACCTTGCCGAAGCTCCAGAGCACTGCCGGCGTGCGGCTGGCGACGGGCGAATGCGAGAACGTGATCGTCCGGTCGCTTGGCCGCCACGTGGCGGTGGCCTGGTCGGAGGACGAGCAGCGGCCGACCGAGCGAGTGCTGGTCCGTGAGAGCGAGGACGGCGGCCGGACGTGGGGTGATGTCGTGGAGGCCGGCCCTGCTCCGGCGACCCACCCCGCGCTGGCCGTCACACCACGCGGGACGGTGGTTGGCTACTCGCTCTCGGGCCGATGGGAGAGCCAGCTCCGTCATCGGCCCAGGGGCCGGACGAGCTGGAGTGCGCCGGTGTCGGGAGCGCTGCGGTCCATCGTGCTGCCGGAGAGCACCCCCGGCGATGAGCTGGAGTGGCTTGCTCACGACGGGCCGACCGACAGATGGGGATGCGGACGGTTTCGCTGTGGCCCGAGCGGCATCGAGGGGCCTGGGCGCCCGGCGACGTTGTTGCCAACCGGAAGCGACTGCCTGGATTTCCTGCTCGATGCGGGTGGCCGGCGTGTCGTCTTCTCGATCTCGGGCGCAGAGAACCCTCGGCTCTCGTCGACAGGCTCCAGCGCTCTCGCGACTGGTCCGTGGCCGGCCATGCAGAGGGTCTCCCCCGAGGGTTACTGGCCCAGCCGGAGCCGGACCTCGGCTTCGGCGCGGGGAGACACGGTGGTGGTGGTCTACGACAGCGGCGGGGCGATCTACGCCCAGACGAGCCGGGACCGAGGAGTGAGCTTCGGCGCTCCGAAGGCCGTTCTCAGGAGGCGCTCGATGCTGGACGTGCAGAAGATGCCGGCGGTCATCTCGGCCGGCGACCGCTTCTACCTCGTGCTGGTCCACACGACGGCCAGCGCAGGGGCGCTCGTCGCCGTACTGGAGAGCGTGGAGGGAGACGAGTGGCGGCCCATCCGTCAGTCCGCGGTTCCGCTGCTCTTCCCGCGAGGGCTGGGGATGGCGGCCACGGCCGTCGAGGGGCGGCTGTTCGTCGTGGTCGTCGGCAACGGCCACGAGGGGCTTGCAGCCTACGATTTCGAGCTTTGAGGGCGGGCTCGCCGGGAGGAGTGAAAAATCGATCTATCCTCCCCGGCGGCCGCGTCGTCATGAAGGTTCAGAGCTGTCCGTGATAGGATGAACCGCACTGCAACCGGGACCCCACGAGGAGGACTTCCCAACATGACTCAGAAGGATTCTCGAGACAGACCGTGGATTCCGGCCTTTCTCACCTTCCTGGCGTTGCTCGTGACCCTGACCTACGCCCAAGGCTGCTGCAAGGGGAAGACCGGCGGCGCCGGTCCCGCCGGCCCGGCTGGCCCCGCCGGCCCCGCTGGTCCCGCCGGCCCTCCGGGCGTCATCACCCCGACCGGCCCGACGGCCCCGGACATCACGGGCACCATCACGCCGACCGTTCCGGACATCACGGGTACCATCTCCCCGACGGTTCCCGACATCACCGGCACGATCAGCCCGACGGCCAATGACCCGACGCCGACCAGCTCGGACGTCTCGCCGACCTCCGGCACCATCAGCCCGTCGGCCCCCGGCGACGCGTCGATTCCCAAGAACGACGATCGCTAGGACGATTTGCCTCTGAACCCGGGCGGCGCCCCCAGGCGTCGCCCGGGTTTTTCGTTTCGGTGTCGATACCACAGCCCTACGCCGGCGCCTGCCCCCAGCCGCGCGCGGCGACGAGCGCGGTGACGCGCTGGAGGACCTCGTCGCGGATGGCACGAACGGATTCGAGGCCCTGGCCCTTGGGGTCGGCGAGCGGCCAGTCGCCCCGCTCCAGACCGGGAACCACGGGGCAACGGTCGCCGCAGCCCATCGTGATCAGCAGCTGCGCGCCGCGCGCCAGCTCCTCGGTCAGGAGCTGCGGCTTCGCGGCCGAGAGGTCGATGCCGGCTTCGGCCATCGCCTGGACAACCTCCGGATGCACGCGCTCTCCGGGCGCAGTGCCCGCGGAGACCGCGCACGCCCTTCCGGGATCGGCCAGCCGGTTGAAGTACGCCGCGGCCATCTGAGAACGGCCGGCATTGTGAACACAGGCGAAGAGGACAGTCTGGATCGGCTTCACCACGCGGGGATCCGGTCGAGCGGGTCGAGCTCAGGCTTGCCGCCAGGCGGCGGCGGCACGGGAGCGAAGCCCGCATCGGAGGTGACCTTGCGGCCGCGATCGCCCAGGGCGAACTCTTGGAAGTACCGCACCCCGCGCGCGGAGCCGGCATCCAGGTACATGTAGAGCGGCCTCAGCATCGGATACCGGCCCGCCAGCGCAGCCTCGACGCTCGGCGCCTCGGGCGACTTGGAAAGCGGACTCTGGATGGCAAGCGCTTTGGCGGCCGGCGCCGGGTCGGTCGCCAGGAGGTAACCGATGGAACCAGGGTTGGCGCCGATCGCGGCCGCGATGGCGGCCGTGTCGTCCGCCACCGTCACACCCGAGTCGGGACGTGCCCAGAAGGCACCGTACTTCAGCGAGACCTCCTTCTCGAAGAAGAGATCGAAGTGCCCGGGGAACGTCCTGCGGTAGACGCACTGGATCGGCAGCTTCGGCCCGCCGACCTCCGACCAGTCCTTCACGTCCCGCGAGAAGATGTCCCCCACCTGCTCGAGCGTCAGGCTCGCGACCGGGTTCTGCGGGTGGACCAGCACCTGGTAGATGGCGAACCCCAGCAGGAACTCCTCGACCTTGCGGCCGGCCGCGCGCGCCGAAAGCAGCTCGTTGGCCGACATCCGACGGGAGGCGACCACCACGTCGGCAGTGCCCTGGATCAGCTCCGAAAGTGCCGTGGTGGAGCCGGTCGCACGCAGGCTGATCCCGGTGGGATTGGGCGGCTTCGAGAGCTCCGCAACCCAGCCCTGCACCGCGGGCGCCGCGATCGTCGAGGTCGCCACCCGCAATCCCGTCCCGCCGGCCGCCGGATTCTGGCAGCCGGTCAACGCCAGCGCGGACAGCGTCACCAGCCATGCGAAAACCCAACCGCTTCGCAGTTCTCGTTTCATCTCCAGCACCTCCTGATCGGACCGCGGCCCAGTCAGCGCTCTTCAGCCTGCCTGGACCCTCTTCGATGAGGGCGGACCTCCGAAGCCATCCTACCGCATCCGGCCCGGAGACTCACCTCGAATCGGCGGCGGTCGGCACCCAGCGCGTGCGCTCGGCGGCGGCCACCTTGTCGACCAGGTCGATCTGGCCCTGGAATCGCATCTCCTGGATGTTCACCTTCGAGCTGAAGATCCCCGTGACGCCCTGAAACGTGGTCACGATCTCGTAGGTGAGGTACTCGCTGGCCCCTTCCCTCCGAAAGAAGAGCAAGAAGTCCCGCACGGGCGTACCGCCGATGGCCGATTCCTTGCCGTCAGCCGAGCGCATGACGCGCCTGGACGCCGGGTCGAGCCGGTAGACGATCTTCACCAGCGGACTGGACGGGTCGGCGGAGCGCACATGCCGGTAGAACGTCAGCTTGTCGTATCCGCTCCCGGCGTCAGCCGAGGCCCCTGCCGCTTCCAGCAACAGCGGCACGTTCCCCCAGGCCGCATACTCCGCCGACAGCGGCGGCACCATGTTCTTCAGATCGTTGCGCAGGTTCTCCACGATCCCTTCCCCGCCCCGCAGCGCCGTCAGACGCTCCATGCTGACCGTGATCCGCTTGTTGTCGAAGAAGAAGAGACTCCAGAGAATCCCGAACGTCACCGCCATCAGGAGCAGACCAACCGCAGCCTCGATGAGGGTGAAGCCGGAGGAGTAGCGAGAAGCGAGTAGCGAGTAGTGAGTAGGGGACACCAGCCTCCCGGAAGCGACCGAGCGGCCCACCCTCTGACGTCCCGGCTCGCCTCTCACTTCTCGATTCTCAGAGGGTGCGAAGAAGTTCCCTGGAACCGATCGCCCCGGGCCTGTCGAGGGACCATAGCCGCTTCGATGCTGGGCTTCGACAAGCTCAGCCCGAGCGGTTCTGGGGGGGGCTTTAGATAGATTCACAACCCCTCGCTTCTCGATTCTCGATTCTTGTAGTTCCTCACGGACAGCCCTGCGACACGGCCATCGTCTGGAAGGGAAAGTGCGGCGTCACGGAGACGCGCTGGTTGGCCACGAAACGGTCGAGCGCGAACTGCAGGTCCTGCACGGGCGCCGTCGACTGCCACTTCACCACCGCGCCCACTCTCAGGAACCCGCCCTCCAGCCGCACGATTTCGACGACCCGCTTCACCTTGCGCGCCGACTGCTCCAGCCCCGCTCCGCCCGATAGCACCTCAGCCACCTCAGGGTCCGCTTCCGAAAGCGTGAGCGACGTGGCCGCCCCCAGACGCGTGTTGAGGTCGTCGAATCCCAGCCGCCCCCCGAAGTGGTTCAGCAAACGCTCCGCCTCGATCTGCGCCAGCGCATACGTCTCGCCTTGCTGTCCCCGCCGCCTCGAGAGCGTGTTCAAATTCAAGAGCGGAATGATCCCGAACACCGCCACCAGCAGCGCCACCAGGATCTCCGTGATCGTGAACCCTCGCTTGTCGATTCTCAATTCTCGATTCTCCCCATCAGTCCCCCGTCCGGTTCACCACACGCGCTTCCGTCGTCGGCGACAGCACCACGAACTGCCTATCAGGGAAGATCCTCACGTTTCCGGGACTGTCCTCGGCCGAGCTGGTCAGCGCGAAGTCCGGCACGAGCTGGCCGGAAGGGCGCGGCGTCCGGCCGGTCCAGTGATAGGATTCGTCCAGCACCAGATTGCCATGGATCACGGTGGCGCTGCCGGGCGCGGTCGCAAACGTTCCCCGGGGGATCAGGCTGGCCCAGACATCTCCCTCGACGGTCATCGCCCCGTAGGAGATGACCGTCAGGATGCTGCGGTCGTCGGCCTTCGGCAGGTTCGACAGCCGCACGTCGCCCTCCACGATGAGCACCAGCTTGCCCGGGATCGGCTGCGTCAAGTTGAGCGGCTGGTCCGGGTTGTCGACGTAGACCACGCCGTTCAACACGCCGGCCACCGGGTCCTGCTGGATGCGGAAGCGTTGCAGCGCCTCGTCCACGCTCCCGGCGGCCCCGCGCTTGACGCGGAAGAAGAACTTCTGCCGCCACCCGACGCGGTCCTTGGCGAAGGCCGCCAAGAGCGACTGGTAGTGCGCCAGGGCCGACCCGCCGCTGGGCGTCGGATCGGTGGCGATGACGTTGTAGATCAGCCGCGGTGAGCGATCGATCTTGCACCCCGAGAAGTAGAGCGGGTAGATGCGCTTCACCAGCATGTCCTGGTCGAAGGTGTTGAGGTACTCGATGTCCGCGATCGACCGGCGGATGAGCCCACCGTCCCACTCTTCGCGCGATTCCAGGCGCCTCAGCTCGCGGTCAGCCGTGTCGGCCTTGCGCTTGCGCGCCGTCCAGTCGGCCTCGAGCCGGAACCAGGCATCCGAGCCAAGCTCGTGCAGGTTGAACCCCAGACCCGTGGAGTTGAGCGCCACCATCGCCAGCGGCCCGTCCGGGAACTGCATCTCGCGACCATAGAGCTGCTCGTACTTCTCGACCTTGCGCAGCCCGTCAAACTTCATGTTGTCCAGGTCGGCCATCACCTGGTCGTAGCCGGGCAGCTCGTCCTTGTATTGACGATAGCTCTCCAGGCGCCGCTTCTGCTCATCCCGGTTCTTCTCGATGCGCGCGACCTCGGCCTTCATCTTCTTGATCAGCTTGTTGGTGTTGACCCACTCGTCGGCGCTGTCGAGGCCGAGGAACTCGTGGCCGTTGTGCACATACAGCGTCATCCTGTCGAACGGCGCCGGCGGGCCGATGAGCGCCACCTTGAACTCCTGGCGCACCTCCACCTGCCGGACGATCTTGTCCTTCGGATTGCGCAACGGATACCCCGTCACCGACGCGAAGTACCTGAGCACGCCCCTCGTCTCGAACCCGAAGCGCTCGAACGGGTCTTGCGAGAAGACCTCGACCTCGGCGGGCTCGCCCTCGAAGTTGAACCGCTTGTAGGCCTCGCTCTTGAGCAGGTTCCCGCTGTGGGCAAGAGACAGCCCGTCCACTGGCCGGCGGCCCTGCCCCTGGCGGAAGAACAGGTAGAGCGGATCGGTCGGCACGTTGACCCGCCGCCCCAGCTCGAAGCGTGCCTCGTCGATGGCGTTCTCGGCCAGCGTGGTCGCCAGCGACCCCTCCGTACTCTTCTGGGAAGTCCAGAGGACTTGCGAGGAGAACCGGTCGTGTCCCAGCGCCAGCGCCAGTAGTACCAGCAGGAGCACCATCGTCAGCACGAGCATGCCCCCCGCGCCGGCGCGGTCGCGGCCGCTGCTCCCCGGCTGCCGGCGGATTCGGATCATTCTCGGATCGACTTCAGACTCACCTGGCTGCTCGTGATCGCGGGGGACTTTCCGAAGGACGACGTCGGCTCGGGCACCTGGATCGGCATCTCGGCCCGAGGCTCGGTCTCGCGCCCGAAGGCGGTGTCGAGCGCCTGCTGGGAGACGAGGCCGTAGCAGCCGGCGAGCACCGCGGAGGCCTGCGCGGGGCTGTGCGTCGGTGGCGGCCCCAGCTTACCTAGCACCGCGTGGGGGACCGGAGGTTGCTCCAGGATGAAGGTGAGATCCTCGAGGCCGTGGCCCAGCTCGTAGAAGCGGAACGGGTCGCTCGAGGGCGGCCCTTCTTCCTCCTGCGCGACGAGCTCTGCCCCGGGTGCGCCGTTCGGCTGGCCCGCGGCGTCGGCGGACGGCTCGGCGGCGAGCAGCTTGGCGCGGGTTCGGGTCAGCGCGTCGATGACCTCGTCGCGCGCTCGCCCGCGCAGGTGCAGCAGGATGAACGGGTCCTGATCGAAAGCCTCGGCCAGGATGTAGTGGACCGCCACGGCGTGCTTGCAGAGGTTGGCGCTGTCGGGACAAGAGCAGTTGACGCGGATGTCCCGGGCCAGCTTCGGGAAGAGGCTGACCGAGGCCGAGGCGAAGACCTCTCCGATGTTTTGAGGCATTTCTCCGGAGAGCATCTTGGCGGCGAACATCGCGCGCGCGGCCATCGCCTCCACCACGCGCGTCCAGGCGCGATCGTCCAGCGGCGCCACCTCGATGCGCACCGAGTACGGTTGGGGCCGCGAGCCCTGCACGCGCGCCGTCACCTCGCCCGGCCCGACGCGGAAGTCGAAGACCCGGCCCGTTCGGGCGTAGTAGCGGCCGCGCGGCAGGCGGTTGGAATGCCCGAGCGACTCGAGCATCTTGATCCATCGATCCGCCCACCAGTTCCCGACGAATCGTCCCTTGGCGCGGACCTCGGCGCTCTCATCGGCGGGCATGCCATCGCCGCTCGCCGGATAGGTCGAGACCGAAGCGCCATGGCGCACGTGCCGGTGACGCCGCCGACGACGGCGCTTCATCTTGCTGTTGCCGTGACTGTAGGACTGCGAGGTCGGTTCGGCAGGAATCAAGCCGGCGGTCGATCCGTCCGGGGCCGCCGAAGCGACCGGAGCGACGGTGGGCGGGCCACTGGCGGCGGGCGACGGGGCTGAGGGCTGGCCGGTCCCGGAGATAGCGAGCGAGCCGTTCTGTTGCGGTTCGAGCCTGTGGGGGTGCCTGCGTCGATGCCGTCGCCGGCGGTGGCGCTGCTGTCCGTCGGAGACAGCTCGCTCGGCGCCGTCGTTGGAGGACGGTGTTTGGACCGGCGGTGGGCCGGCTGGAGCGGACCCGCCAGCGGC
The DNA here is from genome assembly GCA_016190005.1 of Candidatus Wallbacteria bacterium. Taxonomy (GTDB): domain Bacteria; phylum Muiribacteriota; class UBA6191; order JACPRK01; family JACPRK01; genus JACPRK01. Next base: position 11,280 of record JACPRK010000190.1, on the reverse strand, counting down.
GATCGGCTCGGCGCCGGATTCGAGAGCTGGCGCGCCCTCGTGGCTGGGGCCGCCCTCCGGGGTGCGTGTCTGCCCCGAACCCGGTTCGGCCTGCGGGTTTTTCTGCAAGTACCGGCGGCGGCGCCAGTTGCGGCGTCTAGTCATCCCCGATTGCATCCTTCTGGAGCTGGACCAGCTCGCGCAGCTCCTCATTGGTCATCTCGGTCAACCAGGCTTCGCCGGAGCCGACCACCTTCTCGGCGAGCCCCTTCTTGCGTTCAATCAATTGATCGATCCGCTCTTCGAGCGTTCCAGCGCTGATGAGCTTGTGCACCTGCACCGTGCGCGTCTGGCCGATGCGGAAGCTGCGGTCGGTCGCCTGGTCCTCGACGGCGGGATTCCACCAGCGATCGAAGTGGAACACGTGGTTGGCCCTCGTCAGGTTCAACCCGAGCCCGCCAGCCTTCAGCGACAGGATGAAGATCCGCGGCCCGCCGGAAGCGGCCTGGAACTCGTCGATCATCTTCTGGCGGTTCTTGGTCGGCACGGCGCCGTGGAGGAACGGCACCTCGAAGCCGAACCGCTCTGCCAGCCGCGCCTTCAGCAGCTTGCCCATCTCGGCGTACTGGGTGAAGACGAGCGCGCGGTCGTCGGTGTCGAGCGCTTCCTCGAGCATCTCCTCCAGGCGCGAGAGCTTGCCGGAGCGGCCGGACAGCTCGCTGGCGTTATCCAGGAAATGAGCCGGGTGGTTGCAGACCTGCTTGAGGCGCGTGAGCGAAGCCAGCACCTGCCCGCGGCGCTGAATGCCCTCCGATTTCTTGAGCTTGTCGAGCATCTCGTCGACGATCGCCTCGTAGAGCGTGGCCTGCTCGCGCGTGAGCGTGCAGTAGACCTTCATCTCCTGCTTCTCGGGCAAGTCGGAGATGACGGTGGGATCGGTTTTGAGCCGGCGCAGCACGAATGGGCCGATCAGTTTCCGGAGCTGATTGGCGCGGTTGGTGTCGCCGAAGCGCTCGATCGGGAAGGCGAAGTTGCGCCGGAACGCGGCGCCGCTGCCCAGGTAGCCCGGGTTGAGGAAGTCGAGCAAGGACCAGAGCTCCGAGAGACGGTTCTCGATCGGCGTGCCGGTGAGAGCGACCCGGTACTGGGCCTTGAGCTGGCGGACCGCTTGACTCTGTTTGGCCGCCTCGTTCTTGACGTTCTGCGCCTCGTCGAGCACGACGCCCTGCCAATCGACGGCCTGCAGATGGGCCAGGTCGCGCGCCACCAGCGAGTAGGTCGAGATCACCAACTCGTGCTTGGCCGCCTCACGAGCGAAAGCCGTACCGGTCCGCCGGTCGGCCCCATGGTGGATCATCAGGGAGAGCGACGGCGCGAAGCGTTTGGCCTCGCGTTGCCAGTTCGTCACGACCGACGTCGGGCAGATCAGCAGGGTCGGGCCGGGCCGCTTGGGAGCGGCGCGCTCCTGGTCCCGCAGGAGTAAACCCAGGAATTGAATCGTTTTGCCGAGGCCCATGTCGTCGGCCAGACAGGCGCCCAGCCCACGCTCGCGCAGGTGTGCCAGCCACGCCAGGCCGCGCTCTTGATAGGGGCGGAGCTGGCCGTGGAAGCCCTCCGGTACGGGCACATCGCCTGCGGCTTCGCTCGGCATGAAGAGGCTCTTGAGCCAGTCGTCGCCCTCGAACTGGATCGCGGGCAGCTTCTCGCCCGATTCAGTCACTCCGGCGGCCAGCGCCAGCGCCTCGGCCAGCGTCATCTGCTCCATCTGCGAGAGCCGTCCGTCGGCGAACCGGGCGGCGGCTCGGAGCGCCTCGGCGCTCACGACGACCCACTTGCCCTTCACCTTGACGACGGGCACCTTCATCGCGCTCAGCCGTTTGAACTCCTCGCGAGTGATGACGTGGTCGCCCAGCGCAATCTCCCAGTCGAAGTCGAGCAGCGCGTCGATGCCAAAGGCGGATTTGGCGCCTGGGCCGTCGGCCCGCGGCCGGACCTTGATGCGGACGGCCAGGAGCGGCTGCTCGAAGGAGCCGGTCTTGATCTCGGGCGGGATGATGACGCCCAGTCCCGCCTGGTGCAGGTTCGGCGCGCCCTGGGCCAGGAACTGATAAGAGCCCTCGGGGGAGAGCTTGATGCCGATCGGAGCGGGATCGTGAAGGCAGGCCTCGAGGGGAGCGTAGAGTTTGGCGGCCTTGGCCAGGTCTCCCAGCAGCGTCTCCTGGACGTTGTCGAAGCGCTTTCCCATCCAACGGATGGAGCGACTCCCGATGCGCCAGACCTCGTCGGCGGGCACCAGCAGCTCCGGGTCGTCCTTGGCCTGCAGATAGATCCGAAGCATCCAGTCGTCGACCGTGCCGCCAGGGTGGCCCTGGGCGGGCGGTTCCAGGCGCAGGCAGGTCCGATACGGGGCGCCCTTGTCGGCGTCGATCAGGGACGCGGACCAGCGGCGGGATTCGCGGGGCAGATCGCGCAGCTCGAGCGGTGTGCCCGTCTTGATGAGGGCCGCCCCGGAGATCATCGCCGCCATCCAGGCCGAATCGGGCATGCGGACGACGCCGCCGTCGGCTTGCTGGGCGCAGTAGGCGTTGTAGCACCAGGTGCGGGCAGCCTCGTCGACGACGACGGTGAGGAAACGCTCCAGCAGCGCGCGGCTAGGCTGAGGGCCGACCATCGTCCCGCCGAAATGCGGGGCCACGCGCGCCAGGCCGGGCATTGCGGCGGCCAGCCGGCTGATGCGGGTGACGACCTCCGGATCGGACAACAGCGGCAGCCATCCGGCGCGCGGCACGCCGCCTGCGGTCTCCTCGGCGATCGGGACAATCAGGCCACGCGTGAGGATCTGCAGAGCCAGCTTGCAGGCGGCGCTCCAGAAGAGGAGCGTACCGCCCGGGACGGCCGGCGTGCCGACCACGGGGGAGCGGGCCGTCGGGACGGCCGAAAGCACCGAGAGCGCGCGGACCGTCGGAAACAGGAGCCCCTCTACCTGCCAGCGTTCCAGGCCGGGAGGGGCCTGACCCTCGCGCTCGAAGATGGCCGGCTTCAACGTCGGGGAGAGGATCGGTTTGTTGTTGCGGGTCGGCAGGCGCAGCTCGAAGACGAGCGGGATTGGCGGCTCGCCCGATTCGCAACCGGGCACCAGCGTCGCCAGCGCGCCGAACACCCGGTCGGGAGCAATGAGGCTGGGGTGCCGCCGCTCGGCGCCCTCGGTGTCCTTGCGGCCGCGGCCCCGCCCCCGGCCTCGGCGGCGCACGACAGGGACGAACTGTTCTCCCTCGCCCCAGAGCAAGAACCCTCCGACCGGCGATCCCGCAGCGGGTTCGCTCCAACTGGAGTGAATGACTATCATCGGTTGCAACGGTCGCGGAAAGGCTGTCCCTCTTCCCACCCCGCTACCGGGTCCCGGGTAGCCTGGCCTGACCGGTTGAGCTAAATCGGCTAATCTTCTAATCGACGGCGTTCTAGCTGGTGTGTGGCTCTCCGGCGAGGCAGCCTCGTTCGACCCGCCGTGACTGTTGAGCGCGGCGTCCGGGGACATCCAGTCAACCCTCTCCACCGCTGGCCGTCCCGTGAAGTGTAACACGCCCCCATAAAGCAGCGCAACCGCTGAGATCGGTTGCGCGTTCCTGGGGAGAGGCGATAGGCTGACATAGGCCAAGATCGGCATCGGAGATTTCTGGAAGTGGTTCGGCGGCCCGCATCACACGAAGATTGGCATCAGCGGCTTCACGACCCGCTTCGGAACGAAGATCCTCGACAGGCCCTCGATGGCCACCGAGGAGCAGATCGCCGGCTCGATCGGTTACGATCGAGGCCTGAACGTCCCGTGGTTGTTCGTGCGCGGATTGGGCGCTCTCCTCGCCTATGGAAACCAGTCCCAGGGAGACACCCCAGCCAAGCCCTGCCGCTGAGCCCGCCCGGCCCAGGTTCGCAGAGCCCGAGGCGGGCGACTTCGACATGGTCTGGCTCCATTTCGGCTGGGCATTTGCCGTAGGGCTCGGCTCGGCGCTCGCCAATCTCGTGACCGCCGACAGCGCCCAGCTGGCCCGCTGGAAGCCGTGGGTCGCCCTGGCCGCCTTGATCCTCATCACACTCCAAGGCTGGCAGCGCGTGCGTCGCGAGACCCCGTGGCCCAGGTCCCGCGGAGAGTCATTCAGGGAGGACTTCAAGCGCACCAAGATGGCGATCTGCGCTGCCCTCTCCGCCATCGCCTGGCTCGCCGGCGAACTCGTGCGATTCTAAGCCTCGCTGCTCGCCCGCCGCATAGCGCCCGAAATCCCGTGGCGTCTACCTGCACCGGGTTTTCGCGGTCCGAGACTCGAGAGGTCCCTCGGTACCCGGGACTCCGCTTACCGGTCTCGGAGTGAGTCGCACCCTCACTTGGTCGTCGCCACGTAGACGCCGTCCCAGTCGTTCGCAGGCGGCGCCGCGGCGAACGCCCGGCAACGCTGCGCGAACAGGAGGCTGGGACCATCCTTCGGCCAGTCACGCAGCGCGGCCTCGAACCGCTCGCTTGCAACCTCCCATCGCTGCTGGCGATAGCACGCCAGTCCAGCCTCGAACTCGCGTGCCGCGCGGAGCCGCGCCTCGGGGACTTCATCATCGGTGCCGAGCAGCTCGAAAATGCGAGCCGGTTCGAGCTTGCCCTTTACCCGGATGGAATCGAGCTCGCGCACGAGAAACCGCCGGCCCAGTCGAGTTCGGGTCCTTTCCCCGACAATGAGCTGCACTCCATAGGGCTTCGTCTGCCCCTCGAGCCTGGATGCGAGGTTCACGGCATCGCCCATGACCGTGTAGTCGAAGCGCATGATGGAGCCCATGTTCCCTACGATCATCTCCCCCGTATTGATGCCGATCCCGATGGCTAGCTCGGCGCCGCCGGCGTCACGCTGCGTTCGATTGAAGCTCTCCAACGCCACCAGCATCTGGAGTGCCGCGCGGCAGCAGCGCTCAGCGTGATCGGGTTGCTCGACGGGAGCGCCGAAGAAGGCCATGAGCGCATCGCCGATGTACTTATCGAGCGTCCCTTCGTGTCGAAAGACGATTTCCGTCATTCGGCTGAGGTAATCGTTCAAGAGCGCCACTAACCGTTCGGGTCCGAGCTTCTCGGAAAGACTGGTGAAACCGCGAATGTCGCTGAAGAGCACCGTGAGCTCACGACTCTCGCCGCCGAGACGAAGCGCGCCGGGATGCGAGACGAGCCACTGCACGACAGAGGGATTCAGGTAGTGCGAGAACATCTTGCGGATCTCGGCGGCGCGCCGCGACTGGCGAGTGTACTCGGAGATCAGGCAGACGACGTAGACCGCCGCGGGCAGGGCGATCGGCCGCCCCAGCTCCATCACGGTCCCGGCCTGGAAGAGGCGGCAGGCGTTGAACAGCAGACCGGCCTGCAACGACACGAGCAGAAGCAGGCCAGGCAGGGGACCGGCGAGCGCTACCGCCAGTCCCACCGTCAGCGCCGCTCCGTACCGAAAGGTAAAGCTCGTGCTGGCCTTCGCCAATGCTAGCGCCTGGCCCGAGATGAGAGTGCCGGCCGCATGGGCATGGATCTCCACGCCCGGCATCCGCTGTCCGGTGATCGCGGTGCCTGGGACCGGGAAGCTGTCTTGCATCAGCTCGGCCGTGTAGCCGATGTAGACCGTTCGGCTTCTCACCTTGGCCTCGGCCACGCCGCCCGATAGCAGGTCGGAGCACGAGAAAACGGTCACGGCGTTCGGATCGGTTCGGAAGCGGATCAGGGCCGTATGACCGTCGTCGAGGAGCGGCACGCTGCTGGGGCCTAGCCGCCCCTGGAGCCGGATTGAGCCCGAAAGGCGTGCGGGCCCAGAGCCCGATGGCCCTGGCTCCAAGCTCTCGCCCTCCTGGATTGGCGAGCCATCGAACGCGGGCCGGGCAGGCAGCGGGGCGCCCAGGTGAAGCGCCGCCGCGAGCGTGTCCAGCATCGCCGGCAGCGTCGCCGATTCGAGGCTCGGCGCCGAGTGGGCCGAGATAGCGCCCGGCTCGCGGCCTACCCCGGCGACCGGCACCGGTCCAAAGGGGAAAAACCGCCGCACCGTGCCGTCCGCGTCGCGAGGAAAGACAACCAGCCCGACGGCCCGCGCGGCGTCCCCCAGGATCGCGGCCGGCAAGATCGGCCGGTCGGGTTCCAGGCCGCGGCCGGTCTCCACCCCCGCACCGAGCAGAACCCGGCCGGATCGTCGCAGGGCACCCACCAGGTCGGAGGCGCCCGACGGAGGCGCCGCTCCCGGGGGCGAGAACAGTACCACGTCGAAGACAATGCATCGCGCGCCAAGGCGCGTGAGCTGGTCGACAATCCGGGCGTGCGTGTCCCAGGGCCACGGCCAACGGCCTAGCCTTCGGAGCGAGCTCTCGTCGATCGCAGCGATTGATACGGCTGGCGGCGGCCCCGGCGGCGGGGGCGTGACGGCCGCCACAACGTCGCGAAGCCAGAAGTCGAAGCGCCCCAGATCGAGGAGTCGAACACCCCACCAGCTCTCCAGGGGAAGGCCCAGCATGGCCGTCAGGGCCAGGACCGCGCCGATCCGGTAGAACTTGGCGTCGAACGACGAGAGGCTGCGCTGCACGGCGTTACTCTCGCTCGATGCTGCGTCTCTGGCGGGACTTTCCGGCTGCGTCGACGAACCGCTCCAGCTCTCCAGCAAGACCCTCCGCGCCGCCGATCAGGCGCACCCCGGTCGGCAACGCCGGCGGACCCTGCGGTGGGGTGACGCACTCGTAGCCACCGCGGACCGTTTGCTCGCGCCCTCCACGTTCGACACGCACAACTCCCGTGGCGACTATCAATCGCGTTCCCGCGCCGGAGACCTGCAGCGCGAACTCGGTTCCGAGGACTGCGGCGTTCACGTGCGGCGTCCGCACGGTGAGCTCTCCCGAACCGGGCTCCCAGCGAAACAGACCTGCTCCGCGCAGGACCTCGAGCCCCAGCGACGAAGGGGACTCGGCAGCGGCCCGAGCAATCTCCAGCACGGCGACCTCCGAGGAGGCGAGGATGCGAGAGAGGCCTCCGCCCGGCAGATCCAGCCCGACAGCTCCATCTGCGCCCGTTTTCACGGCGCCCGCGACACCGAGGATCTCGCCTGTGGCCGCGGCCTTCCAGGGCGTAGACTCCGCCTGCCGCACCGTTGACTCTCCCGAAACGTCAGCGACGGCCACAGCGAAGGAGTCGAGCGCGGGGGCCGGTCCTGGGCTCGAGCCGCCGCAAGAAATGGACGCCAAGGACGATGCCGCCACCACCAGCGCGACCATCCCTGTGCGAAAGGAAAACGGCGCGCCGTGGCGATGGTCAGTCATTCTGATCATTCCGGGATGTCGCGTTGCAGGCCGCGCAGGAAGACGCTGGTGACCACGTTGTAGGTGCCCGTCGTGGCGTCGCCGGCACTCTCGCCGAAGAGGCAGACATCGAGATTGACGCAGCTCGGCTCTTTACCGCGCGCTGCCGGGAGCACGGTGGCGCGGAACCACGACACGTCTCGTATCACCTCTTCCTGAGAGGTGATGTTGGAGTTCGAGACGGAGTTGAGGTTGGCTCTCCAGATCGACTTGCCCGACTGATCCGACGAGGCGTTCTCATAGTAAACGACGACCTCACCGCGGGCATTCAGAAACCCGACACCCGCCTGCGTCTTGGCGCCCGGGTGTGGGTAGAAGAGTGCGAGCCCTTCCTGGAGCTCGTTCAGCATCTTCTTGACGCCCAGGCGGATCTCCTGCATCTGGATGCCGCCGGACGAGAGTCGTGAAGTCACGAGGGCGCTGTGGCTCCAGAGCTGGTAAATGCCGCCCGAAATCAGGGCCATGAGCCCGGCGACGAGCATCGACTCCAGCAGAGTGAAGGCCCCTCGATCAACTCGTCGGCTGCTCATGCGGCTCATACTCCAACCGGGAGAGGATGGTCTCGAAGAAGCTTTGCTGGGGGACGTCCTTCCCGTCGGTCCAGTGGATCACGACGCGTACGCGGGCCATGTCGACCTGCCGCTTGCCGTTATTGTCGGGGTCGAAGATCTCGTCGGCACCGTCGAAGGTGACGAAAACCTCGCAGGAGTAACCGGCAAGCGCGCGCCAGAGAGCCGGATTGGACTCTTGGCTGACGGGATGCAAGGTCGAGCCCTGGAGGTTCTCGAACTCGAGAAAGTAACGGCTGATCCCCGCCGGTTTCTCGACGACCCACCGGGCGCCCTCGGACTCGGCCAGGCCCTGAAAGAACAGCTTCCAGGCTTGATTCTCGACCTTCCCGGCGCGGGCTTCCTCCGTGTCATTGACGCAATAGAACCGGGCATCGAAGTTGTAGAGCCGATACCGGATGTTCTCCATCACAGCCTGCGCCAGGAACGCTCCGTGGGTCGACTCCGAGGTCCTTCCGAAGCCGACGATGAGCGTGTGGAAGCTTTGCACGATCGGCGCGAGGGCCCCAGCCAGGATCGCCGAGGCGATCAGGATTTCGATGAAGGTGAGGCCGCGACGCAGCAACCTCCGCAACGGCCGGCCGTGCGGCTGGGCGCCAACGGGGCCCGAGCGGGAGGACAATGGGGGGCGATTGGGTTTCATAGTGGAGGAGCGCGCGTGCCAGTTACTGCTGCGCCGGAGAGCTCGCAAAATGATAAACAGTCTCCCCAAAGGGTTGCTCTATCTCACCCGTCAAGAGGTCGAGGGCCCACATACTCTTGGATCTGTTGGGTATAATTCCCCACCAGCGGAGCTTCGTCTGGTCGGCACTCCACTCCAAGAACCGGGGAACAACTAGATCAAGTTCGAACTTCCGCTCCTGGCCCCTCCGCTCCCCCTGCGTCTTGCTGATCACGACGCTAATCGGAGATCTGACGTCAACCCACGCGATGTGACTCCTGTCGGGCGAAACCGCCATGACGGTCACCTCGCCATTCAGAGGGAGCACTCTCTCAGAGCTGGCGTCGCGCAGCTCACGCTGGTACCAGACCCAGGCCTCGCCCACTCGGCGCCTGTAGCAGAGCATGTCCCCATGCCTCTCGATGTAGTAGGCGCTGATGCCCGAAACCAACTGCTCCAATCGCTCGCCCGTCCGATTCAGAAGCGTGAGACGCTGTCTTTCGCCGCTCCCGTAGGCAGCCACAATGTGCTCGCCTTGCTTCACAGGTTCGAAATGCTCCACTAGTTCGGAAGAGTTCGTAATCTGTCGCAGCCGGTTGGAATTCAAATCGTACTCGAAGATCTCGCGAGAGCCGGCGAGTGGCGACCCCAGAAACAGCACGGCGTCGCCCACGGCCGACCAGGTCAAGTGCGTCGGCGTGTCCCTGAACATGTCGCTCACGTCCGCCGCGCTGAACACCGGGACGCTCTCGGTTCCGTCAGGATTGGACAAGATGAGCGACCACGTCCCCCCCGGCAACTTGAGAACCGCGGCAAGACGTGGCTTGACGAGCTCCCTCTCGTAGTAGACGAGCTCGTCGAGCCCCGGGTCGTGGGCAGCGGGGTCCGGATTCACCGGCAGGCGAGTCGTCATTGCGCCCTCGCCCCAGAGGTGGTACTGGCGATACGGCTCCTGGGCGCGGAGCTGCTCGAATCGTTCGTAGGCACAATGGCGCGCCTGGTTCCAGACCCCGGCACGGACAGTTTGTGACGCCTCGCGATCCTCGGGATCGATTCCGGGGTCGAGCACGGCCCTCACCGCCAGCCAGCCCCAAGGGATCCACGCGTGCGCTGCGTCGCGACCGCCGGGGAACTCCTCGGTGATCCGCTTGTAGTCGAGCGCCGCTTCCGCCAGGTGCGCCAGCCTCGCTCGCGTCCGGGCATCGGCACCTGCGGGCGCGCTGCTCGAATCCCCACACGTCAACGCTTGCATCCCCTCCGCGGTCGGTTCCGCCGGGTCCCAGGGACCGTCGCCGAGCCCGTCGGCCTGCAGCGTCAGCGTCTTGGCACGAAGGAACAGGGAGCGAGGCAGCGTTTCGTTTCGATGTGGCAGACCCTGAGCTCCGGCTGCATTGACCGCCGCGGCGAATCGCTCCCGGGCCACGGCAAAGTTCCTTGGAGCCGCCTCCAGCGCCGCCTCTCCTCCTGCCCAAAGGTCCAGCACACTCCGCTCCCGCACGATCTCGGCCTGCAACGGGCTCCCCGCTTCAGCGACCGCATCCACCGGCAGCCGTTCGGAGCCGGCAGCCCCGCGCACCTTTCTCCCGCGCGCGTGCGCCTCTGAAAGGTTGTCCCCAAGCGCCTTCTCGTCGGCGCTGACACCGGCATGCACGGGAGATGCCGTCAACCGGAGCAGCCAAGAGAGAACGGATCCGCCCCCGTCAGATGCAACCGGACCTGGCCGTTCCATTCGCTCGCCGAGCAGCGTGGCGACCGCCGCAGCCACGGGCATGTCCCGGCGAGCCATGCCGCGCATGACGCGGCCGATGACGCGGTGCGTCGCGCGATTCGCAAGGCGCAGCCTCTCGTCCCGATCCGCCGCCGCGACCAGCTCGTCCCGGATCAAGGGGTCGAGGAATTCCCGCTCCCGGCCGATACGGGCGAACCGCTGCACCAGCGCCGCGGTCGGACGCACGTTTGAGGGCTGCCGAAAGCGCACCCGCTGCATGAAGCTCTGCACGGCCCCCAGGTAGGTGACCTTCACGAACACGTCCGTCAGGTCCCTCCGTATGCCGCCGACCTGGTCCATGACGTCCTGGACGAACCACTCATAGGTTGGCTCGTCGACTGAGCCCAGGCCGCCAAGTTTCCCCGAGCCAGCCTCGGAGCTCTGAGGCGGCTCGACCTTGTAGTAGAAGCGCTGGTTCCATCCCGACTGCTTCAGCCGGTTCACCAGCATCGCGAACACCTGCTCCGAGAAGTAGAGGTGTTGCGTGTCATCCTGGATGTAGCGCACCTGCCGGATGCTCTGCTGGAGCTGGCTGCCTAGGCCGAACACCATCATGGAGGCGATCAGGACGGCGACCATCACCAGAACCGTGATCACGCCTCGTCGACTGGAGCAACCGGGAAAAGTCAACTCATTCGTCCGTTCTGTCTGGCCATGCTGTTGTTCGGCGTAGGCGATCGGCGGAGAACTCCCCGTTGCAGTGTTGCATGGTGACTCTGGTCACCGCAATGGTGGGGACTCTACGACGGGATCACCGAGATCACTCGGCGATGAGGCATACGCTACGCGGTAGCGTTTCAGGCATCGGAGTCGCTAGGAGCGTGTCGGAGAAATGCGAGCAGAGGCGATTACTGGAGGAAGACCGAACAGGGAACAGGGAACAGAAAACAGGCAACAGGGAACGGAAAAACCCTGTCCTGGTCAAGTCATTTCCCATTGCCTGTTCCCGGTCC
>JACPRK010000192.1 GCA_016190005.1 Candidatus Wallbacteria bacterium | reverse complement strand
CGAGTAGTGAGTAGTGAGTAGTGAGTAGGGAAGGGGAGGGTATCCGGGGGAAGCTGGCGCAGTTGCCCAGGGTGCCGGGGGTGTACCTCTTCCGCGACGCGGCGGGGCGGGTGCTCTACGTCGGCAAGAGCCGCAGCCTGAGGGACCGCGTTCACTCCTATTTTGGCGCAAACCTGCCGAGCGCCCGCATCGAGGCGATGGTGCGGCGCATCGCCGACCTGGAGACCTTCGTGACGCGCACGGAGGAGGAGGCGTTGATCCTCGAGTACGAGCTGATCAACCGCCACGAGCCGCGCTACAACGTCGTCTTCCGGGATGACAAGAGCTACCCCGTGATCAAGGTGACCGACGAGGAGTTTCCGCGCACTCTCTTCACGCGCAAGATCCGCAAGGACGGCGGCACCTACCTGGGGCCCTATCCGAATGCCGGCGCCGTGCGAAAGGTCCTGGGGCTCCTGGAGGACCTGTTCAAGGTGCGTTCATGCCACTACCCGTCGGCGAAGCTGCTGGAGGTGAAGGTCTGCCTCCAGTACCACATCAAGCGCTGCTCGGGGCCGTGCGAGGGGAAGGTCTCCCCCGAGGAGTATCGCCAGCAGATCGAGGACGCGGTCAGATTTCTGAAGGGCCGGGAAGAGGACCTGGTGCGGGACCTGGAGCGGCGAATGCGGGCGGCCGGCGAGGCGCTGGAGTTCGAGAAGGCTGCACGGCTGCGGGACCGGATGGAGGCCGTGAGGACGCTCAGGCAGCGCCAGGTGGTGAGCGCAGTGAGCGCCCACGAAGGCGACGTTGTGGCTGCCGACGGACTGGGGGAGTGGGTCTGCATCCAGCAGCTCTCCGTGCGCGGCGGGCGCATCGCCGGTCAGCGCAAGTTCGAGGTGAGGGGCGAGGGACGAGAGCTGGCCGAGGTGCTGGGGGAGTTCGTGAAGCTGCACTACCTGAACCGAGAGGACACACCTGCCGAGATCTTGATCTCCGAGGAGATCCCGGAGCGGGAGCTCGTGGAGAGCTCGCTAGAGCAGAGGTCGGGGCGAAAGATTTCGGTGCGTGTGCCCGAGCGGGGGCGGTGGCGGCAGCTGCTCGACATGGCGCGGCAGAATTCGCGGATGTTCCTGGAGGCCAGGGAGGCCCAGGCGCCGCAGGCCGCGGCGGGGGCGGCGCTTACGGAGTTGAAGGAGCGCTTGGGTCTTCCGGAACTTCCGACGCGGATCGAGGGGTTCGACATCTCGACCTTGCAGGGCGGGGCGACCGTCGCCTCGATGGTGAGCTTCGTGGACGGCGTCAGCCACCGCTCGGGTTATCGCCGGTTCCGGATCAAGACGGTGGAGGGGCAGGACGACTTCGCCAGCATGTTCGAGGTGGTGTCGCGGCGCTACCGGCGCCTGGCCGAGGAGGGCTCCGAGCTGCCGAACCTGGTCCTCATCGACGGCGGCAAGGGACAGCTTGCGAGTGCCTCGGCGGCGCTCTTCAACCTGGGCCTGGAGCTGCCGATCTGTTCGCTGGCCAAGCGCGAGGAGCTGGTCTTCAGCGCCGCGCACCCCGAGGGGCTGGCGCTGGGGGAGCGGTCCGGGGCACGACGGCTGCTGGAGCGGGTCCGCAACGAGGCCCACCGGTTCGCCATCACCTACCACCGCAAGCTGCGCGACCGGGCGTCGCTTGCCAGCTTCCTCGACGGCATCGCCGGGGTGGGGCCGGCCACGCGCAGGAAGCTTCTCGCTGCCTTCGAGGACCCGCGCCAGATCCGGACAGCCTCGCTCGAGTCGCTGGCGGCCGTCGTCGGAAAGCGCGCCGCCCGGGCTCTGGTGGAGGGGCTTGGGAAAGGTGCGAGTAGCGAGTAGGGGGCCCGTGCTAGAATCGCGCTTCGATGAGACTGGTCGGGACCAGCGCGCCGCGGGCCGAGGGTGAGGCAAAGCTCACCGGCCGCGCCCGCTACGTGGACGACTTGCCGCTCACCGACTTCCTGTGGGGACTGACGGTGCGGTCGACGATTCCGTATGGCCGCATCCTGTCGGTCGATTTCGACGCCGGTGCGGACTGGTCGGGCGTCACGATCGTGACGGCGAAGGACGTGCCGGGCAAGAACGTGGTCGTGCTGCTGGAGCAGGACCAGCCGATCCTGGCCGCCGACCGGGTGATGCACCGCGAGGAGCCGATCGTGCTGCTGGCGCACCGGGATCGAGACCGCCTCTGGGAGCTGGCCTCGCGCGTGCGGATCGAGTACGAGCGGTGGGAGCCGGTGCTCGACATCGACGCGTCGCTGGCGCTCGAGCAGCGGCTGTTCAAGGACGACAACGTCTTCAAGGCCATCCGCATCGACAAGGGCGACGTCGAGGCGGCTTTCGCCCGGGCGGCGCGGGTCTTCGAGCGGACCTACGAGACGGGCCTCCAGGAGCAGGCGTACATCGAAAACCAGGGGATGGTGGCGACCTGGGACGCGGCTGCGGGGCGCCTCGAGGTGGTCGGGTCGATGCAGTGCCCGTACTACGTCCTGAAGGGGCTCTGTCCGATCATGGGGCTCGCGCCGGAGCAGGTCGTGGTGGAGCAGGCCGCTACGGGCGGGGCGTTCGGGGGCAAGGAGGACTACCCGACCATCCTGGCCGCGCACGCGTCGCTGCTCTCCTACAAGAGTGGAAAGACCGTCAAGATGATTTACGACCGCGTGGAGGACCTGGTGGCGACGACCAAGCGCCACCCGTGCCGCACGCGGATCCGGACTGCACTGGACGCCTCGGGGAGCATCCTTGCGATGGACGTCGATGCCACGATGGACGGCGGGGCTTACTGCACGCTCAGCCCGGTGGTGCTTTCGCGCGGCACGATTCACGCGGGGGGGCCGTACAACTTCGAGAACATCCGCGTCGAGAGTCGCGTGGTGGCCACGAACACGCCGCCCAACGGCGCGTTTCGGGGGTTCGGCGCGCCGCAGACCATCTTCGCGATGGAGCGCCACATGGACAACCTGGCGCGCGAGCTGGGCCGCGCCCCGCACGAGCTGCGCGAGGAGTACCTGCTGCGTCCGGGGCAGACGACCGCCTTCAGCCAGAACGTGGGCGACGACGTCTACGCGCTCGACATCCAGCGAGAGGCCGTGGCGCGCACGCGCTTCGAGGAGCGCCGCCGGGAGTGCGAGGAGTTCAACCGCTCCAGCCGCTGGGAGCGCCGCGGCATCGGGCTGGCCACGTTCCTCCACGGCGCGGGCTTCACGGGCAACGGAGAGGTCGTCCTCGACTCGAGGTTGAAGGTGGAGGTGACGGCCGACGGGCTCGTTCAGATCTACAGCGCCAACACGGAGATGGGGCAAGGGAAGGACACGACCTTCTCGCAGATCGCCGCCGACTCGATGGGGCTGCCGATGGCCCGGGTGCGGATCATCACTCCCAACACGGCGCGGGTGCCCAACTCGGGGCCGACCGTGGCCTCGCGCACGGCGATGGTGGTGGGCTACCTGGTGCAGGAGGCGTGCGGCGCGGTGCGCAAGGCGCTCGAAGCGCACGCCGGCCGCACCTGGCGCGACCCGGACGACTTCGCGTCGCTGGCGGCGGCTCATCACCGGGAGCGCGGGGCGCTGGAGGGCTGGTCGCGCTACGAGCCGCCCCCGGGGAAAGTCTGGGACGATAAGGTCTACAGGGGCGCGGCGTACGGCGCCTACGCCTGGGCCTGCTACGTGGCCGCCGTGCGCGTCCGGCTCGACACGCTCGAGGTGACGGTGGAGAGCTTCGACGCGTTCCAGGAGGTTGGCCGCGTCTTGAACCCGGTCATCGCCGAGGGGCAGATCGAGGGCGGCGTTGTGCAGGGAATAGGCTACGCCCTGTGCGAAGAGGTGAAGATGAAGGACGGCGCGATGGCCAACGCCAACTTCACCAACTACATCATCCCGACGTTCGCGGACGTGCCCGCAGTGAAAGTGCACTTCGCGGAGCGTCCGTATCCTTTCGGTCCATTTGGTGCAAAGGGAATTGGCGAGCTGCCGATGGACGGCCCGGGCCCCGCTCTGGCCAGCGCGCTCACGCACGCCCTGGGCGTCGAGGTGAACCGGATTCCGGCCACGCCAGAGCACCTGCTGGAGCTGCTCGGCAACGAGTGAGGCGATGATGTCCGAAGAAGGCGAGCTGACGACCATCCGCTGCACCATCGACGGCCGACCGCATGAGCACCGGTGCCACCCGCTCGCGAGCGCGCTCGACTTCTTGCGGTACGTGGCGGGCCTCACCGCCACGAAGGAAGGCTGCAAGGAGGGCGAGTGCGGCGCCTGCGCCATCACGCTGGACGGTGTGGTGGTCAACAGCTGCGTCGTCCCCGCGGCGCACCTGCAGGGCCGGCGGGTCGGTACCGTCGAGGGGCTCTCGCGCCCCGACGAGCTGAGCGCGCTGCAGAAGGCCTTCCTCGAGTGCGGCGGTGCGCAGTGCGGGATCTGCACGCCGGGGATGCTGGTCACGGGCGCGCGGCTCCTCGAAGAGGGCGAGCGCTTGACCGAGGCCCGGATTCGCGAGCACATGGCCGGCAACCTCTGCCGCTGCACGGGCTACGGGAAGATCGTGGAGTCCCTCTTGCGGGCCTCCGAGGAGGAGCGGTGAGAGCGCGGCTGGCCGGGTTCAGCCTGGAGCGGCCGGGAACCCTGGATGAGGCGCTTGGCATGCTGGCAGCCTCGAAGGAGCGTCTCACTCTTCTTGCGGGCGGGACCGACCTCTACGTTTACCTCAACGCCGGCGTCGCCCGCCCGGGGCGTTGGCTCGACCTCTGGGGCCTCGATGAGCTGCGCGGCATCCACGAGGTCGGCGACCACGTCGTCCTGGGTGCGCTCACCACCTACACGGAGCTGCGCGCCAGTGAGCTGGTCCGGGGGGCGCTGCCGCTCTTGGCCCAGGCCGCGGCGACCGTTGGTGCCGTCGCCATCCAGAACCGCGGCACGCTCGGCGGCAACATCGCCAACGGCTCGCCCGCCGGAGATTCATTGCCGCCGCTTCTTGCCTACGATGCCGAGATCGGCCTGCGCTCCGCGCGCGGGCGCAGGTTCGTCCCCTTCGATCGCTTCTACACCGGCTACCGCGCCTCAGTCGCCGCGCCCGACGAGCTGATCGAGCAGATCCGCATCCCGCTCGGCGCCGGCTCGGGCTCGCGCGCCTGCCGCTTCGTCAAGGTCGGCACCCGCGCCGCCCAGGCGATCTCCAAGGTTGTCGCCGCGTTCGTCCTGGGAAGGGGCGCAGACGGCTCCATCGACCATTGCCGCGCCGCCTTCGGTTCCGTCGCGCCCACACCCGTGCGGCTCCGCCGGCTCGAGCAGCACGTCATCGGCAAGCGAATCGACCCCGCCCTGATCCGCACGAGCTCGGACGTGTTGCTGTCCGAGATCGCCCCGATCGACGACATCCGCTCCACCGCCCGCTACCGCCGCTTCGTCGCCCGCACCGCCTGGCAACGGTTCATGGAAGAGATTCCCGGGCATTAGGTCCCAAACTGTCCTTCGACACGGTCCTTCGACACGACCGCTGCGCGGCCTGCTCAGGATGACCCTTCGACACGACCGCTGCGCGGTCTGCTCAGGATGAGCGGGCGTGCTGTTCAGGATGAGCGGGGAACTGCGATTCTGAGGGCTGGGAGCTGACGACTGAAGCTTGACCCCTCGAGCTTCGAGCCTCAAGCCTCACTCCTCACTCCTCAAGCCTCGAGCCTGCCCCCTACAGCCTGTGCATCACCAGGCCGCTCCTCAGCTTGGGCTCGAACCAGGTGCTCTTGGGCGGCATCAGTCCGCCGGCGTCGGCCACGTCCATCAGCTCGTCGACGGTCGTCGGATACATCGCGAAGGCGACCCGGAACCCGCCGCCGTCGACCAGCCGGGTGAGCTCGGAGGTGCCCCGGATGCCGCCGACGAAGTCGATGCGCTTGTCCGTGCGCGGGTCCTGAATGCCCAGGATCGGGTCGAGGAGCTGATCCATGAGGATGCTGACGTCCAGCCACGCGATGGGGTCTCGCCCCTTTCCGGTCGGGGCCGGCAACGGCACGGTGAACCAGCGGCCTTCCAGGTACATCCGGCACTCGCCCCGGCGCCGGGGTGCCGGGTCCTCCTTGCCCTGCGGCCTCCACGGCTTGAGTCTGGAGCCGATGGCTTCTTCGACGCGCTGCAGATAGCTGGCCACGGTGAGCCCGTTCAGATCGCGCACGACCCGGTTGTAGGGGAGAATCTTGAGCTGGCTGGACGGAAAGAGGACGGCCAGGAACCAGTCGGCTTCGATCGGCCCAGGGCTTCCCTCCCTGAGCGCGGCGCGCGCGCGGCTGGCGCTGGCCGCGCGGTGGTGGCCGTCGGCGATGTAGGCGCACGGCAAGGCGCCGAATGCGCTCTGGAGCTCTTCGGTTCGACCGACTCGCCAGAGCGTGTGCGCGATCCCGTCCGGCGCCACGAAGTCGTAGAGCGGCGGGCCCTGCACGAGCTCGGCCACCAGTTTGTCGACGGTCGCCGAGGCGCGGTGCGTCAGGAAGACGGGGCCGGTCTGAGCCCGCAACGTGAGGATGTGGCGGGTGCGGTCGTCTTCCTTGTCCTTGCGCGTCTTCTCGTGTTTCTTGATGCGGTCGGAGTCGTAGTCGTCGACGGCGCAGCAGCCGACCACGCCGGTCTGCACGTGCTCCCCCATCTTCTGCCGGTAGACGTAGAGGCTGGGCGATTCCTCGGTCTGAAGCGGGCAGTCCCGGATGAGCGATTCCAGGTTTGCGGCGCCCTGCGCGTAGACCTCGTCGGCGTAGAGGTCGGTCGCCTCTGGCAGATCGATCTCGGGTCGGGAGACGTGCAGCAGGCTCAGCGGGTTTCCCGCTGCCAGCACGCGGGCCTCCGCCGTGTTGACGACGTCGTAAGGAACGCTGGCAACCAGCGCGACCCTCTCAGGGGGGGGCCTCAGGGCGCGAAACGGTTTGAACTGGACCATGGCTACGCTTCGATTTCGTTTGAGTGCCTCGCGTCACGGAGGCTACTCCAGTAAAGGGCAAACCGCCCCTCGGATCAAGCCGTTCGACCATCCCGGGAGCATGTCTCGCAGGGGGCCCCTCGACTTCGGGGACAGAGTTCTGGTGGGGCGGGCATCCTGCCCGCCCTGCTCAGGAAATAGAGGGACACACGACTCATTTTCTGAAAATGAGTCGTGTGTCCCTCCAATTCCGCTGCATCCTTTACACTGCCACCGGACATCGGAGGTCGACTCCGGAAAGGCACGCATGGGACACCTTCTCGACGGGCTGAATCACGTGGCAATTCGAGTCCGGGATATCGAGGCCTGCGCTCGTTTTTATCGGGACGTCCTCCACCTGTATCTCCGCAGCTTCGATGGCCAAATGGCCTTCTTCGAGTGCGGGGGGACCGAGTTCGTCCTCATCCAGGACCCGGGCCAGAGGGACCCCGGCGGCCAGCTAGCGCACATCGGGTTCCGGGTCGAAAATCCGGAGAAGCTCGACTACTTTGCGCAGCGGGTGGCCGCGGCCGGCTGTCCGAACATCGACGGGCCGAAATCGACGCCCGGCGGCCGAACGCTCTACTTCACCGACCCCGAGGGGATCGTCGTCGAGATCTACTGCTGAGAGCCCGGCTCACGCGCCGGCTCCCAGCGCGGCCAGGACGAAGGCCGCCATGGCCGCCGCGTAGGTACAGGCGAAGTTGACGGCCTCGTTGTCGAGCCAGCCGGTGCGCTCCAGGCCGTCGCCCAGCAGCGAGTCGACGGTGGCGCCCAGGCTGGCGGCGAGCAGTACCAGCGGCAGCCAGGGCAGCTCGACCAGCCTGCAGACCACCGCCAGCACCGAGATCACCACCGCGCCGGCGAGCCCTGCGAAGGTGCCCTCGAGGGAGACCCCGCCATCCTGTCCGGGCGCGCATGGCTCGAACGACAGAATGCGGTATGTGCGCCCGCAGAGCCACTCGCCCACCTCGCTCGAAACGGTGTCGAAGGTCGCGGCGGCCAGCGATGAGGCGAACGCGGCCAGGAAGAGCGGGGCCCGGTCGGGATCGACGGCGCTCATGGCGGCCATGAAAGCCGGTACCGCACCGTTGGCCAGGGCATTCCGGGCCGATCGGGCACCCTGGTTCGACTGCGCGATTCCCAGCTTGGTCTTGGTTTCTCGCCCCAGCCGCGTGGCCAGGCTTCCCAGGACGAAGAAGCCGAGCAGCAGCGCGTAGCCGCTCCAGCCGGCTGCCGCCAGGACCGCCACGCCGATGCCGAACGCCGCCACCGCTCCGGACAAGTCGAGCGTGCGCGCAGCCATGGAGCCGGCCACCAGCGCTGCGTTGGTCGTCAGGGCCGGCGCCCACCCGACCGCCGGGGTCGCGGGGAGCTCGGCGACAGCCGCAAGGCACATGAAGACCGGCGCGCCCACGAGCGGAATCGTCAGGTTGTCCGGTAGCTCGAGCGGCAGTGACTCGACTGCCGCGCAGACGGCAGCCGTTGCCCAGAAGACGGCGGCACCCGGTAGGGCCGCCGCCGGCGCGCACCAGGCATAGAACGCCATGGCCGACAGCGCGCCTGCGGGGATGAAGGCCGCCAGGCCGGCCCAGCTCTTGCCCGGGCTCCATGGTAGTCTCGGCCCGCGGGCCGCGGCGCCGGCCAGGGCGGCCCCGGCGTCCCCGAAGGCCATCATGGCCCAGATGGCCGCAGCCGCCGGCAGCGGCAGCGTGAGCACCAGGGCCAGCACCGCAGCCGGGTAGGCGACCATCCCGGGTGACCATCCCAGCCGTTGCTCCCGCGCCCGGTAGAGCCGCCGCGCACCCAGCGCCGGGAACGCAGTCAGGTTGAAGGCCAGCGCGGCCGCGGCGACGGCGGCGGCCTGCTGCCAGGAGAGCCACCGAAGCAGCAACGCTGCCAGTCCGAAGCCGGCGTGGATGGCTTTTCGCGCCAGCTCCGAGTAGGCCGAAGGCTGAGGACTGGAGGCTGTAGGTAAGACTCCGAGCGCCATCACGCGAAACCGAGTGTCACTGAATCCGAGCCTGGTGGGTGGTCGAAGCTTCTGGTGAAGCTACAGCGTCAAGCCTACAGCCGAGCGGCTCAGAAAAGGGGGGACCCCCCGCCTGAGCTGCGTCCAGGGTCATGCCGATTCCTTGATTTGCAGCTTGACTGGTGCTATAATCGCCCGGCCTGGGCAAACGCAAGCGCCTCCTGAGGAGTGGCCACTGCCACTCCTTTTAGTTAGAGGGGGCAATTCGATGCGGTGCCAGGGCACGTTACACGCGCGTGAATCCGGTATCCAAGGAATTGCAGACCAAGGTCTGGGACATCGTCCGACCCCTGGCGGATGTCCTCGGTTTCGAGTTGGTCGACATCGAGTTCGTCGGCGGCCACCGCAGTGCCACCGTCCGGCTCGTGATCGATTCCGAGAAGGGCGTCAGTCTAGAGGACTGCGCGAAGCTCTCACGGGCCGTATCGGAGCGGTTCGACGCCGAGCAGACGTTCGAGCAGCCCCACACGCTCGAAGTGAGCTCGCCCGGGATTGACAGGCCGTTCTGGAATCTCGCCAGCTTCCGGCGGGCGATGGGCAGGAAGATCGACGTGGTCCTTGCGGAACCGCTGGGCAAGGCGACCTTCTTTCGAGGAGTACTCAAGTTCGTGGACGAGAAGGGGATCGTCTTGGTGCCGGAAAAAGGCGAGGAGCTGGCAATCGGCTTCGCCAACATAAGGAGAGCCCACCGCACGCTGGAGTTCTGAACGCGGCGGGAGCGCAGTAAGGGAGGAAAGCCAGATGGAGAATTTCAACATCAACGAGGCGATCGACGAGCTTCACAAGCTGAAGAAGATCTCGCGCACGGAGTTCGTCCTCGCGCTCGAGTCCGCCCTCTCCTCCGCCTACCGGAAGAACTTCGGGCCCTCCGCCGAGATTACCGTCGAGATCCGAGAAGGCATTCACGTCTTTCAGGTGAAGAATGTCGTCGAGACCATCGCGGACGTCGACGCCGAAATCACGCTCGAAGAGGCCAAGCAGGTTCCGGGAGCCGAGCTGGCGCTCTTCGATGAGCAGGGCAACATCGTCGAGTGGCTCTGTAACGAGGATCTCCAGACGAAGGTGGAGCTGACCAGCAAGATCCGCTGGGAGGTGCCGGCCAAGCAGTTCGGTCGCATCGCTGCGCAGACGGCCAAACAGGTGATGATCCAAAAGATCCGCGACGCCGAGCGCAAGAAGACCTACGAGGAGTTCCAGGGCCGCATCGGCGAGCTGATCATCGGGCGGGTGCAGCGCTTCGAGAAGGGCGACATCTACATCGACTACAACGGGATGGAGATCGTGATGCCCTACAAGGAGCAGATTCCCGGGCAGCGCTTCCGCCAGGGGGACCGGATCAAGGCACTCATCGCGGAGGTCCTGCAGACCAACAAAGGCCCCCAGGTCGTCGCCTCGCGGGCCAACCGGGACTTCCTGCGGAAACTGTTCGAGGAGGAGATTCCCGAGATCCAGGAGGGCGTGGTCCAGATACGCGCGCTGGCTCGCGAGGCCGGGGTGCGGACGAAGGTGGCCGTCCACTCGCTCGACGACAACATCGATCCCGTCGGGGCCTGCGTTGGCTTGAAGGGCTCGCGCATCCAGGCGGTCGTCAATGAAGTGCAGGGCGAGAAGATCGACATCATCCACTGGAGCGAGGACATCAAACGGTTCGTCAGCCAGTCCCTGGCGCCGGCCAAGCCGGTGAAGCTCACGTACCTGCCGGAAGAGCAGAAGGTGCAGGTGGTCGTGCCGCAGCACCAGCTGTCGCTGGCCATCGGCCGCGAAGGGCAGAACGTACGGCTGGCGGCAAAGCTGACGAACGTCAAGATCGATATCACGAGTATCAGCGAGGTTCCGGAAGCTGCGCCCCAGGAGGGCGAGCAGACGGAGCAGTCTCGAGGTTAGGTTCCGCTCGAGTCCGGCGGGCAAGTGGCCGCCGGAGATGAAGGCGGAATCGTCGTATTCCACCGGGAGGTAGTGTCGTGGCAGCAACCAAGAAGCAGCCGAGAGCTTACGAACTGGCGAAGGATCTGGGGGTGGCGTCCAAGGAATTGCTCGCTAAGCTGGCGGAGAACGGAGTCGAGCTGAAGGGAAACTTCAGCGTCCTCGACGACGCCACGATTCTGTTGTGTCGGAAACTGTTCCGCCCGCTATCGGGTGGTCCGAAGGCCGCGCGCGAGCTGGAAGAGAAAGAGAAGGAGCGCAAGGCACAGCAGCAGGCCGCCGCCGAGGCCGCCGCCGCCGAGGCAGCGCAGCCCAAGCCCGCCAAGCCGGCACCGGCTCCCAGGCCGGCCGCCCCACCCAAGGTCACGGCCTCCCCCGAGACCGCCGCGCACCCGCGCCCGTCTGCCCGGCCGGCCGCCACATCGCGCGCTGCCGCTCATCCGTCCAAGGCCACAACGGCCACCAAGCCCTCTGCGAAGTCCACCACCCCGAAGGTCGTGGCCCCCAAGGGCCCGCAACCCGCAACGAAGCCGATGCCAGGACTACTTTCCAAGCCTCCCCCTCCACCCCCACCGCCCCCCGCGCCGGTCGAACTGGCGCCCT
>JACPRK010000193.1 GCA_016190005.1 Candidatus Wallbacteria bacterium | reverse complement strand
GCCGACACGATCTCGCCGTCGGTCACGCGGCGGTCCTCCTTTTCGGCCTTGATGCGGCCCGCGTTGATCCGCTGCACGCAGAAGGTGCACTTCTCCATCACGCCCAGGCTGCGGACCGTGACGTTGGGATTGGCCAGCATCTTGAGGCTCGGCGTCTCGTAGTCGGAGTACTGGAGGAAGTTGAAGCGGCGCACCTTGTAGGGACAGTTGTTGGAGCAGTACTTCGTCCCGACGCAGCGGTTGTAGGCCATGTCATTGAGGCCCTCCTCGCTGTGGCTGGTGGCGCCGACCGGGCAGACCACCTCGCACGGGGCGTTCTCGCAGTGCATGCAGGGCACCGGCTGGTGGTACGTGCGCGGATTCTCGGGCGGCCCCTCGTGGTAGGTGTCGACGCGAATCCAGTGCATCTCGCGGCCCCGGATGACCTGGTCCTTGCCGACGACCGGGATGTTGTTTTCCGACTGGCAGGCGACGACGCAGGAGTTGCAGCCGACGCAACTGTTGAGGTCGATGGCCATGCCCCAGGCGTAGCCCGGGTAGGGCACGGGCGGGTAGATCGAGGGGTGGTGGCCCTCGCCGCCGGCGTGGTGGCCGTGGTCGTTTGCCTGGGCCGGTGACTCCACGCGCACCAGGTCTCTGCCCTTCATGTTCTGGTGGAGCTGGGTGCAGGCCAGCTCCCAGCGCTCGCCGGTCCTGGCGAGGTGGGCGCCGCTGGCATTCCAGGGCGCGGCGGTGGACCGTAGCGCGTAGGCGTTGAAGCCGGCGCCCGCGAGCGATCGTCCGCCCTGCCAGCGCCCGTAGCCCAGGTGCAGCGTGAGCGCGCCCTCGCAGTGGCCGGGGACGATGAAGACGGGAGCGCGGACGGTGCGGCCGTCGAGCTCGATCGTCACGGCGTCCTCGCTGGCCAGTCCCAGCTTTCGGGCCGTGGCGGGGGCGATGAGCGCGGCGTTGTCCCAGGTGAGCTTGGTCAGAGGCTTCGGCAGCTCCTGCAGCCAGCCGTTGTTGGCGAAGCGCCCGTCGTAGATCGTCGGGTCCGCTCGGAAGAGGAGCTCGAGGTCTCGGCCCTGGTCCTCCGGGAAGTCGAGCGTGCCGAGCGCCAGCTTCGGCGTTGCCTGGGCCGGGGCGGAATCGCGGATGAGCCCGTCGTGGAGCGCCTTCTGCCACCAGGCCTCGAAATCGGGGCGGCTGGCCTGCGACTTCCAGTGGGACTTCACGAGGTCGTGGCTGCTCTGACCGGCCTGGCCGCCGAGGATGGCCAGCACTTCGTGGGCAGAGCGGCCGGAGTAGAGCGGGGCGATCAGCGGCTGGACCAGGCTGACGGTGCCGTCGAACGCGCGCGCGTCGCTCCAGCTTTCCAGGTAGTGGGTCTCGGGGCCGTGCCACTGGCAGGCCGCGGAGGTCTCGTCCTCGTAGAGGCCGAATCGGAAGCGCCGCTTCACTCGCGAGAGGGCCTCGGCGAAATGGAGATCGGCAGGAGCGTCGTAGATCGGGTTCCCGCCGAGGACGATCACGGTGTCGAGGGTGCCCGACATCATCTCTGTCACGAGCCGGCGGAGCGATTCGGTCTGATTTTCGGGGCGATGCTCGACGGGCGGGATAGCGAAGAGGGTGGAGCCGAAGTTGCCGAGCGCGTCATTGGCGGCGTGGACGAGGGCGTGGATGGCCGGGGGGAGCTGCTCACCGGCCAGGATGGCGGTGTGGCCGCGGCGGCCCTGGGCCGTGAGGTCGGTGGCGATGGCATCGAGCCAGCGCGCCTCGCGCTCATCGAGCGCGGGCGGCTCGCCGGCGGCGGCGATGCCGAGCTTCTGCGCCAGGTGGCGGGCAAAGGCGTCGATCTGGCCTGGCCTGAGCGGAAGCCGGTGATCTGCTTTGGCTCCGGTCACGGTGGGGCTGCTCTCCAGGGCGTAGAGGCGGTTGCCGGGGACTCCGGGCGCGACGGGCTGGCGCTTGGCGGCGAAGTCTCGCGTGGCGCGGATGTGGCCCGGACCGCAGGCGAGGAAGTCGCAATCGAGGGCGAGGATGACGTCGGCGGCGTCCAGGCGCGGCAAGACAGCGAGCGGCTCGCCGAAGGCCAGGCGGGCGCCGGCCATGGAGTTGTCCCGGTTGACGGGCTCGTACTGGTGCCAGCGCGCGGCCGGGAAACGCGCCAGGAAGAGCTCCAGCTGGCGGGCCATCGTGGGCGACGTGACGGTGCCGGTCAGCAGGCGCAGCCGGGCGCCCTTGTCCTGGGCCGCGGCGGCCAGGGCGGCCTCGAGCTCGGCCAGGAGCGCGTCCCAGGTGGAGATCTGAGCGTCGTGCGTGACGACCTGGGAGCGATCGGGATCGTAGAGCGAGAGGATGGAGGCCTGGGTGAAGGCGTCGACGGCGCCAAGGCTCGCGGGGTGGTCGGGGTTGCCCTCGATCTTCGTGGGCCGCCCCTCGTGACTCTCGACCAGGATGCCGGTCGCGTAACCGCCCAGAGTGGCGGCCGTGGCGAAGAAGAGCGGCGTACCCGGGACCAGCTGCTCCGGGGGGCGGACGTAGGGGACGATGGTCTCGAGCGGCTGCTTGATGCAGCCGGACAGGCCGCCCAGCGCCAGCGAGGCGCCCATCAGCCCCAGGAACTTGCGGCGACTCACTGCATCCATCGGCTCCGAGGCCTGGCGAGGGAACTCGTCGGCCAGCAACTGCTCGAAGGCTGGCGTGCCGGCCAGTTCGTCCAGGCTGCGCCAGAGCTCGCGTCCGCCCTTGCGGGCGAGCGCCGCGCGAACGGCTCCTCTGGCGTCCTTGGGGGGATGCGTCATCGTCGGTTCACCGGTGGCAGGTAGAGCAGCTCGTCAGGCTGCGGATCTTGTTTTCGGCGACCAGCTTCTTGCCTGCGGCGGCCTGGTCGCGCGGCGGGGCCCACTCCATGTCGAAGACCTTCGAGGGCTCCCGCACGTAGCGGGCGGGGTCGCGGTGGCAGTCGACGCACCACTCCATCAGGAGCGACTTCTCCTTCCACATGAGGGGCATCTGATCGACGCGGCCGTGGCAGGTGCTGCAACCGACGCCCTTCTTCACATGGATGCCGTGGTCGAAGAAGACGTAGTCAGGCAGGTCGTGGACGCGGGTCCAGGTGAGCGGCTTGTCGTTGCGGTAGCTGGCCCGGACCGGCTCCAGCATCTCGCTGTCCTGCCAGATCTGGGAGTGGCAGTTCATGCAGGTCTTGGTCGGCGGGATGCCGGCGAAACTTCCGGTCTCGACGCTGGTGTGGCAGTAGCGGCAGTCCAGGCCGATGTCGCCGACGTGGTGCTTGTGGCTGAAAGGGACCGGCTGCTCGCGCACGACGTAGGCGTCGGTCATGTAGGCCGAGCGCGCGATCGCTCCGGCGAGCAGCACGGCGCCCGCCACGAAGAACACGGCGCCGAAGATGCTGGCGCGGGAGAGCGTGTTGAAGCTGGGATGGAAAATCTGCGACATCGTTCGGCCGTCGGCTTCGCCCGATCCCCCGGATCGAGTGAAGAACGGCGTCTGAGTCGATCCGGCGCTCGCCACCACGGAGCTGGCCCAGATCGAGAACGCGCCGGAATGTAGTCCACGCGCGC
The DNA here is from genome assembly GCA_016190005.1 of Candidatus Wallbacteria bacterium. Taxonomy (GTDB): domain Bacteria; phylum Muiribacteriota; class UBA6191; order JACPRK01; family JACPRK01; genus JACPRK01. The sequence goes on along the minus strand of JACPRK010000193.1, from coordinate 3,538 downwards.
GCCGGAGTCCAGCGCGATTTTGCGGACGGGCGCCGGCGCTAGCCCGGCTGGTCTTGCTTGTCCTGGGCGCAGGCGGCGTAGAAGTTCTTGAAGTAGTCCAGCGCGGCCACCTGGATGCCGACGTCCCGGCCGGCCTTCTCGCTCAGGTACCACTTGTGGTCGAGCACGTCCTGCCAGACTTCCTCGGCGTCCGCTTCCGTGAGCGTGACGCCCGCCAGCCGAGCCAGAAGCTTCACGTAGAACTGCTCGCTCTCGCCCTCGGGGATCGGCCGAATGACGAAGCCCCGGAACGCCTCACGGGCCGCTTCCAGCCCGTGCATCATCGTATCGACGACGGCCAGACCTTGCCGCTTGAGACCCTTGAGATCGATCGAGCGCGCACCCTCGTAGCGGTGCAGACCGTGATCGCCACACTGCTTGCAGGTGACCCAGATTTTCCCCGGCTCAGGCGCCTTTTCATGGTGCGCGACCAACGGCCAGTTCTCCGAGCCGCACTTGGAACAGATGAACATATCACAAAAGTATACGGCGCCCCGTCCCCGACGATCCAGAGGATTGTTTGATACACTGCCGTACCCGAGTAGCGAGTAGCGAGTAGGGAGTAGCGAGTAGTGAGGTCACTCCACTCAATCCCTCGCTTGACTCTGAAAATCTCACCCCCCCCTGACACCGCACGTCTCGAGCCTCACCCCTCGATTCTCGATTCTCAATTCTCCCCATGCTCTCCGAACCCGCCTTCTGGCACCGCGAACGCGGCATCCTGTCCCGCGAGAACGTCAGCCTCATCCTGCGCGCGGCGCTGGAACGGGGCTCGGATTTCGCCGATCTCTACGCCGAGGATTCGGTCGTCACGGCGCTGACGCTGCAGGACCGGAAGATCCGCGATATTCAGTACAGCGTCGTGCGGGGAGTCGGCATCCGGGCCATCTCGGGGCGGATGGTCGGCTACGCCCACACGGGCGACATCAGCGAACGATCGCTCGTCGAGGCCGCCCGCACCGCCGGTTGCATCGCGACCGGTGAGCCCAGGTCCGTCACGGTGGAGCTTGCCGACGCGCGCTACCAGGCGCTCTCCCCAGTGCTCGAGTATCCCGATCAAGCAGCCAGCTCTCGCAAGGTCGACGTCCTGCGCCGCGCCGACGAATCGGCCCGCGCCTTCGACCCGAAAGTGCGCGAGGTGAGCGTCTTCTACCGGGACAGCGTGCAGCGCGTGCTGATCGCCACGTCCGACGGTCGCATCTGCGAGGACGAGCGCGTGCGTACCAGCCTTTACGTTTCCGCCGTCGCCATGGACCACGGCGAGCGCCAGAGCGGCTCGGCGCGTTCCGGCGGCATGCGGGGCTTCGAGCTCTTCGAGGTCGAGCCGGCCGAGGCGATCGGACGCCGCGCAGCCGAGCAGGCCGTCAAGATGCTCTCCGCCGGCGAGGCCCCGGTCGGACAGTTGCCCGTCATCCTCACCAACGGCTGGGGGGCCGTGCTGCTCCACGAGGCGATCGGCCACGGCATCGAAGCCGACTTCAACCGTCGCGGGACCAGCAAATTCACCGAGAAGCTCGGCAAGCCCGTCGGCTCGAGCATCGTCACCATCAGCGATACGGCAGTCATCCCGAACCACTGGGGAAGTCTGAACGTCGACGACGAGGGCGGCGAGGGCCACGAGACGCGGCTGGTGGAGAACGGCGTGCTCGTCAGCTACATGTACGACCGCTACAACTCCTCGCTGATGGGCCTCGCCGCGGGCGGCAACTCGCGGCGCGAGAACTACCGCTGCACGCCGATGCCTCGCATGACCAACACGGTGATGGCCAACGGCCCGCACACCTTCGAGGAGATCGTCGCCTCCGTGAAGAAGGGCTTCTACGCGGCCGACTTCACCGGCGGCCAGGTCGACATCACCAACGGCCAGTTCGTTTTCAGCGTCAGCGAGGGCTACCTGGTCGAGGACGGCCAGATCACTTCGCCCGTGAAGGGCGCCACGCTGATCGGCGACGGCGCCGACGTGCTCGGCAAGATCACGATGGTGGCCGACGACTTCAAGCTCTCCTTCGGCGGCTGCGGCAAGAACGGGCAGTACGTCCCGGTGGGCCTGGGTCAGCCGCATCTGCTGGTCAGCTCGATGACGGTCGGAGGAACGCGCGGATGACGGCCCGCCCCGCCCAGCTACTCGACTCTGCCCCGGAGGCCCCCGCCGACCTCGCCGCCGTCGGCGAGAGCGCAGTCCGGATCGCCATGGAGGCCGGCGCCGACGAGGCCGAGGCCTACCTCACGCGCGAGAACTACCTGACGCTCGTGACCCGGCAGAACCACCCCGAGAAGGTGGAGCGCGCCGTGGTCGCGGGGCTGGGCCTGAAGGTCTACAAGGGCCGGCGCAAGGCCTACGTGACCGGCAGCGCCTTCGGGGAAAGCGCGCTCAGGGAGATGGCCCGCCGGGCGCTCGACTATGCTGTCGAGACGACTCCCGAGGACGCCAACCGGCTGCCCGCCGAGGCCAGCGGCAAGTCCGAGCTGGTCCTCTTCGACGAATCGCTGGCCGCGCGTACGATGGAGCAGAAGTTCGCTCTGTTGCGCCGGATGGAGGACGCGGCTTACGCGGCCGACCCTCGCATCAAGAACACGCAGGAGGCCAGCTACTGGGACGGGACATTCGAGAAGGCTCATTGTAACTCGAACGGTCTTTTGAGCCGGGAACGCAAGACTCAGTGTGGCCTTTCACTCTCCGTCATCGCCATGAGCGGCGACGAGCGCCAGGTCGGCGGCGAGTACCAGGCCGTCCGCCACTTCGATCGCATCGACCCCGAGGCGGCCGGACGAGAGGCCGCGCGCGCGGCCGCCCGCAAGCTCGGCGCCCGCCCGGTCAAGAGCCGGCACGCTCCCATCGTCTTCGACAACCGGGTCGGGCTGCGCTTTCTCGGCTACCTCATCGCCGCCGTCAACGGCGAGCGCGTGGCGCTCAACGAGACCTTCCTCGCCGGCAAGCTGGGCGAGCGGATCGCCCCCGAGCACGTCCATGTGATGGACGAGGCCGACCGGCCCGGCGGCTACGCCAACGCTATCGTCGACGGCGAAGGCGTCCGCACCGCAAACCGCCGCCTCATCTCGGGCGGAGTTCTCACCACCTATCTGCACAACCTCTTCAGCGCCCAGAAGCTTGGCGCTGCGCTTACCGGCAGTGTGCAGCGCGGCTCCTACGAGCGCGAGGGCGCCATCGGCGCCCACAACCTCTACCTGGCCGCCGGCGGGCTCTCGCGCCAGCAGGTCATCGGCTCCGTTGGCTCCGGCCTCCTGGTCACGGATCTCATGGGCATGGGGCTCACCATCGCCAACGGCAACTACTCCATCGGCGCCAGCGGCCTCTGGATCGAGCAGGGAGAACTGGCGCACCCCGTCGAGCGCGTCACCATCGCCTCCAACATCCGCGACATGCTCCTCGGCATCGAAGAGATCGGCGACGACCTGCGTTTCTGGGCCGGCAGCGGCTGCCCCACCTTCAAGATCCGCCAGATGGCGATCGGGGGTGAGTGAGGGGGCGGGGGCGGGG
>JACPRK010000189.1 GCA_016190005.1 Candidatus Wallbacteria bacterium | reverse complement strand
CGCAAGCACTGACCCGCCCCTCACTCCTCGAGCCTCACTCCTCGAGCCTCAAGCCTCAAGATGATCGGCATCGACCTGGGCACCTCCAACTCGGCGGTCGCCTTCACGGGCGGCGGCGATGAGATCCGTGTCTTCGCGCTCCCGCAGTTCTTCGGCAGCGGCGACGTGCGGCCGGACCCGCTGCTCCCGTCGGTGCTCTACTTCCCGACCTCGCACGAGCTGGCGGCGGGCCCGCTGGGGCTTCCGTGGGACCGCGACTGCCCGTACGTCGTCGGTCACCTGGCACGCCGGCTCGGCAGCCGCATTCCCGGACGACTCATTCACTCCGCCAAGTCCTGGCTCTGCCACCCCGCAGCGGATCGCCGCGCTCCTATCCTGCCGTGGGCCGCGGCCGAGGGCGTGACGCACCTGTCGCCGGTGGAGGTGAGCGCGTCCTATCTCCTCTACATGAAGGAGGCCTGGGACGGCGCCCACCCCGAGGAGCCGCTCGAGAAGCAGGAAGTCGTGCTGACGGTGCCGGCCTCGTTCGACGCGGTGGCACGCGAGCTCACCATGGAAGCGGCCAAGCTTGCCGGCTTCGGACAGGTGACCCTTCTGGAGGAGCCGCAGGCCGCGTTCTACAGCTGGATCGCCGACCACGGCGCGCGCTGGAAGGAGGCGCTGGGAAGCTCCCGGGTGCTCCTGGTATGCGACGTGGGCGGCGGAACGACGGACTTCACGCTGGTGGTCGTCACGCGGCATGCGGGCGAGGTGCGGCCGGTGCGCGTGGCGGTGGGAGATCACCTGCTGTTGGGCGGCGACAACATGGACCTGGCGCTGGCGCACTCGATGGAAGTGAAGCTGGCGGGCGGCCCCGGCCGGCTGGAGCCCGAGGAGTGGGGGGAGCTGGTCCACTCCTGCCGGGTCGCCAAGGAGGACCTGCTGGGGCGGGGCGAGCTGGAGACAGCCAAGATCTCGATCCTGGGGCGGGGCAGTGGAGTTGTTGGAGGAACTCGCTCTTCCAAACTGACCCGGCCGGAGCTCGAGCAAGCGGTCCTCGAAGGCTTCTTCCCGATCTGCGGGCCCCAAGACGCGCCGGCCGCCGACAACCCGCTCGGCCTCAAGGAGTGGGGGCTGCCGTACGCGGCCGATCCCGCGGTCACGCGCCACCTGGCCAAGTTCCTGCGCGAGGCCGCGCCCGCGGTCGCCGACGCACTCGGCGAAGGCGCGATGATGCCCGAGGGACATCCCGTGCGGCCCGACGCGGTGCTCTTCAACGGCGGCGTCTTCGCTGCCTCGGCCCTGCGCCAGCGGATGCTTGACGCGCTGCGTCATTGGTTCGCCGCGGACCCAGGCTACGAGCCGCACGTCCTCGTCAACAGCGACCTGGGGCTGGCCGTCGCACGCGGCGCGGCCTACTACGGCATCGCGCGACGCGGCTCCGGCGTCCGCATCAGCGGCGGCGCCGCGCGCTCCTACTATGTCGGGCTTGGCGGCTCGGGCGACACCATGTCGACCGTCTGCGTCGTGCCGCGCGGGATGGAGGAAGAGGAAGTGCTCGACATCGCCGAGCGGCGCTTCCGGCTGGCGGTCGGCCAGACCGTGCGATTCCCCATCTACGCCTCCAGCAGCCGCCCGCACGACCGCGCCGGCGCGCTCGTGGCTGCCTCGGCCAAGGGCATGGTCGCACTGCCCGCGCTCAAGACGGCGCTGGCCGCCGACGGTCCCCGGCCCGGCGCCTCGGAGGTCGAAGTCGAGCTCCGTTCGGCGCTGACGCCGATGGGCACGCTGGCGCTCCTGGCCCACGCACCCGGGACCTCCAGGGCCTGGCAGCTCGAGTTCGACCTGCGCCCCCAGGGCGCCGTCACCGACGCGCGCGCCCAGACCGCCGGACCCGGCGCGACGCGCGAGGCCAAGGAGCTCGCCCGCGACATGGTCCGGTCGGTATACGGTGGCGGCCGCGGACACCCGAAGGACCCCGAGGGAATGCGCAAGCGGCTGGAGCAGGCCCTGGGCATGCCCCGAGAGGACTGGGACACGTCGCTTCTGCGCGAGCTCTGGAGCGCTCTCGACGAAATGGAGAGTGGCCGCTCCCGAGGTCCGGAGCACGAAGTCCAGTGGCTGCAGATGGCAGGCTGGTGTCTGCGCCCCGGCTTCGGCGATCCGCTCGACCCGGGGCGGGTCGACCGCCTCTGGTCGATAGCCCAGACCCCACCGCGGTTTCCCCGGCACGAGGCCAACCACCGGGCGCTCTGGGTCATGTGGCGGCGGCTGGCGCCGGGGCTCGACGCAGCGCGTCAATCCTCGCTCCAAGAGAAGGTCCGCTCCTCGCTTCTCTTGGGCGACCGTCGCTCCCACGACATGCAAGGCGCGGCCGCCTCACCGGGCGTCGTCGCGGAGATGTGGCGGCTGGCCGCTTCCCTGGAGCGGCTAGACCCCCAGCAGAAGATCGAGCTGGGCGAGCGCATGCTCGCGCTGCTCGCCGGCGAGCGCCCCCCCGACCACGGCTTCTGGGTCATGGCGCGCCTGGCCGCCCGCCACCCCGTCACCGGCGCCGTCCGCCAGGTCGTCCCCCGCGAGGTCGCCCAGCGCTGGGTCCCGCTGCTGGTCCGCCTGGTACGAGCCCACGGCGAGCGCGCCAGCTTCGCCATCGCCCACGCCGCCCGCCGGACCGGCGACCGCAACCGCGATCTCTCCGAGGGCCAGCGCCGCGAGGTCCTCGCCCGCATGGAGCAGCTCGCCGTCCCGCCCCGCCATGTCCAGCTCATCGCCGAGGTCATTCACCTGGGCGCCGCCGAACAGGGCGCCCTGCTGGGCGACTCCGTCCCGCCAGGCCTCAGCTTGGCGGACTAGAGAGTAGTGAGTAGCGAGTAGCTTCTCAACGCCTCTTCGCCTTCAACGCGGCGTCCTTCTGATCGTTGAGCACGTTGGTCAGCCGCGTCATCTCGCGCTTCAGCACGAGCGCGTGCTCGTGCGCTTCCTGTACGATGCCCTGCGCGACCAGTTCCCGCAGCGTGTCGTACCTGATGCGCAACTTCGTGCGGGCCGAGACGTCGAGCTCATTCATCAGGCCCTTCGCCTTGCGGATCGTGCCCAGCACCATCTCGAGGATATCGGCCGGGAACGCGTCGCGGCCGGTCGCGGCAAGCGCCACCTCTTCCTTGGCGGCCCGGAGCTCGGCCAGCTCGGTCTCCGCGAAAGCGGCCTTGAGATAGGGGTCCAGATGCGCCAGGTGCACGGTCTCCTTCGGGGCGGCGCGAAAGGCCTCGGCCGCCGCCAGGAGGTTGCCGGCAGCAAGCTGGAAGAGCGCCCGTGCCACTTCGGCTGATAGCGCCGGCAGGGCCAGCCGCGCGCCGACCTCCTGGTAGAGCTTCGTCCCCCGGTCCGCCAGCCGGCTCTTCTCCACGTCGGAGAGCACGCCCCCCGAGAGCGACGAGAGCAATCGATCCAGGCGCGTCTTCTCGTCCGGGGTCATGTTCTCACCTAGCGGCTTGACTGCACCCGGCTTGATGGGTGCCTTCATCGCCACGCCGGCCTTCGAGGCGAAGGGTGAAAGCGCAGCTGGCCGCGCCAACGTCCCGGTCGTTGTCACGGGTCTGGACGGCGCTCCGATCCGCATCGGCCCCGTCGTCGTCGCCGTTGGCGGCATCCGGAACGTGCCAGTCGAGCGCAGAGGAGGAGCAGCCGCCTCCTTCGCTGCTGGCTCGACCGCCTCCGCCGGGCGCGCGGGCTCGGGGGCGGCTCCGGCAACCGCGGGCGCAACCGGCACGCGCGCGGGCGGCATCATCGGCAGCCCAGGCAGCGCCACCCCCAGCTCGCCCAGCTTCGTCAGCGCTTCGTCGGCAGCCGCCCGGACCGAGACGTCCGGGTCCGAGAGGAACCGCTTCATCGGCTCCACCTCGGAGGACGAGCCAAGCACCCCGATCGCGGCGACCGCCAGCGCTCTCACCTTGGCGCTCGCCTCGCGATCGAGCAGGTCGAGGATCGCGTTCAACACTTTCTCCGACTCGTAGCGCAGACAACCGTAGAGCGCCTTGGCCCGCTCGGTCGGCTCGGGTGATCGCAGCCGCTCCGCCAGCGCTGACGGCCCCACGCCCGACCGCGCGGCCAGGTCCATCGTGCCGCCCGTCAGGCGCGTCCGCAGCTCCCGCGCCGCCCGGCTCGCCTCGATCCGGATGGTCCGGTCGGGGTCCGCCGCGCCCAGTGCCTGCAGCACGGAGAGCGCGTCAGCGGCCTCGGTCGCCGCCAGCTGGCGGACCGCTTCCAGCCGTTGCGCCGGGTCGCTGGCACGCGCCAGCTGGACCAGCCTGTTGATGTCCCCGTTCAACGGACCGCTCAGTACCTCGGCACCGAGGGGTCGACGTCCGTGGACCAAGCTTCGATGCCGCCTGCCATGCTGCGCACGTTAGTGAACCCGTGGCCGATCAGATAGGATGCGGCATCGAGGCTCCGCCGGCCGTGATGGCAGTGCAGGACGATGGGCGTATCTTTCGGCCACTGCGTCATCAGCTCCTGCCCGAGCTGCTCGGTGACCAGCTGCGCGCCTTCGATGTGAGCGATGTCCCACTCTTCCTGCGAGCGCACGTCCAGAAGCTTGAACGCCTTCGACGCCAGCCCCGTGGCCGCGTCCCGGGCGCTGATCTCGATCCGCGCGTCGGCGTCGTGGGAGTTCTTCAGGTGCTGGATCACCTCGTCGACGTTCGAGATGTTGTGGCTCAGGCAGACGTCCTGGAGCGTGTCGGTCGGTTGGAACCCGCAGCTGGAGCACCCGCCTACGTGGTATCGCTGGAAGAGCGCCCTCTGAGCGCTCGGATACGCCTGCAGGATCTCCTGCATCGTCGTCGTTCGGGTGATATCGGTTGCCATTGAGCTCGATCCTCCTGGGCGTGACTGCCCCTCATCCATCCGGTGACGGCCTCCACGAGTCTACCGCATCCGGACCTGTGACGTGCATCGCATGCTCGTCGCGATTCGGACGCCGGTAGGGTCACCGGCCGAGCCGCCCGGACGTCGTCCAACGGTCCGGACACGCCGGTGAGCGCCAGCGCCGTGGCGAACGCTCCCGCCCTCGCCTTCAGGGCTCGTCGTCGACCCAGACGGCGACCCGCCCGCCCGGCTCGCAGACCACGGCTAGCTCGTCGCCCACCGTGACTATCCATGCCTCCGACGAACGGTCCGGCTTCACGGAGATGGACGTGGCGCCGGAGAGCTTCAGCTCCAGCCGTCCGTCCTTCATCGCCACCGCGCTCTCGACCGTCTTGCCGAGCAGCGCCAGTGCCGGGGCCATCGAGGACGGCGGTGAATGGTGCATCGTCGACCGTCCCTTGCCAGCCTTGAGGATGAAAGTCCCCTGCACGGTCAGCCGCCCGCGCTGGCGTCCGCTCTTCAGCTCCACCAAGAACCCTTCGCTGATGGCGCATCGCTCCACCGCCCACCCTGCGAGCGGCAGAATCCATCGATCGAGCTCCTCGGCGGGGAGAGTCATGAAGAGTAGCGAGTAGCGAGTAGTGAGTAGCGAGTAGAAGAGCTTTCCAGGTGAGAGCGCCTATTCGCCGTCCTCGCAACCCCAACCCGGCCGCGCATCGGAGTCCGGCGCATACCCAGACGCTGTGAATCTATCCAAAGTCCCCCCGAGAACCGCTCGGGCTGAGCTCGTCGAAGCCCAGCATCGAAGCGGCTGTGGCCCCTCGACAGGCTCGGGCGAGCGGTTCCTGGGAATTTGTTCACAGCCTCTCGCTACTCCTTCTTCTTCCCGACCGCCTTCCCCAGCACGTCCGCGGCGGCGCTCACGACCTTGCCCAGGTTGTCGTCCAGGCCCTTGTTGGCCAGGAAGCCCTCGACGTTTTGCCGCATCTGCATACCCTTGGAGAAAGCCTCGGCCATGCGGCCGAAGGTCTCCGGATCGCCGTAGATGGTGAAGTCGCCCCGACTCAACATGCTGCCCATCGCGCGGGCGCGTTCGATCTCGACCTGGCCGCTCACCTCGATCTGCTTGAGGCGCACCTGCAGCTCGATGGCCGCCTTGCCGAACTTCTCCTGCATTTCGAGGCGCTTGGACTCCACGTCGACCTTCTGTTGCTCGACTTCGACGAGCCGCTGCTGCACGTTTACGGCGACCATCTGCTCGGCCTGCAGACCTTCGGCGCGCTTCTTGGCGGCCTCCGACTCGGCTTCGGCGGCCTTGAGCCGGGCCTCGTACTCGGCTTGGGCGGCGGCCTTCTTCGCCTCGGCTTCCTTCTGGATGGTGTACGCCGTGGCGTCTGCCTTGCGCTGCTCGCGGACCAGCTCCTGTTGGGCGGCCTTCGACGCCGCGATCAGTTTCTGATCGCCCTCGCGCTCGGCGGCGCTGGTGACCTTCACCGTCTCCACGTCTTGCGCGGCCTTTTCGCGCATCGCCAGCTTCGCGTACTGTTCCTGCTCGGCCTCGGCCCTCTTGGCTTGCGCCAGGGCGACCGCGAGGGCCTTTTCCTGGTTGGCGGTCTCGATCGCCTTCTGCTTCTCGACCTCGGTCAGCTCGCGCTGCCGCTCGGCTTCCTTGACCTTCTTCTCGGCTTCGATCATCGCCATCTCGATGGCGTTGGACTTGGCGACTTCCACAAGCTCGCGCTGACGCTCGCTCTCGAGCACCTTCTGCTGGGCCTCGAGATCGGCCGCCTTGAGCGCCCGTGTCTTCTCGACCTCGCGGGCGGCGACGGCCTGCTCCTGCTCGATCTGGGCCTGGCGCGCCTCGGCCTCGCGCAGCGCTTTCACCTTGGCGATCTCGGAGGACTGGCCCGCTTCGGCCTCGGCCTGCTGGCGCTCCAGCAGCAGGATCTCCAGCTTCGTCTGGACGTTGCGCTCCTTCATCATCTTCTGGGCGTCCTGCTCCAGCTCGTTGCGGCGCACGGCGGCGTCGGTGGTGATCTCGGTGATGCGCTTGAGGCCCTGGGCGTCGAACACGTTGTCGGCCTTGAGGTTCTTCGGATCGGTCTGGTCGAGCTTGGAGATCGTGACGGTCTCCAGGGTGAGGCCGTTGTGCTTCAGGTCGGGCTCGACCTGCTGCTTGACCTCGCCGGCGAACTCGTTGCGGCGGGTGTTGAGCTCCTCCAGGGTCTTGTTGGCGGCCACGCTGCGCAGGGCGCTGATCAGCTTGTCGTTGACGAGGTTGGCAATCCGCTGCGGGTCGTCGGCGAGGTTGCCGAGAGAGCGCGCGGCGTTCTGGATGTCCTCGGATTGGGGCAACACGCGGATGTAGAACTCGGCTTTCAGGTCGGCGCGGAGCTTGTCGGCCGTGATGAGGGAGTCGGGGCCTGAGCGGTCGACGTCGAGCCGCATCGTCGTGAGCGGGACCTTCACCAGCTCGTGGACGACGGGGATGATGAGGGCGCCGCCGTCGAGGATGACCTTGGTGCCGCCCATACCGGTCTTGACGAAGGCTTCGTTGGCCGCAGCGCGCACGTAGAGACGGGTAATGGTGACGACCGTGATGCCGCCGACCAGCATCGTGGCGCCGAAGCCACTCACCAAGAGCTGCCCGCCGGTCCCGAGGGCCGCGCCGAGCGAGCCGACCATGAAGGGGGCCACGGTGAAGACGATTGCGATTCCGACCCAGACGAACATCCTCATGTCACTTCACTCCGGTCCTTTCACCAGGTTGTCTCCGCCGCTTTGCGGGCCGCCCTACCCGTTCGCCGGAGACAGTCCTCGTCATTGATTTGTCCTCGATGGACCCGCGGGTGCCGGTCACTGCTTCGGCGTCGAAGGGTTCGGCGAGGTACCGGCCGGCCGCTTCGTCGTACGAGAGTAGCACGATTGGTGCGCCCATCTCGAACCGCGAGCCCTCGGACGCCTGCACTCGCACCTCCAGCAGGTTGCGGTGCGCGTCATAGAGCTGCGCGTACCCGTCGCCTGGCCCCATCAGGGTCGTCACTTTCGCCGTCAGCCCGACGCAGGCGTCCCGGCCCAAGGCATACGTCTCGGCCCTGGGCAGGATGCGGGAGAACACGCGGGCGAATCCGCGGGAGGCGGTCAGCCCGCCGGCCGTCGCCAGCACCAGCGAGATCCAGACGAAGGCCCCAGGCGCCATCCAGCGCGCCAGGAAGCCGTTGGCGGCAAGTCCGATGAACCCGAACGCCAGCAGGAGCACCACCATCACGATCGAAAGCGGCGCCCGGTCGCCGCCAGGAATCGCCAGCGCCGTCGCCAGCCACCCGGCCGCGGCGTGTCCCTCGTGGGCCTGCTCGTGCTCCAGGTCCGACTCGGCGTCGTGATCGATGTCGTGATCCAGCTCGGCATCGCCAGCCTCGACGTGCGCCTCCACGTCATGCCCGTCCAGCTCGCCCTCGGCCTCGATTTCGGCGTCAGCGTCGCCCTCGGCGTCATGGTCCCCTCCGCTGTGCGAATCCGCCCCCAGCGTCGCCACCGTCGACAGCAGGCACGCCGCGACGATCGGAAGCTCGAAGATCAGGTTCCACCATGCCAGGAAGTTCACGAGTGGCTCCCCAGTCCGCCAGACAACGGCCTTGCCGGTTCCAGCGCTCGAGCGGGCGGCGCGAGTATAGCATGGGGAGAAGTAGTGAGTAGTGAGTAGCGAGTAGCGAGTAGTGAGTAGTGAGTAGAGGGGCGGCCCGTGGCGATTCTCGAGTCGAGATGTCTGTCGAGTCCTCGAACGAGCTCGGACGGCGTGGAGACGGAGCCTGACCAGCTTCCGAACCGTCCATTCTCGGATGGTCCACAGCGCTACTCGCTACTCACTACTCGCTACTCGCTACTCCCATGCTACCCTGACCCCGTGCGCCTTCCCGTCCTCGAAACGGAGCGGCTTGTCGTGCGGCTTGGGGCCGAGTCCGAGGCTCCCAGGGTCCTCCGGTACTTCGACGAGAACCGCGACCACCTGGCCCCGACCGACCCGGTCCGGCCAGACGGTTTCTACACGGAGCCCTACTGGCGCTCGCAACTGGCCAGGAACGCCGACGACTTCCTGGCCGGCCGCTCCATGCGGACGTTTCTCTTCCCCCGCAGCGAGCCGCACCGCGTCATCGGCACGGCCAACCTGAGCGAGATCATCCGCGGCTGCTTCCACTCCTGCTTTCTCGGCTACGGTATCGAGGCCGCGTCCGAAGGCCGGGGACTGATGCACGAGGCGCTCTCCGCGTTGATCCGGCACGCCTTCGAGTCGCTCGGCCTCCACCGCATCTCCGCCAACTACCTGCCGCACAACGTCCGCAGCGGACGCCTCCTGCGCCGGCTCGGCTTCGCGGTCGACGGATACGCGCGCGACTATTTGCTCATCTCCGGCCGCTGGGAAGACCATGTCCTGACCAGCCTTCTCAACCCCGCCTGGCAGCCGCCCGACGCCGCGACGAGGCCATGAGCGAAGACCCGATCCAGCGCCACTTCACGCAGCGAGCTCCGACTTTCGAGCGCTCCGCCGGCTGGATCTCCGACCCAGGCCTCCTTCAGGCCATCACTTCCGCTGTCCGGCTCCCGCCAGGCGCCCGGCTGCTCGATGTCTGCTGCGGGACGGGCATAGTCGGCGCCGCCTTTGGCGCGCTCGTCGGGCGCGTCGAAGGTCTCGACCTGACCGAAGCGATGCTGGCGATCGCCCGCAAGCACCTCGACGCCGTTCACAGGGGTTCCGCTCACCAGATGCCCTTCGCGAGGGGCGCCTTCGGCGCCGTCGTCAGCCGCCAGGCCTGGCATCTGCTCGATGACCCGGCGCTGGCCGTCCGCGAGATGGCCCGCGTCCTGGCTCCCGGCGGTCACCTCATCTACGCCCACGCCGTCCCCTACGGCGCCGCAGACGAGGCCTGGATGCGACACATCTTCCTGGCCCGGCAGCCCCTGGCCACCGGCTTCCTCCTGGAGTCCGACCTGCGCCACCTGCTGTCGAAAGCTGGCCTCGAGCGCATCACCGTCAGTGAGCACCTGCTCTGGGAGTCGATCGACCTCTGGCTCGACGCCCCCGACCTCTCCCGGCCCACGCAAGAGCAGATCCGCGCCTGCTACCGCAGCATCCCCGCCGAGGTTGCGGCCGTCCACCCTGTCGAGCTTTCGCCCAGCGGCTCGATTCGTGACCAGTGGCGGTGGGTCATTCTCTCCGCCACCAAGCCCAGAGGAGACGCGCCGTGACCGACTCGGCCCGAGACCCCCGCATCCGCGCCCAGTTCACGGCCCGCGCCTCCGTCTACGACGACGTCAGCGCCTGGGTCACCGATCCCGGTATGCTCGCCGCCATGGTCGGCGCTTGTCAGGCCCCGCGCACAGCCTCCCTCCTGGACGTCTGCTGCGGCACCGGCGCCGTCGGCGGCGCCTTCCGCGGCCGCGTCGCCCGGATCACGGGCATCGACCTGACGGTGGAGATGCTTCGCCGCGCCTCTCTCCGCTTGGACGCCGCCACCCAGGCCTCGGCCATCGCGCTCCCGTTCGCAAGCGCCACGTTCGACGCCGTCGTCAATCGCCAGGCGCTCCACTTCGTCTCCGGCCCCGAGCGCGCGGTGCGCGAGATGTTCCGCGTGCTCAGACCGGGCGGGCAGCTCGTGCTCTGCCACCGCATCCCCCATGGCCCCGACGCCGCCTGGTGGGAACGCGTCAACCGGGCCAAGCAGGAGCTTGCCTGCAACTTCTTCATCGAGAATGACCTGCGTCGCCTCATCGCAGAGGCAGGCTTCGAGCGCCTCGCCTTGACGGACTACTTCCTCTGGGAGTCCATTCAGGCCTGGATGGACAGCCCCGAGGCGCGCGCCGCCACCGAGCGTGTCTTCGACCTCTACCGCTCCGCTCCGGACCAGGTCGTCCGGCTTCGTGGCATCACCATCGGCGCTACCGAGATCCGGGACCGCTGGAGATGGGCCATCTTCTCGGCCTTCAAACCCGCGTGAGCGCTCCGTCGCCCACCCTGCGCGAACGCGTCAAGGACGTCGTCGTCATCGCCTCCAGCTCCCGCGGCGGCTCCAGCCTACTGGCCGAGATCCTACGCCGCATCCCGGGGCTGCTCCATTTCCACGGCGAGGTCAACCCCTTCTTCGTGCTCGCCGGGCTCGCCTTCCCCGAGAGCCGCACGGGCTCCGACCGCCTCGACGCCTCTCACCTGGCACTCGAGCCCCAGGTGCGCGCCCTGGACCAGTTGCTGCTGGAAGATTGCGGCGTGCCGGTAGACGACCTCACCTCGCCGGACCTACGGAGCCGCTTTCTCCAACGACTCCTTTGGAGACTGGCCGCCCAGTGGCCCGGCCTCGACGTGCGCCCTGACGAGCTCGAGAAGGCGCTCGACTGTGCCCTTCCCACGACGACCCCGGCCGACTCCTCGAGCCTCCACCTGAGAATCCTGCTCGCGCTCCGCCCGCGATACCCGGACATCAACCCTTACTACTACGACATCGCCCGCGACCGCGTCCGCGAGGCCGACCCCGCCATCCCCTTCCCGGACGGTCCCCACTCCGGCCGCATCGTCGAAGAGCCGCCCTTCATCACACCGCCCCCGACACGACCGCCATCGCCCGAGGAGCTCGAACACCATCCGCTCGTCATCAAGACCCCCAGCAACGCCTACCGCCTCCCCTTCCTCGCGGGCTTCTTCCCGCGGGCCCGCTTCCGCGTCCTGCACCTCACCCGCAACGCCGCGGCCTCCATCAACGGCCTCTTCGACGGCTGGCGCCACCTGGGCTTCTTCTCCCACCCGTTCCCGGGCCGTCTCGCCATCCCGGGCTACTCCGACGTCTGCGGACCCTGGGCCGCCGACTGGTGGAAGTTCGACCTGCCCCCGGGCTGGGAGGCCTTCACCCATCGCCCCCTGACCGAGGTCTGCGCCTTCCAGTGGCGCTCGGCCCACGAGGCCACGCTCGACTTCCTGGAGCACCGCCCCGTCGACTCACACCGCCTCGCCTTCGAGCAGCTCCTGGAGCCGCGGACGCGCACTGACGCGCTGAAATCGCTGGCCCAGTGGCTCGGCGTACCTCTCGAAGCGCCGGCCACCACAGAGATCTTCGCGCAGCTGCCGGTCATCATGGCAACCGATCACCCCAGGAACCATCGCTGGCTCGAGCGCGCGGAGATGCTCGAGCCGGTCCTGGCTTCGCCACCCCTGCGCGACACGATGCGGAGGCTCGGCTATGACGACGTCCCCGACACCTGGCTCTGAACCGCTGCCGGCCACCTACGGCGGCTCCACCTGGCGCTCCCGCACGGGTTCCCACGCCGAGGACGTCGCCGCCGGACGGCTCTGGCACCGATGCGGTACCACCGACGAGTTCTCCCCGCTGCGCGAGGTCATGCTCGCCTACCCTCCCGACTCGATCGCCCACGCCGCGCCGCCCGACGCGTACCTCTTCTTGGAGCGCGTGGACCTTTCGACTCTCAGACGCCAGTTCGCCACCGTCGGCGCCTTCTATGAGTCGCACGGCGTCGAGGTGCACGTCCTCCAGTCGCCACCGAACGCCTCCCCGAACATCCTCTTCCAGCGAGACCTCTACTTCGTCACCAGCGAGGGCGCCGCGCTCGCCCGAATGGCTTCCCCCCAGCGCGCCGGCGAAGAGCGTCTCGCCGCAGCCGCGCTCGCCGCTGCCGGGATCCCCATCCTCGCCTCACCGCGCGCCCAGGCGACCTTCGAGGGCGCCGACGCCCTGTGGCTCGACCGCTCGACCGTCGCCGTCGGCGTCGGCCGCCGCACCAACAACGAAGGCTTCGCCCAGCTCGCCCTCATCCTCGCCCCGATGGGCGTGAAGCTCCTCCTCGTGCCCCTCCCCGAGGGGCTCCAGCACCTCCTCGGCGCTGTCAACATCATCGACGGTAACCTCGCGGCCGTCGACCCAGAACGCACCACTCCCTTGATGCGTTCCCTCCTCGAATCCCACGGCTACCAGCTCCTCGACCTGGGCCCCGCTCCCGAGGTCCGAGACGGCCGCGCCTTGAACTTCGTCACCCTAGCCCCACGCGAGATCGTCATGCCCGCCGGCTGCCCCGCCGCCCGCGCCACCCTCGCCGCCCACGGCGTCCGCTGCCACGAGCTCGACGTCTCCCAGTACCTCCGCGCCGCCGGCGCCCTGGGCTGCCTCACTGGCATCCTGCTGAGGGGGGAGTGAGAAGCGAAGCCTTCGGGAGAGCTCTCGACTCTTCGAGGCTCGCTCCCTACCTCTCGATCCGCGTCGCCGTCCGAGCACTGGCAAAGACCCGGTAGGAGCGCGCGACTGTCACCGGGTCGAGCGGGTCGAGCGCCGCATCCCACGTGATCGAGCGCGGTCCGGGTCCGGCGCAGGCCTCCGGCAGGTTGTCGAGCGAGGCGACGAGCACGGTGCCGGCAATCTCGGCGCCGCCAGCGGCGAGCACGAGCCGCCCCTTCGGCGCCAGCAGAGCCGCCTGGACGCGGTCGGTGGTGGCCAGGCGGATGTCTCCACCCAGGCTCGCCAGCACCAGCTGTTCGCCCGCCGAGGCCTCGATGGCGCCCGCCACGGTGATCGAGCCGTCGACCACCAGGGTCCCCCCGCGGCGAACGCGCAACGCGGGCAGCTCGAGGTCGCCTGCGCCCAGGTGCGCCACTGCCGGGATCGCCAGCTCGGCGCGCCCGCCGGACTGCGTGAGGAATCGCGCCAGCGCCCGTTGCGCAGGCCCCTTCGATCGGCAGACCCGGCGCGCCCGGAGCACATCCCCGTAACCGGCCAGACGGCCAAGGTCACCCTTGAAGACGACCTCGGTGTCGCCCTGCGCGCCGGGTCTCTGGAGCTGCACCGGTGATGGCCCCGCGCCAGGCCCGGGATACAGGAAGAACGCGCGTCCGATCCCCTCGGGTCTCAGGTAGTCTCCGATCAGAGCCAGGGTCAACTGCGACGCGGGGAAAGCCGGAGTTTCGCCGGGCTCGATCAGGTACGGCCGGGCCGTGTCGCTCGACTCACGGTTCGTGACCAGGAAGTCGTAGGAGCGGTTGTAGGGCTCGACCACAGCACGGGGCATCATCCGCGAGTAGGCCTCGTAGCCTGCACCGGTCAGGGTCCGGAAGCGACCGCCTACGCGGTCGAAATCGCCGGCGTCCTGGGCGAAGACACACGACTCGAACGGTCCTTCGGAGCCTTTGCGCACCTTCGAGAACGACAGGTATCGCCGGTAGACTCGTCCCAGGACGACGGTCGGGGCGGCCCGGGCGAGATCGCCCGAGAGCCGTAGCGCCGACGTGCCCGAAGGCACCGCGCCTTCGGTGCCCGGGAGCTCGAGACCACGGCCGGCGAACATCGCGCTGTCGAGCCCGCCCGCAGCGAAGCCGAACAGGTGCACCTTCTCCTGGCAGCCGGCGACGGCCGAGCTGGCCACGACGTGCTCCGTGCGCCGCAGCAGGTGCCCTTCTTCCAGCGGGTTTCCTACTCCAGGCCCGAGCGTCAGGTTCAGCACCCACGGCTTCGCCCCACCTAGGTAGACCCAGCCCGCCTGCCGGAACAGCCCCTTCAGCCGCGAGGGCTCGGGTGCCAACGATGCCAAGCCGCCGCCCGCAGCCACCCCCGCAAGCGAACCCTCGGGCGGCGCCCGCACCACCAGCGGCGAGGCCTCGCGAGGCGGGCTTCCGAGCGAAAACGATCGCCGCACCGCGTCATACTCGAGCGAGTTCAAGCGCGCCTCCGGTAGCGCAGGCTCCCCGAGGCAAACGAGCGAGAAGCGCGTCACGACGGGCGGAACCAGGCCGACCACCATCACGTCGCGCTCGACGATGACGCGCCTCGTCGCGAGGCCGTACGTCGCCTCGGAGAGCAGCATCAGCTTGCCTCGCTTCTCCATCGCGTCCTGCTGGACACCGTGGAGCCCGCCCGCGGGGAGCAGCGGCTCGAACTCCGAAAGCCGCGCCGTCACGGTCACCACGCCGCCCCCGGGCAACTCGCCTGCCAGCCCTTCGGAGATCGGACAGGCGATCACGTCGGTCCAGTCGACTCGGGACGCGGGGCGCGTGAGGAGCTGCGAACCGGCCGGCTCCCCGGAGCCGAGCATCTCCCGGGCCAGCAGCCGCTGTTCGGCCTCGGCCATCGCGCCCTGGGCCAGGTTCAGCGCGACCTCGCCATGCTGGAAACGGTGCGCGCTCAGGTTGCGCCGCCGCAGCCACGAGTTCGCGAGAAAGGCGGCTGCCCCGGCTATCGCCAGCACCAGCAGGACCAGAAGCAGCACGTTGCCCTTCCGCACGCCGCGCTGCGTCATGGCTCCAGGACCTCGGAGGCGTCTATCTCGACGGCCGGAGCAAGGACGGTCGCCAGACGAACCTCTCCGGGCCGTCCACGCCCTGTCTCGGCGTCCCACGTGACGCGGACGATGACGCGCTTGACGTGCTGCCGGGCGCCGCTCCACGGCTCCAGCTCGTCGACGCGGAGGCTACGGCGACACCCGGGACCCGCCGGTGGAAACCGGCCGGCCAGCGACTTCAGGCTGCCTGCGCCCCAGGCTTCTTCGGGGACCTCCCCGGCCGTGACGGGCACTGCGTCATGACGCATGGTCTTCAAGTGTTCGAGCACGGCCGATGCCGCCACCGTCGCCGCCAGCTCCCGGTCGAGCGCCGCAGAGCCCGAACGCTCTTGCAGCGCCAGACGCACGATCGGGACCAGGGCCGCAATCAGCAGTCCGGCGGCGAGAAGCACCTCGACAAGCGAGAGCCCTCGCTTCACTTTTCACCCTTCGTGCGGAAGATCTGCTCGTCCGTTTCGCTGCGCGTGCCGTCTGGCTGCGAGAGCAGGAGCTGGAACCGGTACTCGGTCGCCGGCTTCAACCTCTCCAGCAGGAGCCGATGCTCCGTGGCCGGCTCGCCCTTGCCGGGCCGTATCTCCCAGTCACGGCCGGGCGCATGGAGCCGCACGCTGGCGACTGCGGGCGACGGGCTCCTGAAGGCCAGCGACGCGCGCGTCTCCTCGGGCCGCACGAACAGCCGGTCGACCCGACCGGGGCTCGCAGACGCGGACGCATCGGGTCGGCGCCGATCGGGGGCCGCGGGCGCGTCGAAAGCTCGCCACACGAACAGCCCGCCGACGATCGCCGTTGCCGCTGCCACCAGGGCAACCCGCGCGGGGCTTGCAGGCGAAGGAGCTCGG
>JACPRK010000188.1 GCA_016190005.1 Candidatus Wallbacteria bacterium | reverse complement strand
CTTTTCGGAGCGCCCAGGCATCACGGGTCTGTGGCAAGTGGAGAAGACTCGCAAGTGGCGCTTCGACCAGATGGTGCGCCTGGACCTCTACTACGTGCTCCATCGCAGCCTGGCGCTGGACCTGCAGATCCTGCTGAAGACCTTCGTGATGATGTTGGCGGGGTGAAGCCGGCGACGAGGCGAACGCGCGAAGGCTCCCGGCAAGAAGTCCCGGTAGCGACGGGCGCCACAGGACCCTCAGCGCACGCGGCGGGCGATGGAGTCGAGGATAGGGGGCAGCAACGAGGCAGGGATTCCCCAGAGGCTCAGGCCGAGCAGAGTGCTGAGGGGTTGCCAGTTGCAGGGCCGGTCCATACCGGTGTGGTGGAACGCGAGCGTTGCGGAGAACATGATGTTGACGACGCAGAGGGCGGCTTCCACGAAGAGGATCGTCGCGGCCAGCCGGCTCGCGAAGTGCTCCATACGGCAATAGACGCGACGCCAGGCGAGCGCGAAGTAGGTCGTCAACGGAAGCACGGCCAGCATGGCATGGGGAGCCAACAGGATGCGGTGCATCAGGTGGGCGGCCGGATGCTCGTCCATAAAGTGGGTTTCGGGAGCCCCGGTGAACATGAAGACGGAGTTCGCGTTGGTGGTGCCCTCCGGCAGCGTGAAGGCCTCTAACATCTGGGCGTGGGCGTAGAGCAGATAGCCGAAGGCGGTACCGAACAGCACGACAAACGCCACGTCCAGCGGCCGTTCGACCGAGGCGTCCGCTGCCCAGCGGAAGCTCCGAAGTGGCGAGCGCACGGCCCGGCCCCGTCGATCGTTCGCCCCCGTGACCACGTTGGGTTCCGTCCGGCTGGTTCGTCGCACCATCTTGCCCACCTCCGCCTCGCCAACTCGCGGAGAGTCTGACCTGCGCTGCCTGCCATAAGTTCCACGCACGGCGAGGTCGTCGCCTGGAAGATCGGCTCGCCCGAGCGGATGGAGTGCACGGTCATCGGCGACGACGTGAACCTCGCTAGCCGGGTCGAAGGTCGGACGCCGCAGCTCGGCGAGTCAGTCATGATGAGCGAGAGCTCAAATCGGATGTCAGGCACCAATGCGTCGCCGAGCCGCTCGGCGAGAGCAAGGTCAAGGGACGCGAGCAGCCGCTCACCGTGTACAGGCTGGTCTCCCTGACCGTCCGGCCGAAGGACCCCGAAGGTCCGCCGTGAACTCGAGGACTATCGTCGGTTATGAGTAGCTCAGCCGATCAGCGGACGTGGGGCGAGGAGGTCACACGCCGCCCTTGCGTGCCGGCCACCTTTTCAGGACACTCATCGCTTCGAAGCGGACGGACGCTACCGGGTCTTTCGTGGCCTCCTCCACGGCCGCCACGATCATGGGCTCGGGCTGGAGCTTTCCCAGCGCCTGCACGACCGACTTTCGTAGCGCGGAATCGGCGTCATGCAGCAACTTTCGCAGCGCTTCAGGGCACTCGCGAGCGAGATTGACCGAACGGGAAAGCAGCTCAGCGACCTTCCGGCGGACTCGCGGGTCACCGTCCTCGGCCAGCAACGACAGAAGCTGAGCGCCCGGCTTGCCTGCCAGTCCGAACGCTGTCTTGACCGTGTCCCACATTGAAATGCTGCTGTCCAGCAGCAGCGCCCTGTACGCCTGTTCGGCGCCGTCGGGTAGCTCGGTCCAGTGCCTAACTCCATGGACGGCCGCTGAACGGACCGAGGCATCCGCGTCGGCGCACGCGCCGAGCAGCGCCGCGGCGACCTCAGGCCGTGCCGAGTCTCCCATGGCCAGCTTGGTCGCGGCCGCCGCCCTCACCTTGGGCGACGGGTCTTTGAGCGACTGTACAAGCAGCTCGATGGCGTTGTCGGAGCCGACCTTGGCTGCCCCTTGGACATAGGCCAGACGCGCCTGCTCGTCTCCGCCCCTCGGAGAGGAGACGCGCCCCGCAGCGGCCAGCGGCTCCAGCTCGCCGAGAGCGCGCGCGGCGGCATTGCTGACCAGCGGGTCAGTATCGAGAATCAGCTCGTCCAGTCGCTTCAGCGCGGGCAGCGCCGCATCCCGGAGTCGTCCCAGCGCAGCGATGACGCGGGAGCGCACCTTGGGCCGTGGGTCATCGAGCCCGGAGATGAGGCCTGGTACGGTATCAGCGCCAATGGAGACTATGGCGTTGATGAGCGCCCCCGATAGCGAGGGCCAGTCGTCATCGAGCGCATCCACCAAGACCGGAAGCGCCCCGAGGGGAACGGTCTGTTTCTTCAGGCTCTCGGCCGCCTGGAGTCGCAAGTACCCACGCACGGTTTTGACGAGCTCGATCGCCGAGCTGGCGGCAGCGCTCGCGCCGGCCTCGCCGGCGGGAGCCACTTCGGCGACGGCCTTCAAGAGCTCCTGCCGCGCGATGCCCTCCGAGGCCTCGGCTGCACGGCGCAGGGCATCGAATCCGGCCTGGCCACTGGAACCAAGTCGCTGGAAGATTCTTGCGATCGTGATGGCGTGTTCGGGGTTCCGCTCGAGACTGGCGAGCAGCAGGGGAACGAGGCGGTCGGCCACCGTGTCGGCGCCGACGAGCATCGCTGCTGCCATGTTCCGGAGAAGCGGTTGTGCGTCCGTGAGCGCAGCAACAAGAGCCGAAAGAGACGACGGCTCGAATCGGTCCAGCTCGGCGATGGCCATGAGAGAAACCGCGCGGACGCTCCACTCCGGGTCCCTCACCGCTCGTGTCAGCGCTATCAGTACCGGCTTGCGCTGCGGTTCCGGAAGCCGAGGAGCCATGCCGCCGAGAGCGCCGGCGGCGTATACGCGAACGGCGGCCGAGCGATCGGAGAGCGCTTTCGAGAGCGCGACGATGGCCGCCGGATTGACCGGCGACCGGCGCAACCGGTAGGCAGCCCAGGCTCGGCTCGATTCCTCCGGCGACGTCAGATCGTCGAGGGACGGGGACGGTTCGGGCCCGCGAAGGCGAGCGGGCATCGCTCGCTCCAGAAGGCTGGCCTTCTCCGCCAAGGCAGGCCAGCGCAGGAAGTCCTTCTCGAGATTGATACCGGCAGCCGCGTCCAGGCATCCGGCAATCGGTCCTGCTCCCAAGCATCGCCGGCAAGTGCGCTCCTCCGCGTCGGCGAGGTTCCAGTCGTTCCGTCCGCAGCTACGGCACGTCGGCCGCCCGCACGACTTGCAGTTCCAGGCGACCGGGTTCTTGCCGAGGATGTCGGCCGGGTCGAAGACGTCGAAGTTCTCACCGCAGATGGCGCAGCTCTGCTTGCCCTTCGTGCACGAATCGCAGCGCCGGATGGAGTCAGCTCGCGACGCATTCCCGAGCGCCAGGGAGCGGCAGCCCGCACACGTCCTGTACAGGCAGCCAGGACAGGGCGAGACGTACTGGCGGATGAGCTTCTTGCAGCGGTCGCATTTTCCGTTCGTGAGAGACATACTGCCCCATTCCTACCTGGAAACGTCTGGCGGCGCCATCCCGGTCTACAATTGGCCGCCAACCTACGAGGAGCAGGGAGGGTCAGGGGACGCGTGCGGCCGATCACCGTGTACAGGATGGTCTCAATGACCGTCCGGCCGAGGGGACTCGAGGGCCCGCCACGGCGGTGAGGCCTGCTCCTGTGCGAATAGCATTCGGGCCATCTGTACCCTCTTCTCACGCTCGAGAAAGTGCGCCAAGTCCTTCGCAGCGGCCGGCCGTGATACGGCCGCTGGGCACGCAGTCGAAAAACCCGGTACAGGTAGACGCCACGAGGTTTCCGGCGCACGGGGTCAGTCTTCGGAGACGTGGCGGCGAAGGAAGGTCGCGATCGCGGCGTCGTAGCGGGCTCGATCGCGGTCGATGGCCTGGGCGTGAGCGGCGCCGGGGACGAAGAGCGTCTCGACGGGGCCGGCGGTCAGGGCGGCGAGCCGGCGGGAGTGAGACGGGGGGATACGCTTGTCGGCCTCGCCGTGGATGAGCAAGAGCGGGCAACGGATGCGGCGCACGAGGTCGGCAGCGCGCATCCGGTCGAGGTCGAAGCCACCCAGGCGTTCGGCCAGCCGGATCGCAAGCGATGGCCAGAACACGGGAAAGCCCGGGTTGCGCCGGCTGTAGTCGAGAACCGTCTGGCGCAGGTCCGACGAGGGCGAATCGGCGACGATTGCGTTGAAGAGGCCCGTCTCGGCCTGCGTCGCCAGCGCGATCATCGCGCCCATCGACACTCCGAAGACGACCAGCCTCCTGGGGTCGTGGCCGCGGGCCAGCAACCAGCGCGCGGCCAGCGCCGCGTCCTCCGACTCGCGCACTCCCATCGTGAAGTGGCGACCGCCGCTCTGGCCGTGGTGCCGCAGGTCGAAGAGTGCCAGCGAGAAGCCGAGCCCCGAGAAGAGGCGCGTCAGCTGGAGCACGGAGACACGGTTCTCCTGGTGGCCGTGAATCAGGAGCGCGGCCTTCCCGCCGCGTGCCGCGCCGACGGGCGCGTACCAGCCCTCGAGCTTGGTCCCGTCGGCCGCCCGCAGCGTCACGTCCTCGTAAGCCAGCCCGGCGTCGGCCGGCGTGAGGTAGCCGAAGCGTCCGGCCGAGCCGAGAAGTGACCGCCTTTCGGGATAGAGGAGACGATCTGCATGCGCCACCGTCGAGTAGGCAGTAAGCAGCGCGGCCGTGACGATCGCCAGCGCCCCCACCAGCGCCGAGGCGCGCATCCGCCGAGTCATCGCCCCTGGACGTGCGTCCCGTTCAGGAGAACGCGCAGGACCCCGGCCGTGTCCGACAGATCGTCGAAGAGCCAATCCGGCGTGTGTCCGGCCAGCTCCGCAGAGGAGTGCGGCCCGGTGGCGACGGCGAGGACACGCGCACCGATGGCCCGGGCGCAGGAGATGTCCCTGGGGGTGTCACCGACGACGACGGTGTCGGCCGCAGTCACGCCGGCGCCGAAACGCTCCTGGGCTCGACCAAGCGCGACGCGAGCGATCTCGTCGCGGTCTTCCGAATCGGAGGCGAACCCTCCGAACTCGAAGTAGCGATCGAGTCCGAATCGGCCGAGCTTCAGCCGGGCGCCCCGCTCGATGTTCCCGGTCAGGAGTCCCAGCACCACGTCGTCCCGGCCCGAGAGGGACTGCAGGAGCGGCTCGATGCCGGGAAGCACTTGCGCCTTGGGCGAGGTTCCGATCTCGCCTTGCAGGTGTGCCACGTAGCGCTCCAGGATGCGCTCGACCTCCCCGTCCGCGCCCGGCCGCCCGAGCTTCACGCGGAAGATGTCCCGGACGATGGACGGGTCGGTGCGGCCGGCATAGGTGATCTCGGCCATCACCTCCGGCACCTGGTGGAGCTCGCGGAAGGCCGTGCCGAGCGCTCGGGCGCCCGCGCCGCCGGAGAGCATCAAGGTTCCGTCGATGTCGAAGAGGACAATCCGGGTCATCAGTACTCCCAATCGCTCCGAAGATAGCGGTACTGCACGAAGCTGACGCCGACCAGCACAAAGAACAGCATCAGCGCCATCGCGCTCGAGTGGCCGAAGTCCAGGTCTCGGAAGGCTCGCGTGTACATCTGGTGGACCAGCACGCTCGAGGAGCCGGCCGGGCCTCCGTCGGTTAGCATCAGCACCTGCGCGAAGACTTGAAAGCTGTCGATGGCGCCCGTGATGGCCAGGAAGAGCGTGGTCGGCTTCACGAGCGGCAGCGTCACGTGCCACCATCTCTGGAGCGGGCCGGCACCGTCGGACTTGGCGGCCTCGAAGAGCTCGGCCGGGATCGCCTCCATTGCGGCCAGGTAGATGAGCAGCGCGCCGCCCGGTCCCTTCAGCACGGTCGAAAGCGCGATGCTGAAGAGCGAAAGCTCCGTCGACGTCAACCACCGGACCGGCTGGCGTTGCTGCCAGGACCAGTCTACTCCCAGCGCAAGCCACCCGAAGCCGACCAAGGCGGCGCCGGCCGCAAGGATGGCCGCAAGCCTCGGTGCGCGCAAGAGGTCCCGGGCCGCCAGGCACGCGAAGACCGTCACGTAGAGCGCCGCCAGCGCAGAGCCTGGGCGGGCGATGAGCGGTGTCAGGTTCGCCAGAAGCTGGTAGACGGGTGCCATCACGGGCGTTGCGAGCAGGTTGTTGAGCAGGCCGAACGAATCGTCGTAGAGCCACCGCCAGACCATCGCCAGCACGACCACTGAAGCGACTCCCGGCAAGTAGAACGCTGCGCGGAAGAAGTTGCGCGCGCCCGAGGCGAGCGGATAGAGCAGGCTGGCAAGCACGAGCCCGAGCGCGATCTGGGCGGGCACGACGAACGCGGTGTACAGGAGCGTGTTGCCAACGGCAACCTGGAACTCGCGGCTGGCCAGGACCTGGCGGAAGTTCTCGAGCCCCACGAAGCCCTCGAAGGTGCCGGCGCCGGGCCAGTAGTCCTGAAAGGCCAGGAGCAGCGCCCGCGCGACGGGCCAGGCCGTGAAGGCCGTGAAGACGAGCGCCGACGGCAAGAGAAAGCCGTAGGCGCTGACGTCGCCCAGCTGCTTGCGCAGCCGGCCCAGGACCAGGCCACCGCCCCCGATCAGCATCAACAGCAGGCCGCCGAGGATTCCGCGGAACCGGGCGGCCTCGCGCTCCACGTTGCCGCGGGTGGGCGGCGGCCTCGTCTCGGATTCAACGGCTCCTCCAAGACGCTTGGCCTCGGCCGCCAGCTCCGCAAGCGTCTGCCCCGGGGACGCCTTCCCCAAGAGTACCAGTTGCACGGCGCTCTTGATCCGGGCGTCCAGCTGCCCCCACCTCGGGTGTACCGGGAGCGGGAATCCGCCGCTGACGATGGCCTGCGCCCGGCGCATGCCGGGCTCCGAAGCGTAGAGCTCGCCGGCGGAGCGGCGGGTCGGGAACTGACCGTAGGTCGCCAGAAGCCGCTGGTTGACGCCGCTGGTGAGGAACTTCGCCAGCTCGTGACAGAGCCGCCGTTTGGCCGGGTCCGACTGCCTGAAGACGTAGTAGCCGCTGGTGGCGACGGGCGATCGGCCCCGGCGGCCGGCGACGCCCGGGTAGCCCATCACGGCGTACGGGAAGGGCTTCTTGCGTTCGAGCGCCTTGAGCGCCCAGAGCCCGAACGGCGCGCAGGCTACGCTCTGTCGCTCGCTGAACGCCTGCCAGAGGTCCTTGTCCTCCATTCCGCCCGCGTTCGGGGGAGAAACCCGGTGCACATTCACCAGGTCGAGGAGCCGACCGAGCGAGGCCGTCGCCTGAGGTGAATCCAGACCAGGCTCGCCGGGGCCGGGCATCGGCCGGGCGCCGTCCAGACAGAGCAGGCCGTAATCGGCCGACCGATCGAGCACGCTCACGAAGCCGAAGCCGTGCACCGGAGAACCCGCGCGCTCGGGCTTCGTGAGCCGCCGGGCCGCCTCGAGAAACGCCTCCCAGCTCCAGGAGCCGTCCTCGGACAATCGCACGCCGGCCGCCGCGGCCAGCTCCAGGTTGACGTAGAGCAAGTCGCCGACGGAACACCAGGGCCAACCCCAGGTCCGTCCGCCGAACCGGAACGACTCGAGAGTGCCCGGGAGGTAGTCCTGGCGGTCGGAGCTCGTCAGGAAGTCATCGGTGGGATCGAGGACGCCCTGCTGGACCATCTTCACCGGAAGGGCGCCGCTGGTGAGGTCGGGCGGGGCGCCCGAGTAGACGGCAATCTTGAGCTTGTCGCCGCCGTTCTGCCAGGAGAGCTCCGTCAAACGGACGCGGCTACCCGGGTGGTCGGCCTCGAAGCGGGTGCATAGAGTGCGGAGCCAGCTGAAGCGGTCATAGGGATCGGCCGGGTCGGGGATGCGCGGGAACTCCCAGATGTCGATGTCGATCGCAGCGACATCGGAGGGGCCCAGGAGCGCCGCCAGGAGACAAGTTATCGCTAGCAGGCGAACTGGGCTCACTCGTCGGTGCCTTCGGGCAGGAAGTCGGTCAGACCGGCCTCGCGGGAGATCTGCTGGATCTTGCCCTCGGCCTCGTCGAGCTTCTTCTTGCAGAGCCTGGAGAGGCCAATGCCCCGCTCGTAGGAGGCCACGGCCTGATCGAGCGTGAGGTCGCCTCGTTCCATCTGGGCGGCCAGCTGCTCCAGCTCGCGCAGGGCTTCCTCGAACTGCTTCTCGGGCTCCTGGGGTGGTTCGGCGGCCTTGGTTCGCTTCTTGGCCGGCTTCTCCGGCGTGGCGTTTTCGTCCATCGCGTTTCAGACCAGGGGCAACCGCCCCTGCTCTCCTTTCCCGGGGGTCTCCCGAAAGACGTCGGTCACCTGGCAGGCGATCGCCCCCAGGGCCATCCGCACGCGGACCAGCTCGCCTGGGACAAGCGCTGTGGCGTCCGTCAGCGGCTGGGCCTCGTCCACGCGCGTCACGATGCAGTAGCCGCGCTGCATCGTCCTCAGAGGACTCACCGGCTCCAACCGGTTGATTGCCGCGACGAAAGCCGCCTGCTTGAGCGCCAGCCCTCGCCGGGCCGAGTTCCCCATCCGCCCGAGCAGCTCGTCGAGCCGCATCTGGTGGGCCTGGATCCGCTCCAGCGGACGCCGGAAGAGCGACCTGCCGGAGAGCGCTTCCGTGCGATCGCGCAGCCACTCGAGCTTGCGTCCGACCGCCCGCTCGAGCCTGCGGTCCAGCTCGGCCACTCGCCGAACGAGTTCACTGCGGTCGGGCACCGCCATCTCGGCGGCAGCGGAGGGCGTAGGCGCGCGCACGTCGGCGACGAAGTCGGCGATGGTGAAGTCGATCTCATGGCCGACCGCGCTGATGGTCGGGATCGCCGACGAAGCGATCGCGCGAGCGACGGCCTCCTCGTTGAAGGCCCAGAGGTCCTCCAGAGAGCCGCCTCCGCGCCCGACGATCAGGACGTCGAAGCCGCCGACTTCGTTCAGGTACCGTATGGCGCCGGCGATCTCGGCCGCAGAGCCTTCCCCTTGCACCTTGCACGGGCAGAGTGTCACCGAGACGTTGGGGTACCGGCGCCGGAGGACCTTCAGGATGTCCCGTATCGCCGCGCCCGTGGGGGAAGTGACGACACCGATGGCGCGCGGTATGTACGGGAGCTTGCGCTTGCGGGCGGCGTCGAACAGCCCCTCGGCCTGGAGCTTCTTCTTGAGTTGCTCGAAGGCCAGCTGCAGGGCGCCCATGCCGGCAGGCAGCATCCGCAACACCTTGAGCTGGTACTCGCCGCGGGGCGGATAGACCGTCACGTCGCCGTAGGCGCGGACGGCCAGTCCGTTCTCGGGGGCGAACTGCAGGGCAGCGGCGCTTCCGCGGAACATCACGCCGCGGATGGAGGCCTCCTCGTCCTTGATGGAGAAGTAGATATGGCCGCTGGCGGGGCGGGAGAGGTTGGAGAGCTCGCCCTCGATCCAGACGCCGGAGAAGCGCTTCTCGAGGCTGTCCTTGATCTGACGGGTCAGCTCGCCGACACGGAGCGCCTTGGGTTCGGCGCCGGGCTCGCGCAAGTCGTTACCGGGCTGGGGCATCGAGAGTCTCCTGCTTTGCGGCGATCTGGGCCGGCAGCTTCGGGGGGGAGGAGCACCAGGCCCCGTTCCAGACTAGTACCAGAAGCGCCAGCCAGTAGGCACCCCAAGCCAGTCCGGAGAGCACGTCCAGTCCCGAATGCGCGCGCATCAGGATTCGCGACGCCCCCATGCCAGTGATGAAGACCACGTAGGCCGCGGATAGCAGGCCGCGGAGGGGCGCCAGCCGCCGCGTCTGAGTGAGCATCACCAGAAGCGCTCCGTAGACCAGAACGCAGTTGGAGGCGTGGGCACTGGGGAAGGCAAGATCGGCGGCAGCCTCCAGGTTTCCCGCAGGTCGTGCCCGCCCGATCGTGTGCTTCAGCAGGGCGCAGGTCGCGAACTCGCCGGCGACGACGGCCAGGAGAGTCCAGGCACGCCGCGCGCTGCCGGCCGCCAGGGCCGAGGCGGTCATCACGATCGCCATGACGATCAGGATGGAGGGCTTGCCGATGAAGGCGGCCAGGCAAATCAAAGGATACACCCACCCCAGCGACTCCTTTGACGTCGGGTCCAGCCGGAAGTCGACTTCCCCCGGCAGCGCTGTGGCCGCGAAGTAGCCGAACACGAAGAGCCCCAGGAGCAGGAGCGAAACACTGGCCAGTCGCCGCTGGCTCGAGTTTCCCTGCGAGTCGAACCGCATCCACAGGAACGGAATCGCCGCGCACGCCCCGAGCAGCGCCAGCACCGCGATCACGGAGGCCGACATGGCTGGCGATTATAGCAGAGATGCGAGAATCGAGAATCGGGAAGAGGGAAGGTGGAAGGGAGAAGTCAGTAGCCAGTAGTCAGTAGCGAAGGTGCGGACACGACTTCGGCAGATGTGTGGCCCCTGCCTCCTGACGCCTGCTCCCGGAGGCCTCGAGCCTCACTCCTCGAGCCTCACTCCTCGAGCCTCAAGCCTCAAGCCTCGACCCTCACTCCTGCGTCACTTCGACTTGGATGTTCCGTCGCCGAAGCTCCACGAGGAAGGCGTCCGGGGGCACGGCCAGCTCCTGGGGGACGGCGCCGCGCTGGGTGATGGTGCCGTCGGCCATCATCTGCACGATGATCGAGGCGGGGAAGGCGGTCATCCGCATCATCGCGGTCAGCGAACCGGCGCCGTACTCGACGCACTGGTATCGGCGACGCACCCGGCGTCCGCTCGTCGTCCCGTCCACGTGGACGCGCACCAGCACGGCGTCAGCACCCTCATGAGGCAGGTGACGCACCAGCGCGGCCTCCGTGACCTCCCTGGGGACGACCTCCTGGCGCCCGACCGCGATCGGAGCCTCCGACAGCATCCCCAGGTCCCCCAGGAACTTCATCAGCGCACAGTGGCCCGGGTAACGGATCGTCTTGTAGTCGAGGTCCCGCACCTTTTCGCGGAACGTGGTGGGCAGCGTAGAGGTGCCTCCGCTGGTCTGAAAGGCTTCCAGCTTCCCGAACGGCGAGGGAAACTCCAGCTCCTCGACTTCGGTCAGCGAAGGAACCGTCGAGAGCTCGTGATTCCGCAGCACGACGGCGGGTTCCAGGTACTCGTTGGTCAGCCCCCGCACGCTGAACACGAGCTGGTAGCGCAGGGGACCCACCGGCTTGACCGGCAGCCCGCCGACGCGGATCGACACGGTGTCAGCCCGCTCCAGGTCGCGCAACCCGTGGGCCACCAGAACGCTCACCATGCCCGGCGCCAGCCCGCAGTCCGGCACGATCGTGACGCCGGCTGCCCGGGCGGCGGCGTCCATCGCCAGCTCCTTGCCGACGACCGTGTTGTTGCCGCCCAGATCGCAGAAATGGAGCCGACCGGCAATGGCCAGACGCGCCAGGGTTTCGTTGAACCGGTAGTCGGCCGCGCCCACCGCCGCGTCATGGCCATGCATCACGCGGGCGACCGAGCTCTCGTCCGCCGCGTCGATGACGGCCGCCCCCACAAGCCCATCGCGCTCTCGGACCCGCCCCGCCGCCGCGCGCGCCAGCTGCTCGTCGCGGTCGGCGACGGTGATCTTGGTCACGCGAGGATTCCGGGCCAGGTCCTGGACCAATGCCCCGCCCATCTTCCCGGCGCCGATGACGAGTATTTTCATCTTTCGACTCCTCCTGGCTCCTCGCCGGCCGCGTCAGCGGCCTTCCTTGGACGCCCCGCTCGCAGGCGCCTCCACCTCGAAGGCAACTGCAGAATACGCGATCTGCCCCCGAGAATCCGTGACCTGCAACCGGCTGTCCAGGTTCGCCGTGGACGGCACCTGGGGCACGCGGACGTAAATCAGAGTGTCGCTCCACGACTCCACCGCCAGCCGGACAGGCT
Organism: Candidatus Wallbacteria bacterium; assembly: GCA_016190005.1. Classification (GTDB taxonomy): domain Bacteria; phylum Muiribacteriota; class UBA6191; order JACPRK01; family JACPRK01; genus JACPRK01. Next base: position 1,486 of record JACPRK010000188.1, on the reverse strand, counting down.
GGTACCCGCTCCCGGGCAGGAGCTTCACCATCCCCTTGTCGCCCGGCATGTCACCGAAGTCCCCGCCGAGAATCCGCACACGTGCCCCGGGAGGTGCCTTCTTGGGGACCACCGAGCTGATGAAGCTGGCGTCCTTGTTCTGGACCTGGTCTCCGACGACCTCGTCTTCCGTAGCGCAGCCCGCCAGCCCCCCGATCATCATGGCCAGGACCACCGCCGCAGCCGCGTACTCGAACCGCATTCTCATTTGACCACCAGCGCCCTGTCTCCCCGCGGCAACACCCGTCCCACCTTCTCGGCCTCCACCGCGGAGGCCGCCAGTGCCGCCCCCAGTGCGTGCGAACGCTCCTCGGGGACCGCGATCAAGAGCCCCCCGGACGTCTGCGCGTCGAAGAACGCCGCCAGCCTCGCCGGATCGACGCCCGCGCCGACCTCCAGCCGTCCCTCCAGATACTTGCGATTGCGCCCATCCGCCCCGGTCAGGATGCCCTTGCGGGCGTAGGCCAGCGCCTCTTCGAGCACCGGCACCCGCTCGGCCTGGAGCTCCAAGCTCGTCTGGCTCGCGTCGGCCATCTCGAAGGCGTGCCCCAGCAGCCCGAAGCCCGTGATGTCCGTCGCGGCCGCCACGCCGACTTCGACCATCGCCGCCGCAGCCCTGGCGTTGAGCTCGGTCATCATCGCCAGCACGCGCTCTTCGGCAGCCTTGGACGCCTTACGCTGCTTGATCGCCGTCGTGACGATGCCGCTGCCGAGCGGCTTCGTGAGGTAGAGCTCGCAGCCTGGCCTGGCGCCCGCGTTGGTCACGATCCGCTCCGGATGAACAACCCCAGTCACAGAAAGCCCGTACTTGACCTCGGAGTCTTCCACGCTGTGGCCGCCCACGATGTGCGCTCCGGCCTCGCGCGTCTTGTCGGCTGCGCCCCGCAGGATCTCGCCCAGGACCTCGATCGGCAAGAGCTTCGACGGGAATCCGACGATCGAAAGCGCTGCCAGAGGCTTGCCGCCCATCGCGAAGACATCCGACAGACTGTTTGCAGCCGCTATCTGGCCGAAGACATAGGGGTCGTCGGCGATCGGCGTGATGAAGTCGACCGTCAGCACCAGCGCGGTCTCATCAGAAAGCCTGTAGACGGCTGCGTCGTCGGACGTGGAGAACCCGACGAGCAGGGCGTCGTCGGAAGGTCGGGGTAGGCCGCGCAGGACCTGCGCAAGTGCTCCGGGGTCGAGCTTGGCAGCTCACCCGGCGCAGCTCGAGTAGTCCGTTAACCTGAGCGGCTTGAACTTTCTGAAGAGCTTCATCATGACGGGCGAAATCGAGCTCCGAGTATAGGCAGCCGCTCCAGGCGGGTCAAGGCAAGCGGAGTAATCCTAATCCCGCAGGTTGACTGTTGGAGCGGTTCGAGCCGAGTAAATCGAATGCCAAGGCGGCAGCCGCCGCGGCGCCAGCCAGCTGCGCGGCGCGTCCGAGGGCCGTGGACGATGGCGG
>JACPRK010000187.1 GCA_016190005.1 Candidatus Wallbacteria bacterium | reverse complement strand
GCCACAGCCTGGTCGTCATCGAGCACAACCCGAGCGTCATGTTCAGCGCCGATTACCTGGTCGATCTCGGCCCCGAGGGCGGCGACGACGGCGGGCGCATCGTCGCCAAGGGCTCGCCCGAACAGGTTGCCCGCCAGACGAGCGCTTCCCACACCGCACGCTTCCTGGCGCGGGAGGTCTTCGGACGTTAGTCCTCCGGATTCTCGAGGATGACCCGCAGGCGGTCGGCCAGCGGCTCGGGGAGGCGGCCGTACCAGCTCGCGTCGATGAGGCCGACCGCGATCATGTCCTGGAGGTGCACGCGATCCTTGAGCCGGTACGACGTGAGCTTCATGCGGACCAACGCATCCAGAGCCAGAATCCGCCTGGGCGTGACTGGGACGGGTTGATCCGAGTACGGGATTGCCGGCTCGCTCTCGTCCACGTCCGGAGCCGCGACCGGATACTGAGGCCGCACCTTCTCGCAGGCGAAGATCACGTGCACCGCGTCCCGGGCGCGGCCCGAGGGGCCATCGAGGAACACGTCGATCCCGGCCGCGTGGCGGTACCGAAAGCCCGCGGTCGCCAGCGCGACGCGCGCCCGTTCGAAGTCCGGACGCCGCAAGAGCAGATCGACGTCGGCGGTCGGCCGCACCCAGGACCCGTCGACTCGCCCCACCCACGCGGCCACCGCGTTTCCGCCGATCACCGCGTAGGGGACCCCGGCCCCGTCCAGCGCCGCGGTCGCGCGGAGCAGCCGGTCCCTCACTGCAACCACGGCAGCCTCCGCGCGTTCCCACGAGAACTCCTGGAGCACCGGTTGAGCCATGCCTGGATTCTACCTCGGCCATCGCCGACCATGGGGACCTCCTGCGTCAGCGCGCCCTCGTCCGGAGCGCGGCGCGCAGGATGCCCTGCCAGCGGCTGAAACGGCGCTGAAACCGGGTGAAATCGAATCACACGGGTCCCCGCCGGGCCCGTTCGCGCTACCCTGGAGCCGAACCTCCGTGACCAACCACGCTCCACACTCCAAGGACCGCCTCTCTCCTGGCACCGTCGTCGCGGGCTATCGCATCGAGGAGCCGCTCGGCTCCGGCGGTATGGGCATCGTCTACCGAGCCACGCAGCTCTCGCTCAACCGGGCCGTGGCGCTGAAGGTGCTCACGCCCAGCCTGGCGTTCGACTCCGAGGCCCGGCAGCGATTCCTCCAGGAGGGCGTGCTGGCGGCTCGCGTCACGCACCCGCAGCTGGTGCGCGTGCTGCAGACGGGGGAGTACGAGCACCGGCTCTTCCTGGCCTTCGAGCTCGTCAGCGGGGGCACGCTGCGCGAGAAGCTCCGGGAGTGCGGCCCGCTGTCGCTGGCGCTGGCCCTCGAGGTGACGGCCACGTGCGCCGACGTCTTCGTGGCGCTGCACGCGGCGGGCGTGCTGCACCGCGACCTGAAGCCGGAGAACGTTTTCCTCTCGCCCGACCGGGGGCCGCTGGTGGCCGACCTGGGCATCGCCAAGGACCTGGCCCGAACGGGCGGTCCCCGCACGCAGAAGGGGCTCATCATCGGCACGCCCGCGTACATCGCGCCGGAGCTGGTGCTGGGCCAGCAGCCGAGCCCGCTGTCGGACCTCTACGCGCTGGGCGTCCTCTTCTTCGAGTGTCTCACCGGCCAGGTTCCCTTCCTCGGCAAGGACAGTCAGGACACGCTCCGGCGTCACTTGAAGGCGCCCGTGCCGCTCGTGTCGGTGGCGCGCCCGGGGTTGCCGGAGGCGTACGACAAGGTCATGGCGAGGCTCCTGGCGAAGGACCCCGCGCAGCGATATCCGGGCGCCGAGATGGCGCTGGCGGCGCTGCGGGCACTGCCGCTGGCCGAGGGCTCGACCGGGAAGCTCGCCAACCTGGACCGGACTGTCGGGGCCGAGTGGCAGGAGGCGCCGGGTCCGAGCAAGGTCGGACGAACCCTCTTCACGCAGCGGCCCTCGATTTCAAAGCACCAGCCCCAGACGCCGCGCGCCGCCCAGCTGGGCGCCAGGCTGGCCGCAGCGTGTGCACTGCTGGCCGCCTTCGCGCTTGCGGGCGCGGTCGCCTACTGGCGTCTCGTGCCCCACGCCCAGGACGCCCGGGTTCCGGCTCCGCTGGCCAGCCGGCCCGTCCCCGATCCGGCCGTGCTCCTGCGCGAAGCGGCGGACAAGGCCGAGAGCCAGGCGCGAGTCGTCCTCGCCGGCCTGCGCGAGGCCGGAGCGCGCGCTCACCGCGAAAACGGGCGTGATCCGAAGTCCATCCCGCCGGGCGCGGTGTTAGACCGGGCCTACCAGCAGTGGAAGCAGGCGCCGCCGCCGGTGGAGCGGGCAGTGAATGCCCTGGGCGACGCCCTGCGCGCGGGTTCCCCGGATGCGGCGGGCCGGGCCGGACGGCTGCTCGCAGACATGTTTCTGATGGTCGATTTTCAGAAGATCTTGGTCTGGGACAACGTCACGGAGAGCGCGCATGCGCTCGACCGCTCGGCGTTGGTGCTGGGCTCGTTCGGATTGGATTCGGCGGTGGCTCGCTTCCTCAGCCTCGTCAGCGCAGACGCCGCGGCCCTGGTGAAGCGACTGCCGCCGTCATTGACGGACTCGAAGGACCCGGCCTGGCAGACGGGGCTCCTCTGCCTGAGGGCCCTGAGCCGGTTCGACTTGCGCGGCAAGGCATTGACCCAGCTGAGCCACGACCTGGAGCGGGAGGCATCGGCCGCGCTTCCGGGCCTGGACCTGTCGGCGCGCGCCGGCCTCCTGGAGCTGAACCGGCTGAGCGCCATCCTGCGGGCGATGATCTATCTGGGAATGGCCGACCATACGCTGAAGATGACGGCCCAGCTCCTGGAGAGCCATCCGCACCTGACCCAGCCCGGCCCGCTCGCGCCGATCGAGGAGCTCCTGCAGCACGAGCTGGTCTGCGGCCGGGCGAAGCTGGCGCTGCGGACGAACATCCTGGACGGTGAGAGGATGGAGAAGCTGGCCGTTCAGATGAGGGCCTTCACCGCATTCCGGGACCGCCTCGTGCGCAACTGGCCCCACGACCCGCGGCTGGCGGACAAGGCGCTCGACCTAGCTCTCGAGACGGCCATGACGCTACGCCTGGAGGAGGTGCGGCTGCTAGCGCTCATCCCCGCCCGGAGGCTGGACCTGGACGTGGCTCCGGAGCCGGCGCGATGAACCCGGCTCCGCCCCGGCCGCCCCCTCCCCATTTACAAGCGCCTACGGCGGCGACTATCATGCGAGCATGATGCGGTTCATCTGCCCGGAGGCTGGATAGTGGCCGTCAATCTCGCGAAGATCTGCGCCGACCTGGGCCATCCCGATCCGCAGATCAAGACGTTTGCACTGATGAGTATCACGAGACTGTCGAAACAGATCGTGGACGCTCCGTCCGAGATCCGGGAGATCGCGGCGCGCCTCAGGCCGCTCTCGTCGTCGGACAACCCCGACGTGGTCTTCCTGGCCCGCAAGGCGTCGAACCACATCGACCAGCACTTCAAGGAGTGCCTGGCGGATGCGGGGCCGCAAGCAGTGCCCCCGCCGCCGCCGGCTGTGCCAGCAGAGCCGCCGCCTGCCGCAGCCGAGCCTGCGGCCCAGGCCGTGGCGGCCGCGCCCCCCGCGCCGGCCCCGGCGCCCGTGCTCGAGGTCCCAAAAGACCCGTCGACTCTCGACCGTCCTGAGCTCCTGAAGTGGCTCGGCAAAGCGCCGACCCCGACCTTCCTGGCGTCGCTCTTGATCCAGATCGCCTCCAAGGGTAAGTCGGAGGACCTCGAAGCGGTGCGCCCCCTGCTCGCTCACGAAGACGACCGGGTCCGCGCCAACGCCGTCGAAGTCTTCGAGCGCCTTGCGGCCCCAGGGCAGTCGAGTTCGATCGTGCCGCTGCTTTCGGACCGGAACAACCGCGTCCGCGGCAACGTGGTCATGGCGCTGGCCCGCTTCGACCACCCGGCCGTCCCGGGCACGCTCGCCGAGATGCTCGACTCTACGGCGATGAGCATGCGAGAGACGGCCGCGTTCGTGCTTTCCCGCATCGACAAGCCATTCGTGGAAGAGCTGCTGCTCAAGGCCTTGTCCGATCCCTACGAAGGGGTGCGGATGCGCGCCACGCGCGCCCTGGCGCGCTATCCGACGCGACCGGCCGTGCTGGCGCTCAAGCGCATGCTCAACGACCTCGACATCAACATCTGCGAGGCCGCAGCCGAGAGCCTCCGCTCGATCAAGGCGCTCCTGCAGAGCCAACGTGCGGCAGCGGAGTCGGCAAGCGCCGCCACCCCTGGGGCCGCCGCGGCCGAGCTCGCCGCCCCGGAGCCGCCCGCGCCGCAAGCTGCTGCCCCCGTTGCTGCGCCGGCGCCCCTCCCCCAACCGGCGCCTACTAGCTCCTCCCTCGAGGAGCTCCAGCGTTCGCTCGGCACCGAGATCTACCAGCTCTGCCGCCTCAACCTCATCACGCACGAGAGCCTCGACAGCATTTTCTACGAGGTGCTCCGCTACCAGGACTTCCTCCGCAACTACATGGTCAAACGCGGCGACCCGGAGGACGAGACCCGCAAGTCGGCCATCGAGCACCTCCAGGAGAAGATCAAGAGCTCCTTCGGTCTTCTCGGCCGTCAGGCCTTCGAGCTGCTCGCGAAGGACCAGCTGGCGGTCCCTGCGCAGCAGGAAGGCGAAGCCATCCGCCGAATTCTCGCCGAGCTCGAACGGGCCGGCGCACGACCCCAGGGAGCCTGAGTTCCCGCGATGTCGCTCAAAATCCAGCGCATCGTCGAGGACCTCGCGGACGTCGACGCCGAGATCCAGACGCTGGCGCTGACCACGCTGACCCGCATCAGCCTCGACGACACGGTCACGCCGGCGCAACTGACCGAGCTGCGGAACCGGCTGGCCAGCCTCTGCAGCACCTCAAACGGCGACATCGCCTTCCTTGCGAAGAAGGCGCTGAACTATGTCGACGGCGGCGCCCGGTCCCAGGCGCCCGCAACGCCCGCCCAGCCCGCGACTCGACCGCCAGCGCCGGAGGCGAGTCCCAAGCAGTTGATGGCCGAACTGGCGCGCGAAAGCGAGCCGATGCGCATCGCCACGGTGCTCACTCAGCTCATCCGGTCCGGAGATGCGTCGATGCTGGGAGAGATCGCCAAGTTCTTGAAGCACGACGACGATCGGGTGCGCGCCAACGCCGTGGAGGTCTTCGAAAAGCTGGGCGACCGGACCCACATCCCCCTGCTGGTGCCGATTCTGAACGATCCGACCAACCGAGTGAAGGCCAACGTTGTCAAGGCACTGGGCCGCTTCGGCGACCCACAGGTCCGCGAGTACCTCTCGTCGATGCTGGAGAGCGACAAGGTGGCCATGCGCGAGAGCGCCGTGTACGCCATCTCCCAGCTCGGCAAGCTCGACCTGGAGGACCTGCTCATCCGAGCTGCAAGCGACGCGTACGAGGGCGTGCGGCTGCGCGTAGTCAAGTGCCTGGCGGATTTCTCCAGCGAGAAGGCCATCGCCGCCCTGACCCGCCGCATCGACGACAACGATCCCTCGGTCCGCCAGCAGGCGCTCGACATCCTCGCCGCCAAGGGCGTCAACGTCCAGGAGCTCGTGGAGCAAAGGCGCGAGCTGGGCCTGGTGGACGCCGCTTCCAATCTCCCCTACATCCCGACACCGGTCGCCAAGCCGAGCGCCGAGGACGAGGGGTTCCAGGCGCGGGTGCGGGAGAAGGTGGAGAAGACCTTCAAGCTCGAGATCCTCAACATCGCCCAGGAGCTGCGCGAGGGCGAGATGAAGGCTCGGATGGCCCGGCTCCTCTTCAAGATCGGCGTCGACGCCTTCGAGATGTGCCGCCGTGGCGAGCTCAAGGACAAGGCGCTGATGGTCCACTACTACGAGATCACCAAGTACCAGGACTTCCTCCGCTCGCTGTCGAAGAAGAGCGCCGAGAGCGCCGACGGACTCAAGACGCAGGTGCTCTCGGCCGGCCTGGAGCAGTATCGAGCCAAGATGCGAGCGTCATTCGTCCGGCTTGGGAAGGCACTGGCACAGGCGCACCGCTCGGGCGCTATCCGCGTAGAAGAGACTCCGGAGCTCCAACAGTTCGGCCGGCTGATAGGATGAAAGCTATGCGAGCAGCGATGTTGGCGGCTCTACCGATCCTGCTGGCAGTCTGGTTCTCGATCGTGCCATTGCTCGCCGAGCCGCCACCGACTTCTACGGCCGAGGAGGCAATCCGCAAGGACCAGACGGCGGCGCTGAGGTACTTGCAAATGCGGTTCCAGCGGCAAGAGGGGTTGATCAAGCGCGGCCGGGAAGCCGACGCTGAGAGGCTCGAGGCCGAGTGCCTGCGCCAGGAGGCCAAGTGCCTCGAGCGCTACCTCTGGTACATGCGCCACGACGACGCGCACAAGGCGAAGGCGAAGGCCTTGGGCGAGAAGCTGGCCGAGCTCAAGAAGAAGGACCCGAAGAGCTCACTGGAAGAGCGGAGGAAGGCGGGCTTCAAGCCCTCCGAGCTGGTGACCAATCCGTTCGGCCTGGCGACCCCGCTCCCCGAACCGCCTAAGTCGCGGGTCCGCTCCTTCGACTCGATCTCGACCACGATCACGGTGAACAAGCCCGCCCGTTCCATTCCGGGAGATCCCTCGGCGCGCTTCGAAGGCGCCAAGCCGCCGCCCGGCTCCGACTCCCCTCCCCCCCCCGACGACGCAGGCAGCGCCGGCAGCGGCGGCAGCGGCAGCGACCACCGCTAGTGGAGCCAGCGAATAGGTCCTGTACCGCTCGCACCGTGCTTATCCGGGGGCAAGGCCATACCGGGTGCGGCCTTCGACAAGGCTCTCCTGAGCTTGCCGAAGGGCTCAGGACGAGCGGGGAGCTGACCCGTGAACCGCGCGCGCACCTCCCCGATACGGCCGCACCCGCGCTATTCGTGATACTGTTGCAGCGTCTTGGCTTCCGCGCAATCGACCACCGAGGGCAGCGGCGAAGGTCGCCGGAAATCTCGAAAGACTGAAAGCGTCTTTTCGGGGTACTTGCCGTATCCGTCAGCCTACGACGAGCTCTTCGCCGCGGACGGCTCGGTGCGGCCAGAGGTCGAGGGGCCGATCCGGCTGCTGGACAAGCTCGGCCGCGCGCAGTTCAAGGCCCGGCAGCGGCTGGCCGACAGCGCTTTCCTCAAGGGAGGCATCACCTTCTCGGTCTACAGCGACCAGCGCGGGACCGAGAAGCTCATGCCGTTCGATCCGATCCCCCGGCTCGTCACGGGTGACGTCTGGGCTCGCTTGAGTAGGGGCCTCGTCCAGCGCATCCGCGCGCTCGACGCCTTTCTGGGAGACGTCTACGGAAAGCAGCGCATTCTCTCGGAGAAGCGCATTCCGCGCGATATCGTCGAAGCCTCGGCTGGCTATCGTAAGCAACTCGCGGGCATCGTGCCGCGGGGACGGGTTTTCGTCCACGTCGCCGGAGTCGATCTGATCCGGGGCCCCGACGGCTCGTTCGCAGTCCTGGAAGACAACGTCCGCACCCCATCCGGCGTCTCCTACGTCCTGGCCAACCGGACCGTGATGAAGCGGATCTTCCCGTCCGTCTTCTCGCAGTCCGCGGTGCAGAGCGTCGACGCCTACCCGGTGCGGCTCAGAGACGCTCTGGGTTCGCTATCGCCGCGCAAGGCGGGCGAGGACCGGCTCGTCGTCCTGACGCCGGGACCGTTCAATTCGGCCTACTTCGAGCACAGCTTCCTGGCCCGGCGGATGGGAATCGACCTCGTGCAGCCGTCAGACCTTTTCGCCCACGACGACAAGATTTACGTGAAGACCACAGCGGGTCCGAGCCGCGTCGACGTCATCTACCGGCGCATCGACGACGAGTTCCTCGATCCGACCGTTTTTCGGGAGGACAGCCTGCTGGGCGTGCCGGGCATCGTGAAGTCGTACGCGGCGGGAAACGTCACGCTCGCGAACGCGCTCGGCAACGGCGTCGCCGACGACAAGGCCATCTATCCGTTCGTGCCCGAGATGATCCGCTTCTACCTGTCGGAGGAACCTGAGCTGGCCCAGATCGAGACGCTCATCTGCGCCCGCGAGGCCGATTGCAGGCGCGTGCTGCAAAACCTCGGCAAGATGGTCGTGAAAGCGGTCGACGCCTCCGGCGGCTATGGGATGCTGATGGGCCCGACCGCCAGTCAGCCGGAGCTGGCCGAGTTTGCCAGCCGGATTCGCGCCAATCCGCGAGGCTACATCGCGCAGCCGCGAATCGAGCTCTCGACGTGCCCGACGTGGACTGGAAAGAGCGTCGAGCCCCGCCGAGTCGACATGCGGCCCTACGTCGTCTCGTCCGGGGAGCCGTGGGTCTTGCCGGGGGGGCTGACGAGGGTAGCGCTCGTGGACGGTTCCTACGTCGTCAATTCGAGTCAGGGCGGCGGCTCGAAGGATACCTGGGTCCTGGAGGCCAGCAGCTCGTGATCTCGCGAGTGGCCGAGAGCTGCTTCTGGCTCCACCGTTATCTGGAGCGCGCCGAGTGCGTTGCCCGGATGCTGGGAGTCAACCGCCTCTTTCTGCTCGATGTCACGGTCACACCCGAGGACCGCTGGCTGCCGCTGCTGACGGTTTCGGGCGAGCAGTCGCGCTTCGCGTCGCTGTTCGGAGACTCGGCCCACCTGGACGGCGAGCTGGTCCAGGACTACCTGACCTGGAACTGCGACAACCCCGTCTCGATCGCGACCTGCATCCACTGGGCCCGCGAGAACGCGCGGCAGATCCGGGAGGTCGTAGGGCTGGAGATGTGGGAGACGATCAACGCCGTCTGGCAGTGGCTCCAGAACACACGGACCCGCAAGCTCTACTACTCGGATCGCGACGGGTTCTTCCGTCACGTGCGAGACACGGTTTCGACGGTGCACGGCGTCTGCCACGACACGCTCCTGCACGACGAGCCGTTCGATTTCATGCGGCTCGGAATGCTGCTGGAGCGCGCCGGACAGACCGCCCGTGCACTCGACGCGCGCCATCATATGTTCGGCGGCGACGCCGCAGACATCTCTGCGGCTGACGCGCCGGCCGAAACCGCCCAGTGGATGGCGCTGCTGCGCTCATGCTCGGCTCAGGACCCGTTCGCCCGATGGGTCCGCGGCGCGCCCACCCGGGCCGACATCGTGAAGTTCCTGCTCAAGGAGGAGAGCTTCCCGCGCTCGGTGCTCCATTGCATCGACCGCGCCAGCAACTTCCTCGGGCGAATCCGCTCGCGCCAGAAGAGCCACAAGGGAACCGAGCTCACCACCGGGCTAGCGCGGATCGTCGAGCCGCTGCGCTACAAGCCGATCACGACGATCCTTGAGGAAGGTCTGCACGACGAGCTGACGCGGTTCATCTCGGGACTGGCCGAAGTCAACGAAGGCGTCGGGTCGGAGTTCTTCGGGCCGGGAGTTCCGGAGGAGCTCGCTTGACGCAGCTCCTGGGGATGTCGTTCGACGCGAGCGCCGCCCCATCCATCCGGCTGGCTCACACCTCACCCGGTCAGGACGCCGAGCAGACGACGGGCTGGGGCTTCGCCTGGTACCCGTCCGACGAGCTGGCCGCGGCGGTGGTGAAGGACCCGATTCCCAGCGGCGAGACGCCGATGACGCGGGTGCTGCGGGACTGGGATCGGTTTCGCTCCACGATCTTCGTCTGCCACATCCGCGGCGCGGCCAAGCGCGTCACGCAGGAGGACACGCACCCCTTCTGCCGAAGCTACGCGGGCCGCGATTGGTTGCTGGCGCACAATGGAGATCTCGCCCCTGCGAGGCTTGGGGAACTGGCGCTGGGAGACAATCCCGTCTTCGAGCCGGTCGGCCGGACCGACTCCGAGCTCGCCTTCTGCTGGCTCTTGACGCGTATCCGCGAGCACGGCCATCGCACGCTGGCGGCCGTGGGCTGGGAGCGGCTGCGTGGCTGGCTGGCCGAGCTCGCCCGACTCGGGGGCGCGAACCTGCTGCTGAGCGACGGACAGGACCTGGTCGCGTTTCGAGATCCCCGCGGCTTCGGTTCGCTCCACACAATGCGCCGCCGGCCGCCGCACGCGGCCACGTGCCTGGAGAACGCCATCGTGCAGCTCGACCTGGGCGACCCGATGGACGCGAGCCGCACCGCCGTCCTCTTCGCGACGACGCCGCTCTCCGACGAGCACTGGGAGCCGTTGGCTCCCGGCCAGATGCTCGTCGCGCGGCGGGGCGCAGTCGTCTGGCGCAGTGACGCGGCCAACGAGGCCACGCCGAGAGTCCGGGGGCCGCGCTCCGCGTCATTCCCGCTCGAGAAGCGGGTCCTCGAGATCTCGCACTCCACGGTCTACCGGTACGCGCAGCCGGTCGAGCGCAGCTCGCACGTCCTTCGCTTGCAGCCGCTCTTCGACGAGCGGCAGCGCGTCATGGACTACGCCCTCGAGATCGCGCCGGCCGAGACCGCCTGGGCGTTCATCGACGTGTTCGGCAATCGCGCGCACCAGCTGGAGTTCGTTTCGCCCTACTCGGAGCTGCGCGTCACATGCCGCTCGCGCGTGATGCTCCTCAAGGCCCCGTCGCTGGGCCACGGCTCCAGCCGCACGACCATGCCGCTCGTCTGGATGCCCTGGCAGCGCCAGATGATGAACCCGTACCTTCTTCCGCCCGAGCTACCCGAATCCCAGCTTCGCGAGCTCGACCGCTACGCGATGAGCTTCGCCCAGCGACAGGACAACGACCTCGTCGCCATCCTCGACGACATCAACGAGACCATCGCGCGCGAGTTCGCCTACGTGACCAATTCGACGAATCTGGAGACCACGCCGTTCGACGTCTACGTGAGCCGCCGTGGCGTTTGCCAGGACTTCGCCAACCTGTTCGTCTGCCTGGCCAGGCTCCTCGGCATTCCGGCGCGCTACAGGGTGGGCTACATCTTCACCGGCGGCGACTACGCCAACAAGGTGCAGTCCGACGCGTCACACGCCTGGGTCGAGGTCTACCTTCCCCATCACGGCTGGCGCGGTTACGATCCGACGAATGCCTGCGTCGCCGACATGAATCACGTCCGCGTCGCCTGCGGCCGCAACTTCCGAGACGCCACGCCGACGTCCGGTACCATCTACAAGGGCGGGGGGGGAGAGACGCTCTGGGTGGACGTTCGGGTCACCGAGGTTTCGCCCGTGGGCTAGCTCCGCAGGCAGAGGCACGGTCCGCGGCCATCCGCGGAGCGGCATCGACCTCATCCGCCGGAAGCCTTACGGGCTCCCCCGCGCCGTCCCCACCACCGGGCGACCTCGGCGGGCGTGGCGAGCCAGACGTCGGACGCAGAGAGCAGCGGTTCCAGCAGCTCGGCCATCACGCTCAGCCAGTCGCTGCTGCCGCCCAGCCGAGGTTCGAGATCGGTCGCCAAGAGCGCGAGCCCTCCGACTCGACGGATGAACTCGACCTTTTCACGCCAGATGCCGAGGGCGTCCCGGGCGGGGTGCCCCAGGATGGCCAGACGTCGGGGCGTGGGGAGCGTGATGGGGAGCGAGAGGGCGCCGCTGGCGCTCGTGAATGGAAAGATGGTGCCGCTGCCCAGGAGCGGAGCCGTGAGTGTCGCCACCTCCACATCCGGCACCGAGCAGTCATACTCGAAGGCGCGGGAGACGGAGGCCGGGATCGGCGCCGGCCGCGCAAGCGCCGCCACACGCAGGCCAGTCAGCCGATGGAGATCGACGAGCTCATGGCAGCCCGCCAGCCAGCGCGCGGCGCCCGCGAGACCGCCGCCCGAGGCGTGGAGCTCGGAATCCGTGGCCAGGAGGCCGACCTCCCACCCGTGTTCCCGGAGGCTCGGGGGCAGCTCCGGACGGCTGCGCAAGAGCCCCGCGGCGACGTACCAGCAGCTGCGGATACCCAGCCGCAGGTCGACGTCCGAGGCGGCTCGCACACTTGTCTCCTCCCGGCCGGGCGCAAGCCCGTGCGTGACGACCAGAGCCCAGCTCTTGCCGTGGGGCCATGGCGCCACGGGCGGGCGGTCCTCGCCCTGAGAACCGCTGGCGTGGAGCATCGCCCATCGGAGCCACTCGACCGCAGGGTCGGCCGGCCAGCACACGCACCCCGCCGGCGGCACGCGGAAGGCGGCGGCGATGGCCTCCAGGCTCGTCGAGGGGAGCCGGGCGGCCAGTCGCGCCAGCGCGCTCGCCAGCGGCCCGGGAAGGCCCGCGTAAGCCTCCTGGAGCCTCAGCCGCGCCGAGAGCTCGGCGTCGAAAAGAAACCGCACGCGCCCGCCTTCGCGAACCACGGCTGGCCGGTCGCCCACGGAAGCCAGGATCTCGGAACCGATCGGCGGCAGCTCGAGGGCCGGGCCGACCGGAAGCAGCAGGTCGCCATCGGCGTCCAGCCAGGGGGGTCTCAGCCCGGCCTCGATCGTGAGACGCTCCAGCCGGGGGCGGACGCCGGACACCGGTCCGCTCCTTTCCCGTCCGTGGTCTCGACCGGGCCACCAGAAGCCGTGGAGAGGCGAAGCATCGAGATTCACGCGCTCCATTGGCTCTAGCGAGTCCTCTTGGCGCAGCCGGCCCCACAGCCGCGCCAACTCCAGGAGAGCCCGGAGGCCGCCAGCCAGTCCCGCCCCATGCCGGACGCAACCGGGCCTGGGCGGGCACGCAACGCTCACGACGCGCATCCCGCGTCGCCCCGCGCGTGCAGCCGCTTCCAGGAAGAAGGCCTCGGAGGCACAGCAGGCCGTGAGACCCTCGAACACCTCCCGGCGCCAGAGGTAGGTCCAGCCGACCCCATCGCCGTCCCCGGCACCCAGACCGCTCGCCAGCCACCGCCAGAACCTCGCCGGCAAACTTTTCCGGGCGGCCTTGCTTTCGAGCCCGGCCACCACCTGGCCGCGCCGGCTCGCCTCCAGCAACTCCGGAAGGCGCGCGGGATCGAAGCGGCCGTCCCCCGGCACGTAGAGCATGAGCCCCGACCGTGAACGCGCAGCCGCGCTCAGCACGGCCCGTCCGACGCCCAGGTGCCGCAGGTTCCGCAGCACCACGGTCCCCGGCAGCTCCGCCGCCAGCCGCTCCGCACAGCCGGCCGTGGCATCGCGAGAGCCGTCATCGACGATGATCGTCTCGACCCTGGAAGCCTGCGCCAGCGCCGCCGCCCGGACCTCGCGAACGGTTCCCTCCAGCGTCCCCTCGTCATCGCGGGCCACCACCAGCAACGCCAGCGCCTCGCTGGCAAACGCTCGCCGCTTCACCCCCCGATTCTAGCCCCCTTCACCCTCCCGTGGCCAGCCCCCCTACTCACTACTCGCTACTCACTACTCACTACTCAAAGTAGCGCCTTGCCGTCTTCCAGCACGCGCACCGGCAGCACGACCATCGGCTGGCCGCTCCACTGCAGCCTGCGCTGGACTTCGATGGCGGTCTCGTTGTGGAGCATCCTGTGGTACCACATGTCCCGCTGGAAGATGAGCTGGCCGGCGAAGACGATGCAGTGCTTGTAGCGCTTCGCCGCCTCCCGGCAGAGCTCGTCTGCTTCCAGCGCGACGTCGGTGCCGATGGCGTAGCTCGAGTCGGCCGGAAAGCCGAATCGATTCGCCAACTCAACGTAACGGCCCAGCCCGCGCTCGCAGCTGGCTCGCAGGTTCTCGACTTCGGCCTCGCCCTTGAAGTTGCCGGAATCGACGACGCCCACGGTGACGAAGTGGAAGTTATGGAAGTGATCCGGGAAGAACCGGAAGACCGACAGCAGCGCGTGCACGCCCAGTCCGCTGTACCCGCCGACCAGCAGGATCGCGGTGGGCTTTGAGGGCTCCAGAGGCTTCACCTTCGTGCCAGGCTCCGCCGGCAAGCTCAGCATCGTTTCACCGAGCGAGCCAAACGCGGTCGCGACGCGGTCGTAGTGACGGCGGATGGCCCAGCACAGCGCCACGAGCGCCGAGGTGATCACCAGCGTGAGCCAGGCGCCCTCCTGGAACTTCTCGTGAATGGTGATGGCCAGGATGCAGACGCAGAGCATCAAACCCGTGCCGTGCACGAGCAGGTGGCGGCGCCGGCTGGCGACGCCTGGCCGCTGCCACCAGAATCGCACCATTCCCAGCTGTGAGAGCGAGAAGGTGAGGAAGACGTTGATGCTGTACATCACAACCAGCCGGCTCACGGAGCCGTGGCTCTCGTAGAGGAGCACGAGCGCCGCACCGCCCATCAGCATCACGCCGTCCTGCATCGTCAGCCGCAGGGAGAGCGAAGCGAACCGGCGCGGGATCCAGTTGTCGAGCGCCATGTTCGACATCACGCGCGGACCGTCGATGAAGCCCGCCTGCGCGGCGACGAATAGCAGCATCGCCTCCGAGGCCAGCGTCACGATCACGAACCAGTGCCCGATCGGAAGGATGCCGACGTGGAGCGCACCCGCAAGCTTCTCCACGAGCGCCGCGTTCATCGTCTGTCCATGCACCGGCGTGACCCCCACGAGCAAGTAGCAGAGGATGATTCCCGCGGCCGTGAAGGCCAGGCTGCACGCCATGTAGAGCATCGTCCGGCGAGCCGTCTCGACCCTGGGCTCCCGCATGATGGCGACGCCATTGCTGACGGCCTCGATCCCCGTGTAAGTGCCAGCTCCCATGGAGTAGGCGTGCATCAGACAACCGAAGAGACCCCAGAGCCCGAGCGTTCGCACGCCGGACTGCACGCCATCGACCGTGGCAACGAAGATGTCCGGCAGGTGTCCGAGATTGGCCAGGATTCCACCCACGATCACGACCAGGTGTGTGACCACGAATACGGCGAAGACCGGCACCAGCGCCGTCACCGACTCCTTGACGCCGCGCAGGTTCATCACGATCAGCCCCAGGATCGCCAGGACCTCCACCCAGAACTTCCAGGGCACCCAAGCGGCCGGAAGGAAGCTGAAAATGGCATCGCCGCCGCTGGCGACGGAGATCGAAATCGTCAGGACGTAGTCCACCAGCAGCGCGCAGCCGCTCACCAGCCCCGCCCACTTGCCGAGCAGTTTGGTGGCCACCACGTAGCCGCCGCCGCCCGCCGGGAAGTGCTCGATGATCTTCGTGTACGAGTAGGCGATGATGAAGACCGTCGCCGCCGTCGCCATCGCCAGGAAGACGGCCAGGTAGGTATGCTGGCCGAGCGCGCGGAACGCCTCTTCGGGGCCGTACGCCGAGGAGGAAAGTCCATCGGCGCCCAGCCCGACCCAGGCGAGCAACGCCACCAGGGACATCTGGTGGAAGAGCCCGGGGTCCGACAGGTCCTTGGGCTTGCCCAGGAGCTTGAGGCGGAGCCAGTGGACCAGGCCCGCGCTCGGTTCGGGCTGTGACGGTGGTTCGGGGTCGGTCACGACGGTGGCTCAGCTAGCTCGAACGTCTACCCAGGCTTGGGCGGCGGCGCGTCCGGGCGGATCAGGATCTCGTCGAGGCTCAACTTTCGGTGAACGGTTCCGTTCAGCGGCCGGATCAACCGCGCCGAACCATCGACCACGATCCACGGCCCCATCGGTCTCGGATTGTCCTTGATGTACCAGATGGCCTGGCCCGGTTCGACCTGGGTCCAACCCACGGCCCTGAACCCGGCGGGCACTGGGAACTTTGCTGTCACGGCCGACAGTATACACCACCTTGCCTCCTTCCCTTCCGACCGTCGCCGCGCTGTGATACAGTCGTTGCACTCTACCGACAAAGGAGCCCCAAGAAATGATCAGAAAATCCATCGCAGTCGCCGTCGCAGCCGCCCTGCTGGCCTCTACTTCCGCCTTCGCCGCCAAGCCCAAGAAGAAGAAAGGCAAGTCCGCCAAGGCCTCCGCCGCGGCGACGGCCAAGACGACCGCCGCCGAGACGGCCGAAGCCGCCGCCAAGACGACCGGCGAGCCGGCCGGATCCAAGCCGCAGCAGACCAAGGAAGTAACGACGCCCAGCGGCCTCAAGTACATCGACCTCAAGCCCGGCACCGGCACGGAGGCCGCATCCGGCAAGCAGGTCGTGGTCCACTACACTGGCTGGCTGGAGAACGGCAAGGAGTTCGACAGCAGCCGCACCCGAGCGGTCCCCTTCTCCTTCCCCCTGGGCGCCGGCCAGGTCATCAAGGGCTGGGACGAGGGCGTCGCCGGAATGAAGACCGGCGGCCTGCGCAAACTGATCATCCCGTCCAGCCTCGGCTACGGCGAGCGGGGCGCCGGCAACGTGATCCCGCCGAACGCCACCCTCATCTTCGAAGTCGAGCTCCTCGAAGTGAAGTAGAGGCGCAAAGCTCCCTCACTCCTCCTCGTCGGGCGCCTCGGGAACCTCCGAGCCGCCAGCCAGGAGCGGCGCCTCCGACTCGATTGACTTTTCCAGGTCCAGCATCCGCTCGTCGCCCACGTAGCTCGTGAGGACGACGCGCTTGATGGAGCGCAGCTTGGAGATGACGTCGTGGATCTGGCGGACATTTTTCGCCACCATGGCGGCTCGCTTCTGCTGGGCCGGATCACCCTCGTCGGCTGACAGGTCGGCGGCCAGCTGGATCGTGCAGAGCAGGTTGTTGATGCAGTGATTGAGGAAAACAGCCGTGCGCCGGACCACGTCGATCTCGCGGTCCACCGACACGCGCGTCCGGGCCCGCTGCTCCATGTGGTGGGCAATGCGCGCGCGGAGCTCCTCCGGATCGACCGGTTTCGTCATGAAGTCCCAGGCGCCCTTCTTGAGCCCCCGGATGCGGTTCTTGACGTCGCGCCCCGTCCCAGAGAGGAAGAGCACCGGCAAGTCGGCGGTTCTCGGCTCCCGGCGCAAGACATCGAAGACTTGGTAGCCGTCCATGTACGGCATCATGGCGTCCAGCACTACCAAGTCCGGCTGGAACTCGATCGCCTCGGCGAGCGCCTGGCGGCTGTCCAGCTGCGACCGCACCTCGTACCCCCACGTCTCGGCCAGCTCTGAAAGGAGCCTGAGCAATTCGCAGTCGTCGTCGACGAACAGAACGCGTTGCTTGTCCGGCTGGGTTCCGTCCATCGAGCCCATCTTACACCCGTCGCAACTCGCTGGGCGAGACCGGCCAGGCGCGCTTGGCCTTGTGGCTGCCGACGGGCTGAAGTATGCTCCAGTCGGATGGACATCAGGAGGGATGCGTAATGGATATGAGCAGCGTGACGATCGAGTGCCCCGTGTGCGCGACCCGGATCGAGGGAACGGCCGACGTCTGCGGACGATGCCAGACCCCGCACCACCAGGACTGTGCGCGCTTCATCGGCAGATGCGCGGTCTTCGGCTGCGGTGCCTTCGAGTTCGGCGCTCGTAGCGTGGAGGCCTCCGTCCAGGCCGCCGAGGCGACCATCGACGGCGCTTCCGGCACCTTCGAGACCGTGCACGCCGGCCCGGCCGCCCTGCGACGCGACATCTGGCAGCGAATGCAAGCCTCCGCCCGGCTCCTCTACGCCAACCCCGAGATTTCCGCGCCGTTGATGGCGGTGCTGGTCGTGCTCAACTGCTTCCTGGCAGGCCTTCTCGCCGGACCCGCCAAGCTCGTCGTCCTGCCGCTGCTCACCATCCTGTTCGTCGCCCGCGCCAAGGGCAAGGAATCGACCTTCTCGCACGCGCTCTCGCTGCTGATGCAGCGCGGCCTTCGAATCGTCTGGAATGTCTTCAAAGCCAACCTCGTGTTCGGCCTGCTACTGGCACTGGGCGGCATGATTTCGGCGCTCGGGATCAGCGTTTCCACCGGCGGCGGGGCCTCGGCGGGGCTCGGACTGTTGCTGGCTCTGCTCGGTGTCCTCGTGCTTTTCGCGGCGGTTCGCAAGTACTTCTCCTACTCGCTTGTCCCGGTCATCGCTTCGCTCGGCGCCGAAGAAGAGCCCGGCAGCCCGCTCGACCGCAGCGAGGCGCTGTTCAACGTGGCGCCCAAGCAGCTTCTCTATGCCCCCTTCGTCTTCGGCCTCGCCTCGATACCGGCCATCTTCGTCGCCGGGCTCGCGGGCGCTCTCTTCGGCTCGAGCTCCAAGGGCTCCTACCTCTTCACGACGGACCCCGCCGCCTGGGTCGGAATCGCGCTCATCGAGGCCGTCTGGCTCTGCTGGAGCATGTACCTGGTGCTCTACTACCTCGAGGCCCGCAAGGTCCTGCAGGCCAGCTCGCTCCCCTTCACCCCCGAAGGCTTCTAGGCGGTCCGCCGCTCAGTACCTGGGGACGGACGGGTCGACCAGGCGAGACCACGCGTCGATGCCGCCGGTCAGATGTTGCGCGCGCAAGAAGCCCGCGGACTTGAGCGTGCGCAACGCACCTCGGCTGCGGACCCCGTGATGGCAGTAGAGGACCACCGGAAACTCCGGGTCCCAGTCTTCCAGCGTCTGGGCCAGGCGCCCCTGAGGCACGAGCGACGCACCTTCGATGCGGCAGATCTCGAACTCGTGCGGTTCACGAATGTCCACGAGCCGGATCGGTTCACCGCTCTCCAGCAATCGCTTCAGCTCCGAGGCCGATAGGGCCGATTCCTCTCGTGGCTCCTCGATGGCACCTCCGCCACAGAATGCCTCGTAGTCGATCAGCTCTCGGATGGCGGGCTGCTCGCCGCAGACAGGGCAGCCCGGGTTCTTCTCCAGCCGCAGCTCGCGGAAGGTCATGCCGAGGGCGTCGAAGAGCAACAGCCGGCCGATGAGGGGATCTCCCTGCCCCAGGATCAGTTTGACCGCCTCGGTCGCCTGGATGAGCCCGATGATCCCGGGCAAGATGCCGAGGACGCCGCCCTCGGCGCAGGAGGGCACCAGCCCGGGCGGGGGCGGCTCCGGGTAGAGGCAGCGGTAGCAAGGTCCGCGGGAAGCGTCGAAGACGCTGGCCTGGCCGTCGAAGCGGAAGATGCTGCCGTAGACGTTCGGCTTTCCGAGCAGCACGCAGGTGTCGTTGACCAGGTAGCGCGTCGCGAAGTTGTCGGTCCCGTCGGCGACGATGTCGTAATCGCGAGCAATCTCGAGGGCATTCGCACTGGTGAGCCGCGCCTCGTGCAGACGCAGCTCCACGTGCGGGTTGACGCCCCGCAGCCGCTCGGAGGCGACCTCGACTTTTGGACGTCCGACGTCGCTTTGCGTGAAGAGCACCTGCCGGTGCAGGTTCGTCGCATCGATCTGGTCGAAGTCGACCAGGCCCAGCCGGCCGACTCCGGCCGCGGCCAGGTAGAGCGAGAGCGGTGCTCCCAGCCCGCCGGCCCCCACGATCAGGACGGAGGCGCCCTTCAAGCGGCGCTGCCCGGCGACGCCGACCTCCGGCATCAACAGGTGCCGGCTGTATCGGAGGATCTCCTCGTTGGAGAGGGTCGCCTCGGCCATCGGGGACTCAGTTCAGCTGTCGAGTCAGAGCCTCGACTGCGCCGGTGGCCATGTCGTCGCCCGGGTGAATCTCGAGGGCGACCTTGAACTCCTCGAGCGCCTTGCGCAGCAGCCCCTTCTGGGTGAAGACGCGCCCCAGGTTCAGGTACGGGAAATGACGCGGCTCGTAACGCGGGGCCTCCTTGGCCCTTTCGAACCACGGGATCGCCTCGTCCAGCTCGCCCTTGGCCATCAGGTAGCTGCCGATGTCGTTGTAGGGATTGCCAAAGGACGGGTCGACGTCGATCGCCTTGTGGCACTCTGCAATCGCCTCGTCGACCTTGCCCTGGAAGCTGAACGCCCATCCGCGGAACGTGTAGGCCTCGGCGGTCGGGTGGACCTCGATGGAGTTACCGAAGAGCTCGATGGCGCTGTCGAGCTCGCCTTGCAGCATCGCGCGATAGCCCTCTTCCCAGAGCTCCATGGCGCGCCGCATGCGCAGCTCGTTGGCGTTGCGTCCCATCGGTTTCAAAGTTACCACCGCGGCAGCCGTGAAAGCCACGAAAGCCGTCTTTCCACGGGGCGGTTCAGAACTGGTCGAGGAAGCGCACGTCGTTCTCGAAGAAGAGCCGGATGTCGCTGATGCGGTGGCGGAGCATGGCGATCCGCTCGATGCCCATTCCGAACGCGAAGCCGGTGTACTTCTCGCTGTCGTAGCCGACGTGTTCGAACACCTTCGGGTGGATCATGCCGGCGCCCAGGATCTCGAGCCAGCCGCTCGACTTGCAGACCCGGCAGCCCTGGCCGTCGCACATGACGCACTCGACGTCCATCTCGGCGCCCGGCTCGACGAACGGGAAATAGCTGGGGCGAAACCGCACCTTGCGAGTCTTGCCAAAGATGGCGCGCACGAAGCTCGACAGCACCGACTTCAGGTGTCCGAAGGTGATCCGCTCGCCCACCATGAACCCCTCGATCTGGTGGAACATCGGGGAGTGCGTGATATCGGAGTCGCGCCGGTAGACCTTGCCGGGGGCCAGGACGGCCAGCGGCGGCTTGCGGCTCTTCATGGCGCGGATCTGCACGTTGCTGGTGTGCGTGCGAAGGAGCAGATCCGAGCCGATGAAGAAGGTGTCCTGCATGTCGCGCGCCGGGTGGAAGGCGGGCATGTTGAGCGCCTCGAAGTTGTGGTACTCGTCTTCGATTTCGGGGCCGTCGGCTACCTCGAAGCCCATCGAGCGGAAGATCTGCACGATCTCCTCGGCGGTCTGGTTGAGCGGGTGCACGCGGCCGGTGCGAACAGTCTCTCCCGGCAGAGTGAGGTCGAAGGCGTCCGACTTCAGAGTGGCTTCGCGGGCCGCCGCCGCCAGGCCGCCCTCGCGACTCTCCAGCGCTTCGCTGACGTCGCGCTTCACGTCGTTGGCGAGCTTACCGACGACCGCGCGCTTGTCGGCCTCGAGCTGCCCCAGCTCGCGCAGCACCTGCAAGAGCGAGCTCTTGCGCCCCAGGTACTTCACTCGAGCGGCCTCCAGCTGTTTGAGGTCGGCGGCGCCAGCAATGGCCGAAAGCGCCTCGGCGCGAAGACCTTCGAGACTTTCGATGTGATTCATGGGTATCGCGGCTCCGACAGGTTCAGGGCTTCGGCCCCTCCCGGCCCGCGCTTGGTGTCGTGGCGGGCTTGCGGCGCGCAGTGTAGCATGTCAAACTCGGCTCCGTCATGGCGCCCATGCCCCCCAGCCCCGAGGCCATTCGCGCAATCCTCGAGCTCGCCTTTGCCGAGGACATCGGCCCCAGCGGCGACCTGACCTCGAGCCTCCTCATCCCGGAGGACCAGCAGGGCGTCGCCAGGCTGTTCAGCCGCGTGGAGGGAGTGCTCGCGGGCGGGGTGTTGCTGGCGCCGATCTTTGGACGTCTCGACCCCAGGGTGCGTGTGCGGCTCGAGACCGAGGACGGCTCCCGACTCTCACCCGAGTCGACAATTGCCCGCCTGGAAGGACCCGCGCGCTCCATCCTGACCGGCGAGCGCGTGGCGTTGAATCTCGTCGCGCGCTTGAGCGGCATCGCAACGCTCACGCGCAAGTTCGTGGACGCCTGCACGCCGGGCACGCGCGTGGCCGACACTCGCAAGACCACTCCGGGATTGCGCGCTCTGGAGCGGTACGCGGTGCGGTGCGGCGGCGGGTCCAACCACCGCTTCAACCTGTCGGACGGCATCCTCATCAAGGACAACCACATCGCCGCCTGTGGGGGCGTCGCCCCTGCCGTCGAGCGGGCACGTGCCCACGCCCCGCACCCGCTGCGGATCGAGGTAGAAGTCACGGGAATCGAACAGGCGCGCGAAGCGGTCGCGGCCCGTGCCGACATCCTCCTGCTCGACAACATGACCCCCGACACAATGCGCGAGACAGTCCGGGAGCTGCGCGGCAAGGCGCTCTTCGAGGCTAGCGGCGGCGTGCGCCTCGACACCATCGGCGCCATCAGCTCTACCGGCGTCGATATCGTCTCGATCGGCGCTCTCACTCACTCTGCCGTCTCGCTCGACTTGAGCCTCGACCTGGCCCCGCCCGCTTGACGGACGCCGCAGCATCCGGGAAGCAACCCGGGGAACTGGGACCCAGGCGACCGGACCTGGAGGCCGCCTTCGGGCGAGAAGTGAGGTCGCGCTGGATCGGGCGCTCGCTCCTCTGGCTGCAACGCTGCGGCTCCACCAACGACGTCGCCAAGCTGCTGGCCGCGGCCCGCTGGCCCTCGGGGACCATCGTCGCCGCCGACGAACAGACCCGAGGGAGAGGCCGCAAGGGAGACCCCTGGCACTCACCGGCCGGCGGAGGCCTCTGGTCCACCTTCCTCTTCTATCCGCGCGTGGACGCCTCGCTTGCGCCCCCAGCGACCGCCGTGATGGCGGGCGCGCTGATCGAGTGCCTGCGTGCCCATCTGGGAATCGAGTGCGTCATGAAGCCCCCCAACGACGTGCTGCTTGGCGGGCGGAAGCTGGCCGGTATCCTGGCGGAATCGGCCACCGTTGGCAATTCGCGCCGGCTCGAGTTCCTGGCGATCGGTATCGGCGTCAATGTGTCGACTCGCTTTCCGGAAGGCCTGCGTGACATCGCGACCAGCCTGGCAGAGCACGTCGCCCCGGGGGCGGTGCCGACCGTTCCGGCGATGCTGGCCTGGTTGGCCTCAGAGCTCGAGTGCCGGTGGGAGGCCTTCGACCGCCGAGAGGCATGATCCCGCCAGCCTGGCGCTCGCCGAATTTAGCGGATTGACGATCCGTGAGCGTTTCCGAATAATTCTTAGCGGTCTGGTCATCCTGTGCCTCGAGGAGGATGGAGTATGCGCTCAGGGAACCGAATCGCCCGCCTGGTCGTGACCGTTCTGCTCATGGTGCCCGTCAGCTTCGATTTCGGGTGCCAGAAGATGTTCAACGTCATGTTCCGCGGCAACGAGAACGGGGGACAGGTCCGCGTCGACGGGCCCGACTTCCGCCTCAACGCCGAGGGCGGCCCCAACGGCGGGCGCTTCGACCTCGACTCGCCAGTCGCTAGCATCCACGCCACCGGAAGGCCCAGCTACAACAGCTACGCGCCGCGCCGTCCCTACCCGCCGCCCTACTACGGCCCCAAGGCACCCGACGCAGGCGCACTGCCGGTCGATCCCTCCGCCCCGCTGGCGCCGCAGAGCTCGGGCGACACGCTGGCTACGGCTCCCGCCGCGCCCGACAGCTCCGATCCCCAGCTCCTCGACCGCTTCGCCGCCCAGCAGGGCCAGAAGGACTCCGCCGATCCGCGCGAGCGCGCCAAGGCCGACCCCATCAGCCTGGAAGAGGCGGCCAGCGAAATCGCCATGTTCGACCTCATCAATCAGGTCCGCCGCAAGAACGAGCTCGGCTCCGTCACTTCGGACAAGAAGCTCGACGTCGTCGCCCGCAAGCACAGCGAGGAGATGTACTCGCTCGGCTACTTCGACCACAAGTCGCCGGTCGAAGAGAATAAGACCGTCGGCGATCGCTTCCGCAAGGGCGGCGTCAGCTTCCGGCGGGCCACCGAGAACATCGCCAAGTTCCCCTACAAGCTCGGCTCCAACGTCCAGGTCACCGGCACCGGCCGCCGCACCGCCCAGTCCCCGTCCGAGCTGGCCCGCGACATGATGGAAGGCTACATGAACAGCCCGGGCCACCGCGCCAACCTTCTCGACCCGCAAGTCGCCCGCGTCGGCCTGGGCACCGTCATCGGCAGCCAGTACGCCTACAACACGCAGAACTTCCGCGACTGAGGCCGAAGAAGGAAAAACCGGGGACACACGACCTATTTTCTTAAAATAGGTCGTGTGTCCCCGGTTTTTCCGTATCCTTGAAGGCGTGAAGCTCCACAGGCTCCGGCGAGGTCTCAGCATCGTGGAGGTGCTGTGCGCGGTGGCGCTCTTGTCGTTCCTGCTGCTGCCAATCGTGCAGCTGGTGCTGAACGCCAGCGCCGATACGCGGCGCTCCGAGCTGCACGCGCGGGCGCTGTTCCTGGCCCAGAAGCGGCTCGAGGAAGCGTTGCTCTTGCCACCCGCCGAGGCCGCGGCGCTCCCAGACGACGAGGTGGAGCGCTTCACGGTCAAGGTCGACATCCAGCCTTACCAGGGCTCCGCGGACTTGCATGACCTGGCTGTGACCGTGAGCTGGCCCGCCGACCGCGGCTCCTCGCGCCGGGAGGTCAAGCTGCGAACGCTGCTCTGCGAGCTGACACTGTGAGCCGCAAGACCGTCACTCTCCAGGACAGGCGCGGCTTCACGCTGACTGCGACCGCTGTCGCGGCCGCTCTCTTCGCAATTCTCTTGCTCGTCTCGTTCGGATTGATGTCTACCGGTCAGCGTCGCACGGCCACCGGATTGACCGAGGCCGATCTCCAGCAACAAGCCACGCTGCTCGTCTACCGGCTGACGCAGGAGGTCACGGAGGCCCGGGAGCTCCTGCTCCCGATGCGGACCGACCGGGCCTATCCGTTCGTGGCATTCCGCACACTGCAGCACGAGATCGTGCTCTACGCCTATCAGAAGGCGACCTCCCGCATCCTGCGGCAGGTGGTCGACCCGGCCACCTGGCAACCTGCCGAGGAGCGCGTGCTGTGCAACGACGTCGACTCGGCAGCGTTCAGCGTGGACCGCGGCCACCGGCTGGTTCGCCTGGACTTCACGCTGGGGCGCGAGGTGGGCGGTAAACGGGAGACCCTTCCGATCTCGACGGCCATAGGAGTCCGAGGATGGTGAGCGGTCGCAAGGGGATGGCGCTCTATCTGGTCCTGGGACTGGCGCTCGTACTGTTCGGGCTCGGGGCGATGCTCTCGATGCGCTCGACCTTCAACCTGTCCGCCCAGCGCCGAGTCCGCCAGAGCCTGGAGTCCCGCTACCTGGCCGAAGCCGGACTGCAGCGGGCACTTCACCAGCTCAAGCACGGCCAGACTGCGCTGTCGGATGCTTTCGACTACGGCGGGGGCAAGGTGAGCCTGCAGTTTCAGCCCGGGACCGGCGCCTTCGGGGAGCCGGTTATCGACGTGCTCACGCGCGGCTCCTTCCACGAGCTGCGGACGACGCTCTTCGCCAAGGTCGAGGTCGACCCGAGCTTCCTGAAGTCGGCCGCGGGGGAGGACCCGCCACCGGACGCGTCCGCGCCTGCGACGCCAGAATCGACTCCCCCGGCACCCTCGCCCGCGTCCGGCCATGTGGCACTGGTCAAGACCGTGATGACCCTACCGGATACCGCCGGCGGCGCTTCGCCCGACCTGCCGGCCGCGCAGCAGGCGTTCACTCAGAGCGTGCGCGCGGCCAACACGCGCTACGTCGAATCTCTCGCCTCCGTGAGCCGCGCTGAGCTCCGCTGGAACCTCTTCAAGCTCGCATGTGCCGTCGCCGCCGCCGGCGGCTCTTCCGATCCCGGCCCGAACGCGCCCGATCCATGACGAGGAGAACCCGATGACTTTCCGCAGCCCCGCTCCTTTTGCGCCACTTCTGGCGCTCGTATCATGCCTGCTGACGCCGCTCGCAGCCGGCGCGGCCGGGCCGAAGCTACCGGCCGGCATGCTCGCCTACCATGAAAAGGCCGGCAGCCAGACGGAGATTTTCGTGAGCGTCGACGGCGGGGTCACGGCGCGCAATCTGAGCCTTCACCCCGCGGAGGATCTGGCGCCGCGCCTCTCACCGGACGGAGTGAGTGTGGTCTTTCAGTCCACTCGCGCCGGGAAGTCTCACCTGTTCGTCGTCGGAGTTTCGGGCGGCGTCTCGCCCACGCAGCTCACCTCGGGGCCCACCATCGACCAGGCGCCGTGCTGGTCGGCGGACGGCCGCTCGATCTACTTCGAAAGCCATCGGGGGACGGCCTGGCAGATCTGCAAGATCGGCATCCATGGCGGAGAAGTGACCGTGCTAGGACCCGCGGGCCACGACGCTCTGGCTCCAAAAGTCTCGCCGGATGGGAGTCGCATTGCCTGCCAGCTGCGCAAGGAGAGCTCGGAGGTGTGGCGAGTCGGCCTGCTCGACGGTGACGGCAAGCTGATCTGGGAGTCAGCGGCCGGGGCGTCCGAATTCAACGAGACACCGGCCTTCTCGGCCGACGCGAAAGACGTGCTGTTTGCCGCCAGCGGACCCGACGGCTACCAGTTCTGGTCGGTGGCCACGACGGGAAAGGACCAGCCGCGTCAGCTCACACGGTTCCCGGGCTGGAAGCTGCACCCGTTAGCGGTGGGGTCCACGAGCTTGCTTCTCTTCGATGAGAAGACGCCTGCCGGCTGGAGGCTCTGCCTGTTCGACATGTCGACCGGAGGCCACGCGGTGATCGACTCCGCCCACGATCGTTTCCAGCCTGACTTCCGCGCGACGGAACACTAGCCAGCTCACCTTCGGGCCGCGCCGTGCCGAAATCCGAAGGGAGCCTCCATTTCGGATCGGCCCGACCGTGAGGTCTTTCCATGTCCATCATCCGCGCGCGCCCCTGGGCCTACGCCCTGCTCCTTTCATCCCTTTCGCTTTCCGCGTCCGCCTATGACGCGATCGACTCCGATCCGGAGGCCGATCGCTGGCAGCGCTCCGAGGGAGCGCCCGTGGCGAGAAGCTACTCGCGGCGCGCCGCGCAACCGGCCGAACCTGACGACATCGCGGAGGGCTCGGATTTCGACTCCCGTGACGCCGACGTCAGGCCTGCGTTGCCCGCCGCCGGCCGATCGCGCAGCAGGGTTGCCAAGGCCGTCGCTCGCCAGCCGGTCTCGAGCCGATGGCGCGCGGGGGAGCTCTCCGAGCGCGAAGCCCGCGGTGCGTACGCAACGAGACCCGACGGGTCCCGGGACACACGCTCCTCCCGGAAGTTTTCCCAGGCATCCGGCGCCTCGGCACCGGACGCATCGTACCGCTCCCGCGGCCGCATCGACTCCGACTTCGGGGCCAAGGGCGAAGTCCCCGCCCCCACTGCGGACAGTGTTCGCCGGGTCTGGAGCTCGGAGAACGGGGCCCGCGTGAAGACCGTCTACGACGACAACGGCAATGTCGTCTACCGCAAGGGTTGGAGCGAGAAGACCGGCGAGGAAGTGCCCGTCGGGGGCGGCGCCGGCAGCGTGGCGGGCACGATGCCCAGGGGAAAACGATCGATCTCCAAGGGCAAGAAGGATCTGGTGCGCGAGGATGCGGAGCAGCTTGCTGGCGCCGATCGGCGCGAACGGGAGGATCTGCGGGGGCTGCGCCAGCCGCCCAGGGAGGAAAACGGCCAGGACGGCCCACACCACCTCCGGCATCGCCACGTGGTGCGCCGCGACGGCCCATCCGGCTTCAGCATCGCCATCCCGGTCTGGTACAACACGCTGACCGGCAGCGTCAGTGGCCCGACGGGCACGGGCACCGGCGCCATCACCAGCGACAACAACACCAAGGCGGGCCTCGAGATGGCCATCCCGCACTGGGGAGCCAGCTACATGCCCATCCGCCACTCGACGACGTTGGCGGGCGCCTTCACATTCGAGGGCACGGTCTACGCGGCCGGCGCCGCGCTGCAGTTCGACGCGGACATGTACGACCTCTGGACTCGCTGGGGACTCCTGGATTGGCACATCTTCCACCTCGACTGGATGCTCGGCTCCAAGGTCATGGACCCGACCATCGCCGTCACCGGCGGCGGCGCCACGACCAGCTTCACGGAGCTTTTTCCGATCCCGTACCTGGGGCTCGTCGGCCACTGGGAGATCAACCAGGACATCCTGATCAAGGGAATGCTGAAGTACAGCGACCTGAGCCTCGACGCCGCCCAGGAGACGATGACCGAAGCCGAGATCGCGCTGGCCTACGAGTGGGGCTCCGACTTCGAGTTCAGCAAGCGCAACCAGGTCTCCGTCGGCTACCGCCTTATGGCGCTCGATGTCATCGACAACGCCAAGAGCGCCACGACCCGCAGCCAAGCCGACGCCGAACTGCGCGGCGTGTTCGCGAAGCTGACCGCATACTTCTGAGAAGTGAGGAGTGAGGCCCGAGGAGTGAGACGGACTCCTGAGAGGCCGTGATCGATTTCCCTGGAACCGCTCGCCCGAGCGTGTCGAGGGGCCATAGCCGCTTCGGTACTGGGCTTCGACGAGCTCAGCCTGAGCGGTTCTGGGGGGACATCGGATAGATTCACAGCCTCTGACGCCTGATCCCGGGCGCCTGACGCCTGATCCCTGACGCCGGCTAGCTCGGGCGCCGGCCGCCGGGCTTGGCGGGGCCGGTGGGCGGACGGCCGGGTGCGGAGGCGGAACGGGCGGGGGCGGGGCGTGCG
>JACPRK010000186.1 GCA_016190005.1 Candidatus Wallbacteria bacterium | reverse complement strand
CAGCGCCTCGAGCAGCTCACAGGTGAGCTCGACGCACCGCGCCGCCGGCGCCTTTCCGTTCGCCGAGAGAATCTGTTCGAGCGTCTTCCCCTCGATCAGCTCCGTCACCAGAAACGGGCGGCCCTCGTGCTCCCCGCCGTCGAAGATCCGCACGACGTTGGGATGCGTGACCAGCGCCATCGCCTTGAGCTCGCGCTGGAAGCGCTGGACGGCGTCGTCGCTGAAGCTAGACCGAGCAGCCCCCATCAGCTTGACGGCGACCTCTCGGTTGAGCTGCGGGTCCAGCGCCCGGTACACGATGGCCATGCCGCCGGTGCCGAGTGTGCCCAGCATCTCGTAGCGGCCGACCTTGCTCCCTCGACCCTCCTGCATCATGGCGAGTATAACCCGCGTCGCTTCACAGTAGCGGCCCCGCTCGGCCCGTTCCCCGGACGGTTCCAAGGGCTGCCTGCACTTTCGTATGATGGCCACCGTGCTGATAGGTGGGCGTTACGAGACGATCGAGCTTCTAGGCACGGGCGGCATGGGCGAGGTGCACCTGGCGCTCGACTCCGTCAGTGGCCAGCACGTCGCGCTGAAGTTGCTCAAGGACCAGGTGAGCCAGGACATCGTGATCCGGTTCGACCGCGAGTGCGCGTTGCTCGCGCGCATGTCGCACCCGGCTGTTGTCCGGGTGCTCGACCGGGGGACCAGCGAGGGGCGCGTCTACTACGCGATGGAGCACGTGCCCTGGCCCACCCTGACCCAGCGCATCGCCGAGCGCTACAAGGCCGGCAAGCCGTTCGCTGCCTCCGAGGTCTTGTCGGTCCTGCAGAGGCTGGCACCCGCGCTCGATCACCTTCACGCTCTCGACGTCGTTCACCGCGACATCAAACCCTCCAACCTGCTCGTGAGTGACGACCTCGAGGTGCGCGTCATCGACTTCGGCTTGGCCGGCATGCTCACCGACCGCATGACCCGCACCGGGGCCATCCTCGGAAGTATGCTCTACCTCTCGCCAGAGCAGGTGCGCGCAGACAAGAGCCTCGACAAGCGAAGTGACGTGTTCCAGACCGGCCTCGTGCTCCACGAGATGCTCACCGGTCGCAAGGCCTACTCCGATGTGATGGCCTACGTGAGGGCGTTGCGCGCGGGCTCCCCTCCGTTGCCGTCGCCCCGCGACGTGGACCCCAGAGTGCCCGAGCCCGTCAGCCGGGTCGTCATGCGGGCGCTGGCCGTCGCTCCCGAGGAGCGGCCCGCGAGTGTCGGAGATCTCTGCAAGCTCTTCGCTGACGCGGTCTCGGCCCGGGACCCGGCTCCCGTCGAGGAGCGCCCCCTGGAGCGCCCCAGACATCAGTCGCGAATGGCTCGCAAGCCTCCGTCGGCTTCGCTCCAGGCCGTGGTCCAGGCGGCTCGTGTCCCGCAACCCGCAGGCACGGCCGCACCTTCGGCACGGGCGCCGGCCGCGCTGGCACTGGTCGCGTTCGCGTTGCTGCTGGTCCTCGCGGGCTACGGATGGCATCGCACCTTCTCCCGGCTGCCGCCCGTACCGGGACTGGAAGTGACCCATGGCTTCTTCCGAACCGAGATGCGATGGTCCACCGCCGAGGCCGTGGACTCGAGCGTGCAATTGAGTCGAAAAGGCGAGGCGACGCGGGAGCATGCAGCCTCAGCCGGCCGCTCTCACGTCGTCAGCCTCCAGGACCTCGAGCCCGGAGCGACCTACCGGGCGGAGATCCTCGTATCGGGCCGGCCCGCGGGCCAGCCGCTTGTTCTGCAGGCCCCAACCGCGCCCGCCGTCCTCGCCCTGACGGCCTCGCTCACCGCCGAGGGCACCACTCTCAACTTCCAGACGCCCGTCGCCACGTCCGCCACGGTCCGCTGGACCGGACCCAGCGGAGAGACAGGCTCCGCCGAGTCGAGCGGCGGGTTCACCGAGAGCCACCGTTTGTCGCTTGCGCGCTTCCGCCCCAACGCCAATTTCCGGATCGACTTCCGGCTCGTCTCACGCCTGGGCGAAACCTGGTCGACGCGGGTAGAGCGCGTCCCCGCGCGGTGAGGCGGACGAGAGAAGCGAGCGTCGAGGACCTCGCGCCGAGAGGCCAGAGTTGGCCTCCCCCCCGCTCATCCTGAGCAGACCGCGTAGCGGTCGTGCCGAAGGACAGCCCAGGCCTCGGTATCACCGCGCTAGCAAGTCCAGAACGGCCTTCGGCTCGCAGGTGCCGGGCGTGGAGGCCTTGCCGTCGGCGAGCTCGAGCTCCTGGCCCTCGGTGAGAATCGTGACCTGCGAGGAGCCGCTTGCTGCGACCTCCACTCGGCCCGAGGCCACCTGAACCGTGAGCGTGCTGGCTGCGCCGCGCAGGTGTGACGTGCCTTTGCGGATGGAGACCTTTCCGGCGCCTGCGGCCATGGAGAGGTCGGTGCGAGCGGCCTCGACCTCCACCACCAGTGAGCCAGCCAGCGAGTCGAGCGCGATGCGAGTCGCCCCGCCGGCGCGGTCCCAGGTTACCTCGGCCACGCGGAAGTTGGTCTCCGGCAGAACCCGGATTCGATCGCGCCCCGAGGGGCCCACGAGCATGACCGCGCTGGAGGCCCCGGCCAGGAAGCGGCAACCGCCCCGGAGCGTGGTCCCGGGCAAAGCTCGAAGGGGCGGCCCGCTGGCGAGCTCGACCCTGGCGCCGCCGGCCAGGCCGACGACCTGCAGCGCCGCGGGGACGACGGTCTGGCCCGGCCGCGCGACGAGCGGTTGGCTGGCAGGCGTCGCCCTGGCGCTGGAGAGATTCCGGTAAGTCCCGGAGGCCAGCAGCACGAGGCTGGCGAACAGGAGGCTGGCCATCATGATGCGCCCTGGCGAGAAGACCGAGATTCGCCGGTCGAGGGCGTCGAGCGGCTCGGCGCTGCGGGTGCGCTTCCTGCGCCTGCTGCGGGAGCGCGCCTGTTCGAGCTCCGAGAGAAGCTCCGCGCCGGCGAGTGGTTGCGCTTCACTGGCGTCCCACGGGCGCGCCAACGCCGGGTCTGCGAAGGGGTCGTAGCCCTTGGGCAGCCGATCAGGACTCAAATGCACCGAAAACTCCTCGGCTGCGAACTCGCGGTAGGAGCGGCTGTGCAGCGCCTCCCGCAGCTTCTCGCGCAGCGCCGTGAAGCGCGGCTCGTCGGCCAGGTAGGAGCAGGTGAGGAGCATCCGCTCGGCCTCATCCATCGCGGCCTCGGCATCATCGGAGCCGCTCGCCAGGATCTCCGCCAGCACGGGCACGCCCTCGTCGTCCCCGCCGTGCCACGCCAGCCTCGTGGCCGCTGCACGCACCGCCGGCGAACCGTGCGACAGGAGAGGCCGCCAGACGGACGGCGAGACCGTTCCCGCAAGGTCGAGCCCTTCCAACACGCCCGCCATCCGCCCGGGATCGAGCTGGGTCCGCGCCTGTCCGGTGAGGTACTCCTTTGCCAGACCCGAGCCCGTGGCTCCCAGCGCGCGCGCCATCGTCGCGGCGGCCTCGCCGTCGGGTTCTGCCTGGTAGGTCCGCACCAGCTTGGCGTAGACGTCGCGGTCCTCGGCCAGCGCGGGATTGCCCAGTACGCTCGCAGCCGCGCGACGCACGGCGGCGTCGCCGCTCTCGAGGAGCTGCGAGAGCACTCCCACCGAGATCGGAGACCATCCGAAGAGCGCCAGGCTCCGCGATGCTTGCAGCCTCACGCCCTCGTCCGGATCGCTCGTCGCCAGTTTGCCCAGCAGCGACGCGGCGAAGTCGCCCTGGACATAACCCAGGCAGTACGCGGCTTCTGTCCGCCACGCAGGCTCCGACTCCAGCAACCAGCTTCGCAGTTGCCGGGCCACCCTCTGCCGGTCGGTGGCGCACAGTCCGACGACCGCCGCGACGGCGGCCTCGGCGTTCGCGTGCGTGGCGTAGGCTTCGAAGAACTTCGCGTAGCGCGCCGCGCCTCCGCTGAAGCGCACCAGACCCTCCAGGGCGCGCGCTGCTACGGACGCTTCCGGGCGGTCGTCCAGGATCTCCGCCAGGAACTCTCGTGCGCGTGGGTCGGAGAAGTTTCCGGCGACCTTGGCTGCGGCGGCGCGGAGCGTGGGATGGTCCAGCCGCCGGTAGGTGCGAACCACGAGGTCGAGGGCGCGAGGGGAGCGCAGTCGACCGATCGACTCCAGCGCGTTGACCGTGGCCCACCCGAAGCCGTCTCGGCACAACCGCTCCAGCAGAGGCTCGGCGTCCTCGGCCGGGAAGCCCTCCAGCGCGGCCGCGGCGGCGGCTAGGGCGTCGACGTTGCCGCAAGTTGTGAGAGCGGCCAACACCCGCAAGGCCTCGGGCGACGGCGCGGCGCCGAGCGAGAGGATGAGCGGGGCGAATTGCGGCGAGTCGGCATCCCGTCGCACGGCGTCGAGCACCGCCGTGGAGCTCGCACCGTGGCTGCCTGCGGCCAGCAAACAGGCCAGCGGCGCGTCAGCGTCGGAAGTCGTGGCGCCCAGTTCCTGGAGGTGCTGCAAACCGCGCCGGTTTTGCAAGAGCGCCAGCAGCCGGATAGCCCGTCTCCTGCGCCGCCCAGTCGCAGTCCTCGTCAGCCCCAAGACCGGGTCGACCAGCCCATCGAGTAGCATCGTCGCCGCGCGCCGGTACGTCTCCTGGTTGGCTTGTCGCGCCATGCGCGCCGAATCGGTCATCGAGACCGGAGCCTGGAGCTGATCCGAGTCCATCAGCCGCGACTGGACGGGCGTCGCCGAGGGCAGGTATGCGGCCCGGTGGTGCAGCGGCGCCAACCTGCAAAGCGCCAGCGCTGCTTGCGTTCCCGCCAGGTCGGCGCCGGCAAGCTCCATCGCTCGCAGCGCGCGCAGGACCTCCTCCGAATCGAAGTAGAGGACCAGCCCCTCCATCTCCCGGGCGACGAATTGGCCCAGGAGCGGCCGGGGCGGCGGACAGAGCTTCAGCAGTCGATCCTGATAGCGCATGGCCCTGCCCCAGGATAGCGCACGCGCGCGGCGAACCGCCGGAAAATGAGTGACCCCGCGATCGGCGCCGCCAACGTCGTCAAGGGGGGTTGTGACGAGTCGACCGCAGGCTCGACCGCAGGGTCACTGTCAATATAACTCCCGCTATCCCGCGAATGCAAGAAAAAAAGTGCGGAACCGCGCGACAAACTGCGCCGACGAATTGGCGACGAATTGGGGCAACTCGACTTGCCCCAGTTCAAAACTGGGGCAAGTCGAGTTG
>JACPRK010000185.1 GCA_016190005.1 Candidatus Wallbacteria bacterium | reverse complement strand
CCCTGAGCTCGTCGAAGGGTCATCCCGAGCAGTCCGCGAATCGGTCGTGTCGAAGGACGCACTCCTCAATTCTCGATTCTCAATTCTCCCCATGCGCTTCCTCCCGCTCGTTCTGAAGAACCTGCGCCGTAACACCCGGCGCACGGCGCTGACCATGGGCAGCATCGCGGTGAGCCTCTTCCTGTTCACAGCGCTGCTGAACGTGATGGCGACCATGGACCGCATCGAGCACCGCTCGGACGGCAGCTTGCGGATTGCAGTGCACCACAAGATGTCGCTGGCATTCACCATGCCGGAGGCCTATCGGCAGAAGCTGGAGCGCGTGCCGGGTATCGTGGCCGTCTGCCCGTTCACCTGGTACGGCGGGGTCTTTCGCGATCCGAAGAACATGTTCACCACGCTTTCTGTAGACGAGTCGACGTTTCAGAAGGTCTGGGGCGACATGTTCGAGTTCCAGCCCGGCGAGTGGGAGCGCTTCGAGAAGACGCGCACGGGGGCCATCGTTGGCAAGAGCACCTGCGAGAAGTTCGGCTGGAAAGTGGGCGACAAGATCACCCTGACGGGCACGGTCTCGCCCGTGAACCTCGAGTTCGAGATCTGCGCCATCCCCGTGCGGGACTTCGACCCGCGCTCGCTCCTGTTCCACCGCAAGTATCTCGAGGAAGCGCTGGGCAACCCGGGCGTGGTCAGCAACTTCTGGTGCCGCATCGAGCGGGCGGAGCTGATCCCGTCGATCATGCAGCAGGTCGACCAGATGTTCGCCAACAGTCAGTGGGAGACGCTGGCCGAGACCGAGAAGAGCTTCGCCAACAACTTCATGTCGATGATGGGCAACATCAAGGTGATGGTCGGCGGCATCGGGATGATCGTGATGCTGACGATCATGCTGGTGGCGGCCAACAGCGTGGCGATGTCGGTCCGGGAGCGGACTACCGAGGTGGCGGTGCTGAAGGCGATCGGGTTCCGGCCGTCGCACGTGCTGGCGTTCATCCTGGGGGAGTCGACGCTGATCGCGTTCATCGGCGGGCTGGCCGGGACGCTCTCGGCGTACGCGATGCTGAGCTCTCACGCCTTCACCTCTAAGCTGGGGCCGATGGGCGCGCTGTTCCTGGCG
The DNA here is from genome assembly GCA_016190005.1 of Candidatus Wallbacteria bacterium. GTDB lineage: Bacteria > Muiribacteriota > UBA6191 > JACPRK01 > JACPRK01 > JACPRK01. The sequence continues at coordinate 13,923 of JACPRK010000185.1, read as the reverse complement.
AGGCCGGACGTGGTGGCGCTGGGGCTGGCGGTGGCCGTGCTGGTCGGGGCGGCGGCCGGCCTGGTGCCAGCGATGAATGCGGCGCGGCTGCGGATCGTGGACGCGCTGAGGCAGGTGGCCTGACGTGGTGGTCCCGCTCAAATACAACGTCCGGAATCTCTTCGTGCGCCGCGTGAGCACCGGCATGACGATCTTCAGCATCGGCCTGGTGGTCTCGACCTTCGTGTCGCTGATGGCGCTGGCACAGGGGCTGCAGCGGACATTGGTGGTCTCCGGCAATCCGGCCAACGCGATCCTCCTGCGCAAGGGCGGTATCAGCGAGGCGGCCAGCGCGATCACGCAGGACCAGTACCAGATCGTCCGCTACGCCCCCGAGCTCGCCGCCGCGGGCGACCGCGAGACGCTGGCCTCGCCGGAGGTGGCGGTGCAGATGCTGCTCACGCGCAAGGACGGCAAGAAGGCCAACGTGCTCGTGCGGGGCGTTCGACCCGTGGCCTTCCAGGTGCACGACGGGGTCCGGGTGTTGCGCGGCGCGTCGCTGGCGCCTCGACGCGGGCAGATCCTGGCCGGCAAGGCAGTCGCGGAGCGGTACGCAGGCCTGGACGTCGGCGGCTCCATTCGCTTCGGGCGCCGCCAGTGGCCCGTGGTGGGCGTCTTCGAATCCGGCGGCAGCGCCTTCGAATCCGAGATCTGGGCCGACGCTGACGATCTGCTCGACGACTTCAAGCGCACCTACTACAACTCGATGATCGTGCGGCTCAAGGACGCCTCTCTGCTCGCGTCGCTCTCGGCCCGCATCGACGCCGACCCACGCCTGGCGCTCGACGTGAAGTCCGAGACCAGCTACTACTCGCAACAGGCCGAAGGGGTCCAGTGGATGCGGACGCTCGGCATGGGAATCGCCATCCTGATGGCGATCGGCGCGGTCTTCGCCGCGATGAACACGATGTACGCGGCGATCGGCAGCCGCACGAAGGAGATAGGCACGCTGCGCGCGCTCGGTTTCTCACGCGGCTCCATCCTGCTCAGCTTCCTCGTCGAGTCAATCCTGCTCGCGCTCCCGGGCGGCATCCTCGGCTGTCTCCTGGCACTCCCGCTGAACGGTCTGCGATCCGGAACGATCAACATGGCCAGCTTCAGCGAAGTGATGTTCGAGTTCACCATCACGCCCGCGATCTGTCTGCAGGGCATCGCGTTCGCCGTGGTGATGGGAGCTTTCGGAGGGTTCCTCCCGGCCCGCCGGGCCGCAACCGTCCCGATTCTCACGGCGCTGCGGGAGCTGTGACCGGGGCCCGTCCCACTCGAGGGTTCGCCCCCTTCGGGCGGCGGGCGGAGTATGTTGTCGGCAGGGGATGAGCGAAACAGCCGTCGTCGAAGTACGTGCGTCCGCGCTGGCCGGCCGGGCAGCGCAGGTAGGGGCGGACACCCTTCGCATCTACACGCTGGCCTCCGAAGCCTACGTGGCGATGCTGGAGGCGATCGACCTGGCGCGTGAGCGCGTGCGGCTGGAGACCTACATCCTGCGCGACGATCAGCTCGGCGCGCAGTTCGCGGCGGCGCTGACGCGTGCGGCGGCCCGCGGAGTGGAAGTACGGCTTCTGGCGGACTGGTTCGGCTGCGTCACGACCTCTTCGGCGTACTTCGAGCGACTGCGCCAGGCCGGGGTGGGAGTATCGCTGTTCAATCCGGTCAGCCTGTTGCGGGCGCACTATCTCTGGCCGCTGCGCGACCACCGCAAGATCCTCGTCTGTGACGGCCGGGTTGCCTTCACGGGCAGCTTGAACATCGGCAACGAGTTCTGCGGCTACGACACGGACGGTATCGGCTGGCACGAGGTGCACGTGCGCATCGAAGGCCCGGCCGCAGCGGAGCTGGAACGGCTGTTCGACGAGACCTGGGAGACCGCGGTCCTGGGCCGTCCCTGGTACCGCCCGCCGCCGCCGCGGGAGCTGCTGAGGCGCCTCTGGACCGCCGCACGCCGCCAGCCTCCGCGGAGCGATGCGTGGTCCGACGGTGGCCAGCTGCGCATCCTGCGCTCGGGGACCTGGCGCGACGGGCGCACCATCTCGCGCGTCTACGAGGGACTGCTGAAGCGCGCGCGCCATCGCGTCACCATCATGAATCCGTACTTCATCCCGGGCCGCCGGTTCCTGCGCGCGCTCAAGGCGGCGTGCCGGCGCGGCGTGCGCGTTCGGCTGATGTCGAGCGCCAGCACGGACGTGCCCCCGGCCTGGTACGCCAGCCGCAACCTCTACGCGCGACTGTTGCAGTGGGGCGTCGAGATCTGGCTCTGGCGCGGGGCGCACCTGCACTCCAAGGTCGTGGTCGTGGACGAATCGTGGGCGGCGATCGGCTCCTACAACTTCGACAATTTCAGTCTGCTGAGGAACCTGGAGGTCGTGGTCTCGGTCAGCAACCGCACGGTGGCCGCGAGCCTGGAGGAAACCTTCGAGAGGGAAAAACCCTTGTGTACACGGCTGGAGCTTCCGGCCTGGAAGCGGCGCTCGCTGGCGCAGAAGCTGCTCGAGCGCCTCGCTTACCTTCTGCGCTACTGGCTATGATCACGACCATGCCCTCCTCGCCCGCATCGTCCCGCGACGGCCACATCGGCCCCGTCCGGCTCGTCACGGGCTGGCTCCTCATCGGCCTCGGAATCCTGGGGCTCTTCCTCCCGTTCCTCCAGGGTATCGCGCTGATCGTCGCCGGCGCAGCGCTCCTGGGCCGCGACAGCCCGCCGGGCAAGCTGGTCCGCAACTGGCGCGCGGCGTACCTGAAGCGCCGGCGGCGAGGCGGCCGGCCGTCACCTGGGCAGTAAGCTCGCCAGAGCAGCCTGCGCGGCGCGGTTGCCCGGCTCTCGCGCCAGCACGGTCTGGAGGTCGGCGCGTGCCCGGGGCAGCTCGCCGGCCCGCCGGTAGATGGCGGAGCGATCGAGCAGCCAGGAGATGGGCGGCGGCTTGCCAGGGCCGTCCGTCGTCTTCGGAGTGGGCTCGGCGGAGCCCGGACCCGGCTGGGGGTCCTCGATGAAAGCCGCCGTGACAGCCTGGACGGCCAGTCGCATCGCGGGGTGACCGCGCTCGCGCCCCCTGGGGACGCCCTCCGCCAGCGTCCGCCCCAGCTCCCACCAGTACTTGCGAGCCCGCCCGCTCAGTAGGCAGGCAAGAGCCAGGCTCCGTTCGGCGTCGGACTGTCGCCGGAAGTCGCGATAGCCGCATCCCAGGTCGTACCAGATGTTGCCCTCGACCGGCCAGAGCTCGAGCGAACGGTTGAAACACTCGAACTCTCGGTGCCGGATCGATTCGGGATCCTCGTCCGTCGGGGAAAGGAACTCGAGCCCCGCGCCGGCCGCCACGAGCCCCCGGGAGACGTACGTGATGTAGTGGAGCGCGACGGCCTTTTTCCAGAGCGCCTCCCAGCTCTTCGGGTCGACCTGTGCGGCCTGTTCGCACCCCTTGAGGGCGGCGCCGTACTTGCCGGCCTGGAAGGCGGTCTTGGCGTCCTCGATCAGCCGCTTGACTCGTGCCGAGGCCTCGGGGGACAGCTCCGGTAGCTGGGCTGGACGAGGCAGCGCGATGGAAGCTCCGCTGCGCCGCCGGACGCGCAGCACGCCCGACGAGCGCCCGGCGCGGGAACCGGCGCCTTCGAGCAAGAAGCGGTTGTTACCGTCCAGCAGGAGAGAGACCGGCAGCCTACCGGCCGAGGAGCGCCCGTTCACTTCGAGGAGGGCGGGCGCCGGCTCGAGCCGCTCGAAACTCAAACTTGCGCTCTCGATCTCGGCGGCGGCGACCAGGGCGACCTCGACGGTGAAGCGGCGAGTTGGAAGCTCGCGAGTCAGAGAGGCGGTCAGTTCGGTTTCGCCGAGCAGCCGGGCGCGAAACGTCTTCTGGGCCTCCAGGCGCTCGGGGGCCAGGCGAGGAGCCCGGTTCGTATCGGCGTCACCGGGTCGCGGCGCCGGGAGAGCACCCACGGCCGACTGCGGGATGCGCCAGAGGAACGTTCGGCAAAGCACCACGGCCAGGACCAGCCAGCAGATCCCCGAGAGGACGAAGAGCCAGACGCGAACGCGGTTTTCCGGCAAAGTCGTCAACGAAGTGAGCGTGCTGACGTGCTCCTGAGGTCTCGTGCGGGAGGGCTTCCGCGGCTGCTCCAGCGGTCCGGCGGCGCGCGTAGGAGCTCCGGCGGGCAACTCGGATTCAGACATGGGGCGGGTCGCGGCTGCGCGGTACCCGGAGCCCGAACGCGCCTGGAGCAGCCCCTCCAGCGCCCCGCGCATATCGGACGCACTGGCGAAGCGCTTCCCGGGCGCCGGGTCCATCGCGCGGCGCAGGAACTCGGCCAGCATCGGGTCGAAGACGTCGGCGGCGCGCTCGAATGGCTTCTCGGGATCGAGCGGCGTCCCCTTCATCATCCCGAGAATCTCCTCGGAGCAGTAGGGGACGCGACCGGAGAGGAGCTCGTAGAACATCACGCCCGCCTGGTAGAGGTCCCCGCGAGCGTCGGTTTCGGCAGCGTGGACCATCTCCGGCGGGAAGTAGGGGAGCGTTCCCAGGAGCACGCCGTCGCGGGTGACGCGGGTGGCCTCGCGTTCCCGCGCCAGCCCGAAATCCCCGAGGAGGATGTCGCCGGATGGCTGCAGCAGCACGTTGGCCGGCTTGATGTCGCGGTGCAGGACGCCTAGGGAGTGGACGGTCTCGAGCGCATCCAGGAGCTGCGCCATGACCCGGAAGGCGTCGGCCCTGGGCAGCGGGCCCTCGGCCTTCAGCCGCTGGTCCAGCGAGCGGCCCTCGGCGTACTCCATCGAATAGTAGAGGTCCGCGCCGTCCTCGCCGAAATCGTAGAGCCGGACGATGTGCGGATGGGCCAGCCGAGCCAGCGCCCGGGCCTCGCGCTGGAAGCGCTTGCGCTCCTCGGAGCCCGAGCGCCCGCCGACAGTCACGACCTTGAGGGCGACCTCACGGTCCAGCCCCTCCTGCACGGCGCGATAGACTGCCCCCGAGCCGCCCGCGCCGAGGAACTGGAGGATCTTGTACCCTTTGAAGCTGCCGCCGACTTCGATCATCGTCGCAAGTGCGCCCCCGGACCGGCGCTGTCATGGTGAATGTATCAGGGCGGGAGTGGATTCAGAATCGAGAATCGAGAATCGAGAATTGAGAATCGAGGAGGAGGGGGAGCGAGCGTGAAGAGGTGCGCGGCGTGCTCGGGGGAGGCGTTTGGGGAGCGAAGGGTCGAGGCGCTCGGCGGGGAGGCGGGGCCGGCGATGAGGCTTGGGCTGGTGGAGTGTCGGCGTTGCGGGCTGGTGCGATTGGTGCCCAGGATGAGCGACGAGGAGCGGGCGAGCTACATGGCGGCCTTCGATCGCATGCGCCAGGCAGGGCTCTCGGAGAAAGATCTGCGCAAAGCGACACGCTTCTTCTCGGAACGGGCCGACCTTCTTGCCGGATTGGAGCGCGGGCGAGTACTGGACGTGGGGTGCGGGCCGGGCTACTTCCTGGCGGTGATGCGCGAGCGGGGCTGGGAGGCCGAGGGGCTGGAGCCATTCCCGGCCTCGGTCGAGGACGCCGGGAAACGGCCCGGAGTGCAGGTGCACGCGGTGACGCTGGAGCAGTTCCAGCCGGCGAAGAGCTTCGATCTGATCACGTTGTGGCATGTGTTCGAGCACGTGCCCGATCCGCTGGGGGCGCTGGCGCGGTGCCGGGAGCTGCTCCACCCTGGCGGCACTGTCTTCCTGGAGGTCCCGAATGTCGACGGGCTCGAGGCGCGGCTTTCGGGCGGCTACTGGGCGGGATTCCTCGACCCGACGCACCACTGGATGTACCGGCGGCAGTCGCTGGAGGTTCTGGCCGAGCGAGCGGGCTTCGCGCTGACACGGTGCGAGGCGGTCGGCTCGGCCTCGGACTGGTACGGTTTCAAGCAGGGGCTGCGGGGCCGGCTCTGGCAGCGCGGCTACGTTGCGGGCAAGAGCAGCGGCGGCGGAGGCGGGCCAGGCCCGTTGCGGGCGCTGCTGGGCCATCTGGCGGCGTTTTATCCGGTTCCGATGGCGCTGGCGCAGGCGGCCCGGCTCTTTGGCCTGGGGAGCGTCCTGCGCGCCTGGCTGAACCCGAAGTTGCCCTGAAAACGGGCATGCTCGATTTTGCGGCTTGTCATGACGGCGTGCTCATGGTATCCTTTCGCGCTTTTCTTCCACGACCCGAGGGGCGACGGTCCACAGGAGGACTGCTTGATCGAGCAAGCGGCGACGCCGAAAGTCAGTTTCGTAGTCACCAACTACAACGGCAGGCGTAATCTCGAGCGCTGCATGCCATTCATTTTGGCGGCGGCGGAGTACCGGGGATTGGCCGATGAGGTCATCGTGGTGGACGACTGCAGCACCGACGGCAGCGTCGAGTTTCTGGCGGAAGCGTTTCCGACAGTCCGTGTCATTGCGTTGACGGAGCGCTCCAGCTTTCTGGGGGCGGCCAACGAGGGGTTCCGGCAAGCCCGGAACCGCTACGTCGCGCTGCTCTCCAACGACATGGCGCCGGAGCGTGACTTTCTGGGCAGGCTTCTGGGCCACTTCGAGCGCTCCGAGGTGTTCGTGGCGCACGCGTCGCTGGTCAGCCCTGACGGGCGCGTGGAGAGCGAGCGCAGCGTCGGGCGCTTCCTGTTCGGCAATCTCAAGATGCTCAACACGGCCAGCCGGGACCGGGGCCTGGCAAGGTTGCTGCTTTCGAGCGAGCGGGTCTCGCGTTACTCGCTGTTTTCCGGTGCATGCGGCGTCTTCGACCGCGATAAGTTCCTGGCGCTGGGAGGTCTCGACCCGATCTATCTTCCCTTCTACTGGGAGGACGCGGACCTCTGCTACCGGGCCTGGAGGCGTGGCTGGAAGACGGTCAGCGAGCCCGGCTGCCGCGTCGTGCACTTTCACGAGGAGCTGGGGACGATCCGCAACAACTTCGATCGCGAGTACGTGCGCACCGTAGAGCGCCGCAATCGATTCCTGTTCCTCTGGAGCAACATCGATAGCCCGGCGCACCTGGCGGCCCACGCGGCCTACCTGGCGGTGAACCTGGCGTTCAGCGTCTTCTGCGGGCGCTTCTCGTTCTATCGCAGCTTCTTCGGGAGCGTGCGGCGCCTGCCGCAGGTGCTGGAGCGCCGCCGCCGGCGAGCGGAGGCCCGATTGAGCGATCGCGAAATTTTCGCGCAAGTCCTTGGCGAACGGCCTGCGGACTCGCTCACGCTGGAGCCGACGGCCGCGATGGCCGCACGACGCTCGGTGGCGTAGATCGAGGCCAGGAGCCGGGGCTGAGCCCGCCTTCGCGGCGTCAGCGCAGCAGGTATCGGGTGTAGGTGGCCTCGTCGAATCCGACGATGAGGGCGCGGCCGACACGCGCGGCCGGAGCGCGCAAGTTGCCGGTGGGGCCGAGCAGCGCCTCGGCGAGGGCGTCGTCGTCGGGCGGAGCGGTGCGCATGTCGAAGCGCACGACACGCTTGCCCTTGCAGGCGACGACCTCGTCGGCCTGACGAGCCAGCGCAAGGGCCTCTGCGCGGCCGATCGGCGACGTGCGCGCGTCAGCCTGTTCTCGGGGGGTGAGGCGGTTTTTCGCAAGAAACTCCTGCGATCGTCCGCAGCTGGTTCAGCCCTTTCGGTGGAGCATCCAGTCGAGCTTCGGCATGTGGGTGACCTCCCGGGTCCGTTCGTGCCGACCACGATACCAGAGCTCGGTTGCCCGTAAAGGCAGAGCCCGAGCCACAGGGGCTCGGGCTCTGTCCTGGGTGTGCGGACCGCTCAGAACCGAGTCAGCTTGAAGTCGACGCGGACGACGGGGCCCTTCGCCGTGTAGTGACCGGCGGAGAGATCCGGGTCGTCGAAGCCGGCGAAGTTGTACCCGCCGGCCACGCGCACGTTCTTGACGATCTCGTAGCCGAGCTCGATGCCGTAGCTCTCCAGCGTCTCGTTGGTCGACGCCTGATCGAGCCGCCGGCCTTCGACGGCGATGTCGAACCTGGGCGCGATCTCGACGCCGACGCGCAACGCCTCCAGGTCGCTTCGGACCGAGGTCAGGATTCCGCCCGACCGGTCCTCGGCGTACTTGGCCGCGCGCCGGACATCGACGAAGATGCCGTCGAGCGGTCGCAGGTGGACGTCGAGACTGACGATGTCGGCCTCCCCGTCGAGCGGCACGCCGCCCAGCCCGCTCAGCTCGTCGCGCTTGCGGTACTGCAGCAAAGCGTCGAAGATGTCGGTCCAGGTCGGCCGGTAAGCCCACGCCAGGATGGTGTCGAAGCGCTCGCGGTTGCGGAAGAGCGTTCCGGCGCCGGTCGTGTCGGTGTACTGGAGCTTGCCAAGGAGGCTGTGGCCCGCCGCCACGTGGTAGCCGATGCCGAGCTCGAAGAGGTCGGCCAGACCCGCGCTGCCGAAGCGGCGCTCGTAGCGTGCCGAGGCGTTCTTGTCCTCGCCGGGCGGCGTGTAGGAGAGCGCCAGCCCGATGGCGTGGAAGTCCGTCGGGGCGTCGCCGCTGATCTGGTTGGCGTTCTCGTAGGAGACGCTGGCGCCCAGGTCGCGCGAGAGCTGCCTTCGGGTCTTCACGCCATAGGAGGCGAAGTTCTCCAGCCCGCGCTCCTGCTCCTGCATGGTGTAGCGCGAGTAGGCGAACGTGTCGGTATCGAGCCGCGTCTCGACACCCAGGCTGCCGAGGGCGCGATCGAAGGCGCCGAAGTTCTCGAGCCTTCCGGCCGCGACGAGGGCCGTGTCCTGGGTGAGCGAGTAGCGGGCCGACAACGTGTTGGCCGAGGGGTAGGTCGCGTCTGCGCCGGAGAGCGGCTGCTCGTGGTCGGCCCGGACGCTGAACCTGTTGCTGGTCTTCTTCTCGAGTCCGACCCGCCCGATCCAGTTGGACGCGGAAGGCGCGGTGCCTGCCGGGAACTGAGAGAGGGTCGGGAAGTCGTTGAAGGAGCGCGGGTTGGCGAGCTGGCCGGGAGGCGTGAGACCCTGCTGCAGGGTGCGATCCAGCTTCTCGACACCAGCGCTCAGCGAGAGGTCGGTGTCGAGCTTGTGGACGGCCTCGAGGGCCAGAGCCTCGCTCTCCTCGCCGCGCACCGTGTTGTGACGCTTGGTGTACGACGCCTGGTAGCGGGTGTCCTCGTTCGGCTTGCCGTGCAGGGTGAGGCCGAAGCGCTCTTCGCCCGGATCGCCGACCTGGTTGGACAGGTTGCGGTACGTGGGGTCGAGGTTCCTGTAGATGGCGTCGAGCTGCCAGACCTTGTCGATCTTGCCGGACAAGTGCAACCGGTAGCCTTCGCCACGGCCCGCGGTGAACGAATCGGTCTCGGCCCACTCGCCGCGCAGCGTGAAGGCGCCGAGCTCGAGTGCGGCGTCCAAGCCCGACAGGTCGAAGTTCTCCTGCCGGTCGTCCTCGCTGATGCGCGTGCCGCCCAACGTCAAGGTGTCTGCGATGCGGACCCGGCCGCGACCGCCGAACACCTTCTGCTTCGGAGCGCCCGCGCCCGGCCGGACTTCATAGTGAGCCACGATGAAGACCGGCTCGAAGGCAGCCGTCTCGTAGGGGACCGGCTCCTTGAACAGGATGGTTCCCTCGAAGTAGTTGATGGTGTAGTCGACGTTGCGAACGAGGGTGCGGGCCTCGCGTACCACTTCGATGAAGCGGCGGTCGCGCACCTCGAGGCGGAGCTGCTCCGAGCCGATCAGCAGGCTGGTCGCCGAGAGGAAGTAGGGTCCGGAGTTGCCGCCGCCGCGGATGATGTCGCGGACCTGCCGTTGGTCGCTCTCGGAGGCAATGACGGCGATGTCGAAGTCCTCCGTGTGCTTCTCGGCCTTCAAGCCGGTGAAGCGCCGGTTGTAGGCCGCCAGCTCGTTGTCCTGGAATGCCGTGTGGTAGTCGCCCCAGAGCAAGTAGTCCTCGTCCTTCTCCAACTTGAAGTAGACCTTGCTGGCGCTCTGGGCGTCGCGGTCGACCCGGCTCGAATCACCGTACATCGGGTAGAACCGGTCGACGTCGATGTCGCGGAAGATGCGCTGGCGGGTGTCCTTGGCGGTGTCGAGGGCGAAGGTCAGCAGGTAGTCGTCCATCACGCGGCCCTTTGCGAAGAACGCCGCGCGAGAGCGATCGTAGTTGCCCGGCTCGAGGTCGCGCAGATCGGCGAAGCCGTCGGGCGTGCCTCGAGTCGTGCGGCGGCCCAGCTCGAAGCTGCCGGTACCGAAGACGATCGGGTCTCGCAGGTCGGCGCCGAAGCGCAGCATGCGGGTCGCATGGGCGCCCTCGCAGACCGCGGAGACCTCGAAGGCGCCGGTCTGCAGGCCGGGCTCGAGCTCAACGGTCGCGTACCCGTCGCGCACGGGCACCTGCAAGCCGTCTGTCTCGGGATCGGCGTCGCCAGTGGTGGCCACGACGCCCGAAAGCTGCACGGTGACGAGCTTGCCGTCAGCCGCGGGCTTTCCGTCGCGATCCTTCACCTGCACGTGGAACTTGCCGGCGTGCTTGCCGTCGGCGATGAGGCCGTTGGCATCGGTGAGGATCGCTATCTGGGTCGCGGCGCCCGGACCGGTGGGGACGAGCGCGGAGGGCATCAGCGGCTCGGCACCGGCCACGCCGGGAGAGCCGAGCGGGGCCACGCGGATGGCCGTGGAGGCGACCGCGTTGCCGGGCGCCGGCGCGCCGCCGGTGAAGCCGGAGGGTGCCGCGACGCCTGCCGTCGGAGCAGCGGCTGCCGTGCCGGTCGCAGAGACCGAGGTCGTCTGCACACCAGGCGTCATCGGGACCAGCATGGTCTCCAGCGGAGGACCGCCCTTGTCCTCGAGCGCGAAGTCGACACGGATGAGCGTGCCGGCGCGTCCGAGGGTCAAGCGCGACCAGGGATCGCCGAGAGACATGTACTCGCCGGCACGGGGCACCAGGCGGCCCTTGTCACCGGGGAGGCTCTTCGGGTCGAGCATCACAGTGTGGCGCTCGACGCTGAGACCCTCGACGGAGTAGTGGCCCTGGCGGTCCGTCATCACGGAGGTGCCGTCCTCGATCCAGACCCGGGCGTTGGCCACGGGCTGATCGCCGTCGGTGAAGCGGCCGTCGCCGTCCTTGTCGATGTAGACTCGACCGATGAGAATACTCTCTTCGTAGAAGAGTCCCTTGATGATCTCGACGCTGGCCTGAGCCGGGTCGGTCGTGACGTTGATGCCGCCGATCCGGGCCGTGACGATGGCCGAGTTGACGCCGCGGGAGCGGTCCGCGTTGGGACCGATCGCGAGGCGGTAGACGAGGACCGCGCGGCCGCCCGCCGGGATGTCCGGCATGGTGAACGCGAGCGTTCCGCGCCCGGCGGGGTCGGCAGCCCGGGCGCCATCGATGGTCGCTGTTCCCGGGACGTAGGTGAAGCTGACCGGCGGGGTGTCGTTGATGACGACGCCGGTCGCCGGCACCGCGGCGGTGTTCTCGAGCAACACCTGGTAGCTGAGGATGTCGCCTGGGGAAACGACGCTCTGGCTGGCCGTCTTCGTCACGCGGAGCGTGCGCGGCTGCGGGGCGTTGAGGAACAGGTCTTCGTCGAGTCGAACCTCGCCGCTGTCAGCCAGCATGACCGTGCGAGAAATGAGGGGCGTGTTGTCGATGCCCTCGCAGTCGGTGGCCTCGAGAACGTACTGGCCGCGCTCCAGGCCGACGAAGCGGTAGACACCGTTGGCGTCGGTGACCTGCCGGCCGACCTCGCGCCGGCCGCCGTCCGTGCGGAACAGGATGACTGTGCAGCCCGCGACGATGCGATCGGCCCGGTGGCCGAAGTCGAACTTGGCGCTGCGGCCTTCCTTGCGCACCAGGGTTCCAGTGATGCTTCCCTGGGGCGAGTAGGTGTCACCCAGGTTCGGGATCGTGCCTGCCACTTCGACGGTCACCATTGCGCCGTAGGGCGTCTGGCGCGTGATGCGAACGACGAAGTCGCTCGTGAATCCGACCGGAACCAGGTAGCGACCTTCGTTGTCCGTCGTGGCCTGGATCTCCTCCTTCGTGGTCGAGTTGATCAGGGTGATGGTCGCGCCGGCCACTGCGGCGCCGTCGGACCTGAGAACGCCCACGACGCGAGCCGGGGAGAACGTGATCTCGACATCGTCCTGGGCTATGCCTGTGATGGGCGTGCCCGCGATGGCGACAGCAAGCTCCTTGCGGGGAACTGTTCCAACGAGGTCGCCGCGCAATCGGACCGATGCAAGGCCGTTGCGCGTCTCGACGACGACCTCCTGGGGCGTCCCGGTCGGGGCTTCGACGAACTGGCCGAAGGGTGTCCGGAACGTCACGGGTGTGCCGTCGGGCACCGGCGAGTTGTCGGCGAAGAAGACGCGGGCCGTCAGGGTCGACGTCTCACGGCCGTCGCCGACGAAGGTCGGCGGCTCGGCGACGAGCTCCAGGCCTGCGATGAGGCCGCGGCGGACGGGCACCTTGAGATCGTTGCTGGCGACCTCGATGTCCTCGCCCGAGCGGACCACGGCGGTGTTGCTGATCTGCGAATCGTTGGCCAAGTTGTCGGACAGCTTGACCTTGAAGCTGACCGTCCCCTGGCTTCCGGGCTCGAGCGTGCCGAGCTCGAATCGGACGGAGGAACCCTGGAGAGTGCCGCCGTTGGAGGCCGAGACGAAGGTCGTGTTGGCCGGGATCGGATCAGTGATGACCACCGCAGGAGCTGCCAGAGTGCCGCTGTTGGCGTAGTCCAGTAAGAAGGCAAGGTCACCGCCTGGAGTGGCATTCTCGCGGTCGGCGCGTTTGGCGAGAGTCAGGCGCGCCTCCTTGGCGACGGCCGTAACGATGGGCGGCGAACCGGCCTCCGGAGCGCCCGGGGCGCTCGCGAGCGCCACATTCGTAATCTGCGTGCCCTTGGCAACCGTGCTAGCCACTCTAACCTTCAGGCCAAGGACGTTCGACTGGCTGACAGGCAAGGAGGCCAGCGTCCAGACGACCTTGCTCCCCTGCAGCTGACCGCCGTCCGTGGCGCTGGTGAACTCGAGCCCGGCCGCCAGAGCGTCTTCGACCAGCACCTCCGTCAACGGCTTCGTGCCGGTGTTGGCGACCGTGATCGTGTAGTCGAGCGACTCGCCGGGTCCGACGAGATCGGCCGACTGCTGCTTGGACACGCTGAGCGCGCCCACCAGGGTCGGCGCAACCGTGAGGGTCGCTGGCGGTCCGTCGAAGGGTCCGCGCGGACTGCCGTCCGGGCTCTCGAAGCCGGCCCGGGCCACGTTGGTGATCTGGTCATCGGCCTCGGCCTTGGAGCCGACGGTCGCCTCGAAGATCACGACACCCGCGGCGCTTGCCAGGACGTCGCCCAGGTTCACAGTCACCGTGCCGGCCGTCGTCTGGCCGAAGTCGCCATCCGCGTCCGTGTTTCCGTCCGTCAAGGCAGCGGCTGCAGCCGTCGTCGCGCCCGTTCTGATGCTGCCAGGCTTGTACGTCATCCCGGCCGGGATCGCGTCCGTCAGCACCGCGTCGAACGCCGTCGCACTGCCCGGGTTCTGGTACTGGATCGTGTACGTCACCGTGTCGCCGGCCCGCGGGTTGGCAGGCGTCACGGACTTCGTCAGCACCACGCTCGCCGAGAGCACCGTCGTCGTGTACGTGCCGAAGTCGCTCTTCGTGCTGTCGGCTCCCGAGGTCGCCGTCAGCTTCACGCCGCCTGTCGAGCTGGGCTCCGCATCGCCCGGGATCGTCACCTGGACAATCACCTTGTAGGTGCCGGCTGCGGCCACCGAGCCCGTGCTCGTAACCTCTTCGGTCTCGTTTGCGTCCAGCTCTCCGTCGTTATCCGTGTCCCGGAAGATCTTCGCCGTCGAGCCGGTCGGAAGGTTCGACGTCGAAAGCGCGAACGTGTCCGAACCGTTGCCGTTGTTCGTCACCGTCGCCGGGTAGGCAACCGTGCCGCCGGCCGTCCCGCTCTTCGCCGCGGTCTCCGGTG
>JACPRK010000020.1 GCA_016190005.1 Candidatus Wallbacteria bacterium | reverse complement strand
GCGAGCACCTTTTCCGGCGTGCTCTCCTCCGGCGGTCTCGGGGGAGGCACGGGCGCCAGCCTCGTCAAGAACGGGGTGGGCGTGCTGACGCTGACCGACGCCAACACCTACGAGAATGGCACGACGATCAACGCCGGTGCGCTGGCGCTTTCCCGGGACGGCGCCACGAGCACCGGGAGGCTCAACGCCAACGGCATCGTGAACGTCAAGACGGGCGCGATCTTCGATATCTCGCAGGCGGCCAACGAATCCATCGGTGACCTGTCGGGCGGCGGTTCCGTCAAGATGGGCGGCTTCGTTCTCACCATCAACCAGGCGGGCAACAGCACCTCCTCCGGCGTCCTATCCTCGGGTGGCTTCGGCGGCGGCACCGGCGCCAGCCTCGTGAAGAACGGTGTCGGCACTCTGACGCTTTCGGGCCCCAACACCTATGAGAACGGCACGTCCGTCACGGCAGGCACGCTGGCCATCGCTCGCGAGTTCGCGCCAGGGAAGGACGTTCTCAGCACCGGCAGCCTGAACGCAAACGGCGTCGTCGACGTCTCCGGCGGCGCGACCTTCGACATCTCGCAGGGCGGCAACCAGGCGATCGGCGACCTCTCGGGCGACGGCTCGGTCAAGATGGGCGGCAACGTCCTCACCATCAACCAGGCGGGCGCGAGCACCTTCTCGGGCGTGCTCTCCGACGGCGGCATCGAGGCCGGCACGGGCGCCAGCCTCGTCAAGAACGGGGCCGGCACGCTGACCCTGACCGATTCCAACAGCTACACGAAGGGCACGACCATCAACTCGGGCACCCTGGCGCTGGCCCGGGATGGCTCCACCAGCACCGGCAGCCTTTTCGCCAACGGCGCGGTCGACATCAAGAGCGGCGCAATCTTCGATCACTCGCAGGCCGGCAATCAGTCCATCGGCGACCTCTCGGGCGACGGTTCGGTCAAGATGGGCGGCAACGTCCTGACCATCAACCAGGCGGGGAACACCAGCTTCTCGGGCGTGCTCTCGTCGGGCGGCATCGGCGCCGGTACGAACGCGGCCGTGATCAAGAACGGGGCCGGCCGGCTCACGCTGACCGACGCCAACACCTACGAGGGTGGGACGACGATCAACGCCGGCACGCTGGCGCTGGCCCGGGACGGTTCCAACAGCACTGGCCGCCTCAACGCCAACGGCGTCGTGAGCGTCAAGGCCGGTGCCACCTTCGATCACTCGCAGGCAGGCAATCAGTCGATTGGTGACCTTTCGGGCGATGGCTCGGTCAAGATGGGCGGCAACGTCCTCACGATCAATCAGGCCAGCGCCAGCACGTTCTCCGGTGTCCTCTCCGAGGGCGGCATCGGAGGCGGGTCGAAGGCGAGCCTGGTGAAGAACGGCGCGGGCACGCTGACACTCTCCGACGCCAACACCTACACGAACGGCACCACGATCAACGCCGGTACCCTGGCGCTGGCCCGAGACGGCACCAAGAGCACCGGTAGCCTCCACGCCAGTGGAGTGGTCACCGTCAAGAGCGGCGCAACTTTCGACTTCTCGCAGACGGGCAACCAGGCGACCGGAGCGCTGTCGGGCGACGGCTCGGTCAAGATGGGCGGCAACGTCTACACGATCAACCAGGCCGGGGCCAGCACCTTCTCCGGTGTGCTCTCGGACGGCGGTATCGGCGGCGGGAGCGGCGCGTCACTCGTCAAGAACGGCTCGGGCGTGCTGACACTCTCGGACGTGAACACCTACTCGGGAGGTACGGCGATCAACGCGGGCACGCTGGCGCTGGCCCGGGACGGCACCACCTCCAGCGGCCGGCTGAACGCAAACGGGATCGTCAGCGTGGCCAACGGCGCAACCTTCGACTTCTCCCAGACCGGCAGCCAGGCGATCGGCGACCTCTCGGGCGACGGCAGCATCCGGATGGGCGCGAACAACCTCTCGGTGAACGAGGCCGGCAACACTACCTTCTCGGGCGTTCTGGCCGACGGTGGGATCGGCGGTGGAACGGGAGCGAGCCTGACCAAGAACGGCCTGGGGACCCTTACCTTGACCAACGCCAATCTCTACAGCGGTGGCACGACGGTGAACGCCGGCACGCTGGCGCTGGGCCGTCGCCGCGACCCGGATACGCAGGCGATCGTCAGCTCGGGTTCGTTCGACCCCAACGGCGTCGTCGAGGTCAAGTCCGGCGCGACGCTCGATCTCTCGCAGGTCGGCGACATGTCCATCGGGGATCTCTCCGGCGCCGGGCGGCTCAGCCTGGGCTCCAACACGCTGACCATCAATCAGGCCGCCGACTCGATCTTCTCCGGCGACATCGCCGACGGCGGCATCGGCGGCGGCACAGGCGCCAGTCTCATCAAGCGAGGCGCCGGAACGCTCACCCTGGCAGGGAACAGCACTTACACCGGCACGACCGACGTTCTCGAGGGCGAGCTGAACGTGACCGGTACGCTCCAGACGGACGACGTGCGGGTAGCCCCCGGCGCGACGGTCAACATGGTCGCCGGGAGTGTGACCAACTCCGAGACGTTCACGGCTGAAGGGAACCTGACCCTGCCGGACGACGCCACGCTGCTCTACCGCACGCTGACCGGCGACGGGACGATCGACACCGCGGGCGGCAAGTTCACCAACCGGGACGGCGCGGTGACGATGGGAACGCTCACCTTCACCGGCGACTTCGTGAACAACGGGACGCTGGCGCCCGGCAATTCGCCGGGACTGACCACCATCGGCGGCAACTACACCGAATCCGGCACGCTCGAGGCCGAGCTCGAGACGACGACCCCGACACCGACCTCAGGCCACGACCAGGTCCGCGTCGGCGGCACCGTGACGGTCAACCCGACGGCCAGCCTCGTGGTGCAGACGTTCAACAACGTCCAGCCCGCGCGCGGGAACATCTACCAGGTGATCGCGAGCGCGACGGGGACAGAGAAGCCGGTCTCCGGGGCCTTCGGGTCCGTGCGGTTCGACGCGGACGGCGCCGCGGGCGCGGGTGCGGCGGTCGTCAACGCAGCGACGGTCTTCGACCAGGCCACCGGCCAGCTCGTGGCCACGGGACTCAACGGCTCTACCAGCACCTTTGCCGACCTCGGCGCCACGCCGAACCAGAGGCGGGCGGCCACCGCGGTCTTCGATCACGCGACCAGCTTCGTCGGCCAGAATCAGGTCAACACGGCCGCCGCTCCGGGCTTCCTGGCCCGGCAACTGGTGATCGCCCACGGCAACTCGCCCCTCAATCTGGCCCGCTTCACGCCGCAGTTCTACGGGGCGATGGCGGACTACACCTTCACCAACGACCTCGGCGTTACCAACCTGCTCCATGACCGGGTGAGCGCGCTGTCGGTTCCGCGCTCCGACGTCGACTCCGACACCTGGTCCTTCTTCTCGGGCTGGATGCGGCGACGGGCCGACGCCGCCGACCTGGCCGACATCAACAGCGTGGACTTCTACTTCGGCGCCGACCGGGCCGTCTCCGACGACTTGACCATCGGCCTGCTCGTCACCGACAACAACGGCGACGCCCGCTCGACTTTCGGCCGGGCTGACATCCGCGGCACGGGCGTCGACGCCTACATGCGCAAGCGGCTCGGCTCCCGGTTGGATCTCGCTGCCCGCATCGGCTTCGGCGGTTACGACTACAACACGAATCGGTCGACCACCGACGTCACGGCCGCGCTGGGTAAGACGGAGAGCGACTCTTTCAATGCCAGCATCGGCGTCGCCTATCGCCAGGAGATCGGCAAGCTGAAGCTGGCCCCGCGAGCCGACCTGACCTACTCCGACGCGACAGTCCGCGGCTTCACCGAATCCGGCGCCAACGACCGGCTCACCCTGGGCCAGTACGACGCGGATCGGCTGGTCGCCCAGGTCGGGGCATCCCTCGGGTGGCCCGCCGACGCCGGCAACGGGAAGCTCTCCTTCGAGCTGACCGGTGGTCTCGCTCAGAGCCTCGTCAACGACAAGACCAACCAGCAGGCGACCGTGGTGACTGCCCCGGGCGCAAGCTTCACTCAGGTCTTCGCCGACGAGGACGAGACCGCCGGGTTCCTCGGTGCCAACGTCGGCTACAAGCTCTCCGATGACGCCACGATCTTCGCCGGCTACGAGGAGCGCTCCAACTCCGACGGCAACGCAAGCGCCGGTCTGCGGCTGACCTTCTGATCAGCGGCGAGGGCCGGGGTGCTTCCCGGCGCGGTCGACCAGCAGGACGAACCCAGCCAGGGCCAGCCACGCGACCACGATGGTGGTGAGCGGCAGTCCGTGCTCCCAGCGCTCCGAGGCTCGCGCAGCCAGCTGCAACGCCGCCAGAGCTGCCGCCAGCTTCACCACGGTCACGCCCGAAACTCGCTCCGACCGCCGCACCAGCCAGAGCACGGATGCCGCAAGCGCTTCCGAGGCGGCCGCGGCGAGCGGTTTTGCGGCTCCCTGCGTCCGCGCCGCCTCGTGTCTGCTCGACCTCCCGGCGCGGCGAGGCGCTTGCGCTGGCACCCGGGGCACGCGTGAGCACGCGGCCTCGTGGGCCAGCGCCGACTCCTCGGAGGCCGTCCGCTGGCCGCAGTGCGGGCAGGCCACGGGAGCCAGCGCAAGCTTCAGCGTCATCGTGCGCCCCGGAACGAGCTCGAACTCTTCCAGGTGTTCGTGGAATCCAGGCGCGCTGGCGACGGCCGTGTGGCGTCCTTCGGCCACCCCCGGAAGCTGGGTGGGGGCCGGCCCGAGCGGAGTGCCGTCCAGCGCCACGCTCGCGCCGGCGGGCATGGTCTCGATCGCCAGTCCCATGCGCTCGAGGTCGACGGTGACCTCGGCGAGCTGGCGGGCGACCTCCCGGGCCGACGAGGGGCGGCCCGCCGGGTCGGGCCGCAAGAGCTCGGACAGGAGCTTCTCCAGTCGCCGGCCACTGCCCGGCCTCGCTTCGGAGAGCGACTCCCGTCCCGCGGGAAGCCGGCCGGTGAGCATCTCGAAAAGCATCCGCCCCAGCGCGTAAAGGTCGGCGGGCGGCTGGCTCTTCTGGGCGTCCCTGAGCTGCTCGGGGGCGGCATAGGCCGCGGTGAAGCCGCTCACGATCGGCCCTACGCCCGTCGCGTACGCCTCGGCGAGGCCCGCCAGTCCGAAGTCGGCGATCTTGGCGCGTCCGGCTTCGTCGAGCAGGACGTTTTCGGGCTTGAGGTCTCCGTGGATGACCCCCTGGTCGTGAACGTAGGCCAGCGCCTCGGCGAGCTGCCTCGCAAGACTCACCGCCTCTTTTGACGGCAAGGGCCCGGCGCGCAGCCGTTCGCGCAGGGAGGCGCCGCGCACCAGCTCCACGGCAAGCCAGGGCTGGCCTTCGTGGAGCCCCGCGTCGATGAGCCGGACCACGCCCGGGTGCACCAGCCGCTCCAGGATGCGGACCTCGTCGGCGAACCGGGCCACGAAGGCCGGCTGGCCGGCGCGCGCGTCGGCGACGCACTTCAGCGCCGCGACCTGGCCGGACGGCCGGTGCCGCCCCTCGAAGACCTCGCCCATCGAGCCTGTCCCCAGCTTCCGCAAGAGGTCCCAGTCTTCCGGAAACCACTGCACGGGAGCGACCCACCAGCCGCATCCGTCGCAGCCGTACCCAAGGCGCTCAGTCGAGCGCTCGGGGTCGACCGGGGCTCGGCATCTGGGGCAGGGGAAGGAGGTCATCTCGGCAGCGCGGGGACCGGGCGGGGTTTCGAGTATAGCCCCTCGTGGCGTGAGCGTATGGCGTCCGCCCGGGACAGGCTCGATTCTCGTCCGGGAGACCGGCAGCTGCACGGATCAGTGCGTCCGGTGGGGCACGACGGGTGGGGTGGGGGATTATTGGTGACCTGCGTAACCGTGCGGCCCTATCGGCTACGGAAGTAGTGTCGATCTTGGGCACGAAGGAGGTGCGAAAGTGAGATACCTCTACGTTTTGGGGGCGGTCATTCTCCTGATGCCGAGCGTCGCGAAAGCGGCCGGAATCCTCGATGTCCAGAGCAATGTCCGCGGCAACATCTACCTGGACGGCGAGTCGATCGGCTCCACGCCGCTGCTCGTTCGCGACATTCCGGGCGGCAACCACGAGCTGGTGATCGTCGATCCGGCCAGCGGCAAGCGGCAGATCTTCGTCTTCTACGTCTCCAAGCGCGTCACGGTTCAGAAAGAGGTGCGTGCCGTGTTCCGGCCAGGCGATCCGGCTGAGCTGATTGTCGAAGCGGGTCTCAACCCGGTTTCGGGAGAAACGGGATACCGGTACTCGACGAAGGATCACCGATATCGCGCGTCGGGGCCGCCCCACAGGCACACCCACAACCGCGAAAAGGTTCGCATCCGCAATACCGCTCTCGGTCTCGGTACGCTCGGGCTGCTGACCGGCAAGGACGCGCTGACCGGGATCGGATTCGGCGGGGCGCTCGTCAACGAGCTCGTCAACAAGTAAGTGCCCGCGCCCGGTCTCTTGCGGCGCTCGTGTCGAGGACCGCACCGGGCGTGCTTCCGCCTCCCCTCGGGAGGGAAAGGACTCACCATGACCACCACCATTCGAATCTTGCCCATCGTCGTGCTGGCCTTGGCCGCGGCCGCGCCGGCGTTCGGTCAGTTGCTCGGACTCGGCGCGGGGGCCGACGCCTCGTCGCGGGTGCAGGCTCTCGCGGCTCCAGGAGCGCAACTGGGAGGCGGCTTCTCGGGGAACGGCGCCCTTTCATCCGGCGGCGCCGCGGCCCAGTGGGGAGCTGATGTGGGGGCGGCGGTTCGGGGTGGACCGTCCGAGCACGCATTCGGCGTCCGAGGCGGCCTGGAGTCCGGATTCGGGGCGTCGGTCGCACGAGGAGCCCCGTGGAGCGGCGGCGTTTCCGGTGACGTCTCGGGAGGCGTCGCAGCGCGCGGCATGGCCGGTGCGTCGGCCTCCGCGGGCGAGAGCCTGGACGCCCGCCTCGAAGGCATGGGTGCTATGGGCGCGCGTCTTCGCCAGATGAGGGAAGAAGACCCGCGTGGGTTCCAGGCCTTCCTCGACGCGCACCAGGGCTTGAGGTACCGACTCGAGGGTATCCGCCCCGGCGAACGGACCGGCTGGATTCGGAGCCGCACCGCCGAGGCCGACGCCAATGCACGGCTGGAGACGCTCTGGCGCGAGCGGGCCGACCTGACCGCGTCGGGCGCCTCGGCGGAGTCCGTTGCGGCCGTGGACTCCGAGATCGCGGTCGCGCGCGCCGCGGCGTCACCGCCCGGCCAGAG
Organism: Candidatus Wallbacteria bacterium; assembly: GCA_016190005.1. Classification (GTDB taxonomy): domain Bacteria; phylum Muiribacteriota; class UBA6191; order JACPRK01; family JACPRK01; genus JACPRK01. Next base: position 10,892 of record JACPRK010000020.1, on the reverse strand, counting down.
GAGGCTCGGGGCCCGGCTGAGCGCGGACGGTGAAGCGGATGCGGGCGCGCGGATTCGCGGAGTCTCCGCGGGCGCGCGTGCCCACGGCCAAGGGCGCGCGCGGGGCCGCGTGCGGTTCTGAGCTTTCCTGATGTCGGGACTTGATCCGGCGCGCGGCATGCTCCGCCGCGCCGCGCGCCGCGGCTGCCCACAACTCGCGGGCGGGTTGTCGCCTGCTTGCTGGGTGCGATAACGAGGATCACTCCAGGCTGTCACGCCTTCGGAGCCTGGCAAGCCTGCGTAGACTGGCGCTCGCGAGGGGTAGATAATTGTCGGGACCGCGAGCGTACCGGATTGATTGAGGCGGATCGCGCGTGAAGATCAGCGAACTGTTGTCCGAGCGGAACGTGCCGGTTGTCGCCGTCGATGCCGACGGGTGGATCACGCATGTGAACGACGCCTTCTCCGAGGTCTTCGGGTGGACGCGGGAGGAAGTGCTGGGCCGGCACGTGACGTGCCTGATCCCGCCGCATCTGCGGGACGCGCACCATCTGGGATTCTCTCGGTTCCTGCTCACCGAGCGACCGACTCTCCTCGACCGGCCGATCACGTTGCGGGCGGTCGCCAAGGACGGCCGCGAGTTCGACGCCGAGCACCGCATTCAGGCTGAGAAATCCGAGGGCCGGTGGACATTTGCGGCGACGATCCGGCCGCTTCCCGGGAGGTGATAGTCGATGTCGTCGCCCGACGGACAGCACCTGCTCGAGCTGGTGCGCGAGCTTCGGGCAACCCTGGGCCGGCTGGAAGTGGCCCTTTCCCTCGTTTCCGACAGCATCGTCTGGACCGACGCCCAAGGGCGCATCCAGTGGTGTAACGGCTCGTTCGACCTGTTGGCGGGCCGGCGGCACATCGAGTTGCTGGGGGCCCGCCTGCCCGACGTGGTCAGGCTCGAACGGCCGGACTCGGCGGACCCGGCGGACTGGCCCCTGATCGATTCGCCGCTCGGCTCTCGGTTGAAATTCTCCGGTCGTTACGGCATTCGGAAGAACGAGAGCCAGATGGTGGTGGAGGTGGCTGCCACGCGGGAAGAGATTCTGCCCGGGGAGGCCAGCCTCGTCTACGTCGTGCACGACGTCACCCGCCAGACGCAGGCCGAAGACGAGTTGCGGCGCGCCAAGGAATCGGCCGAGGCGGCCAGCAGCGAGCTCGAGGCGTTCAGCTACTCGGCTTCGCACGACCTACGAGCCCCACTGCGCAGCATCGACGGCTTCACGCGCCTGCTGCAGGAGGACTGCTCGGACAAGCTCGACCTGGAGGGGCTCGACTACCTGCGACGGGTGCGCGCGTCAGCCCAGCGGATGGCGCAGATCATCGACGACTTGTTGCAGCTGTCGCGAGTGGCTCGCGGCGAGTTGCAACGGGCCACTGTCGATCTGTCGGAGCTGGCTCGCTCGGCGGCCGCCGAGTTGCAGGCTACGGCCGCGAATCGTCAGGTCGATTTCCGCATCGAGGCGGGCCTCACCGCGGGGGGGGACGAGCGGCTGTTGAGGCTCGTGATCGAGAACCTCCTGCGTAACGCCTGGAAGTTCACGGACAAGCTCGACAGTGCGACGATCGAGTTCGGTGCGACGGACCTGGCTGGGACCCGGGCGTTCTTCGTCCGGGACAACGGAGCCGGGTTCGACATGGCCTACTACGACAAGCTGTTCGTCCCGTTCCAGCGCTTGCATGCGCCAGGCGACTTTCCCGGCACCGGCGTCGGACTGGCCACCGTGCAACGCATCGTGCGCCGTCACGGCGGCCGCGTCTGGGCCCAGGGCGCGGTAGGCCGCGGAGCGACCTTCACCTTCACACTCGAGGCCGACAAGGAGACCGAAAGATCATGAACGTCACCCCGAAGGTCATTCTCCTGGTCGAGGACAACCCGGACGACGTGGTCCTGACCCAGCGCGCGTTCAAGAAGAGCAACGTGGCCAACGAGCTGGTGGTGGTACGGGACGGCGTCGAGGCGCTCGAATACTTGCTTGCCCCGGAAAAGACCCGGGAGTCCTTGCCGGAGGTCGTGTTGCTCGATCTGAACCTCCCGCGGATCGGCGGTCTCGAAGTGCTGAAGCGACTTCGGGCAGACGAGCGAACGCAGTGCCTGCCGATCGTGGTCCTCACCTCCTCCCGGGAGGAGGAGGACTTGCTGCAGAGCTACGTCCTCGGCGCCAACAGCTACGTCCGGAAGCCCGTCGATTTCGCCCAGTTCGTCGACGCCGTCCAGAGCTTGAGCCTCTACTGGCTCGTCATCAACGAGCCTCCTCCTCGCCGCCATCCGCCGGGGTGAGGGCGGCGGCCTGCAGACGGATACGGACTGTGGAGGCGAAACGGGACTCGGCAGCTGGGGCAGGGGAAGGGGTCATCTCGGCAGCACGGACTCGAGGAGGGGGGGCGAGGATCGCCCGGCGCAGCGTGCTAGACTGCGCTCCGGGCCCAGGGGGCGGCCCGACCCAGCGATGTCCCAGACGCCGTGCCCGAACTGCGGTCAACTCGTCGGGCTTCTGCGCCGGGGCGGCGGCTTCGAGTGCCCGTCGTGCGGCTGGTCGATGACGCCGGCGGGCGGCGAGCCGGCGCGCCAGGTCGAAGGGCTTCCCAGGGAGTGGCAGGTCGAGGGTGTCCTGGGCGAGGGAGGCATGGGGACCGTCTGGCGGGCTCGGAACCAGCTGACCGAGGAGCCGGTGGCGATCAAGTGCATGCGGGAGCTGCCCGGGGCGGGCGACGAGGGGCGGCAGCGGTTCCTGCGTGAAGTGAAGGTGCTCTGCCGGCTGTCGCATCCCGGGATCGTCCGGATGGTGCACGCGGGGTTGCTCGCGACCGGCACGCCGTACCTGGTCCTGGAGTTGATCGATGGACTGACTCTCCGTGAGCGGCTGGGGGGCATGGAGTTGGAGCAGGCGTTGGAGATGTCGCTGGCGATCGCCAAGGCGCTCGAGTACACGCACTCGCGGGGAGTGGTCCACCGGGACCTGAAGCCGGAGAACGTGCTCATCGACGGCGCCGGGCGTGTCAAGGTGGCCGACTTCGGGCTGGCCGGGTTGGACGCCGAGTGGGGCGATGCCCAGCGCGTGATGAAGACGCGCGTCGGGACCGCGATGGGGACGCCGGGATACATGGCGCCCGAACAGGTCGGCAACGCGGGCGAGGCCGGCCCCGCAGCAGACATCTACGCGCTGGGAGCGATGCTCTTCGAAATGCTCTGCGGCCGTCTGCCGCACGGCACGGAGGTTCCCGTCGGGGCCGGGGGCGAGCTTCCCGAGGGGCTCGGCCGGCTGGTGGAGCGGATGCTGTCGCGGCAGCCTGCGGAGCGGCCTGCGGCCGGGGAGGTGCGGCGGGCGCTCGAAGGGTTCGCCGCCGGGCGTGCCGCCTCCGGGGCGCAGGAAGCGGACAGCGAGTGGATCAACGCACGCGACGGCTCGACGATGATGCGGATCGCGGCCGGCCGGTTCCGCATGGGGAGCGAGCGCGGGCGGGCGGACGAGCAGCCGGTCCGGGAAGTCACGCTGTCGGCCTACTCGATCGCGCGGTACGCGACGACCTGGGGGCAGTATCGCGCGTTCTGCGCCGCCACTGGGCGGGCCGAGCCGCCCGACCCTGGGTTTCCCCACGGCGACGATCATCCCGTCGTCAATGTCTCCTGGGACGATGCCGCGGCCTACTGTGCGTGGGCGGGGCTGCGGCTGCCGACGGAGGCCGAATGGGAACGCGCGGCGCGGGGGGGCGACGGGCGGACCTACCCGTGGGGAGAGAGGCCGCCGGACGATTCGCTGGCCAATTTCGACAGCCGCCACGGCGCCACCCGGCCGGTCGGTAGCTACCCGGACGGTGTTTCGCCGGCCGGCTGCTGGGAGATGGCCGGCAATGTCTGGGAGTGGACTGCGGATTGGTACGGGCCTTATCCCAACGGGCCGGTGACCGATCCGCGCGGCCCTGAGGCCGGGGGGCGGCGGGTGTTGCGGGGCGGGGGCTGGTGCTACGAAGGCGCGTCGCTGAGGGCGAGCTGCCGGGAGGCGCTGGACCCGGCCGCGCGCATCTTCGAGTTCGGGTTCCGGCCGGCAGGGCCGAACCGGTAGCAACGTCCCGGGTTCTGGTATCCTCCTGGCAGCCGATGCTGCTCGTCTGCACCAACTGTCGCCGCGAGTGGAACGTGGGTTCCCTCAAGGCCGGCGTGAAGGTCCAGTGCCCTTCGGACGGAGGGCCGATGGTGCCGGCCGCATCGCAGGGGACGCCCTACCTGCTGGTGCACGGCGGTCCGGCCGACGGCCAGCGCTTCGAGCTCGAGGGCGTCGCCAGCATTGGCTCTGCCGCTTCGTGCACGTTCGTGCTGGCCGACGCGAGCGTGGCGGGATTCCACGCGCGAGTTGTGCCGGAGGGTTCGGGCTGGGCGCTGGAGAGCCTGGCGGCGGGGGGCGGCCTCAAGGTCAACTCGCTGGCGGCCCGGCGGCGAACGTTGGGCGACGGGGACTGGATCGAGCTGGGCGATGTCAGTCTCACCTACGTGGCCGGTTCCAGGCGTCAGGTGAGCCTCTCGGTGCTCGAGCCTGGGCCGGAAGAGCCGGTGGCGCGCGTGGCGTCGGCCGTGACGCGCGCGGACGCGGCCGTTCAGCAATTGCTGGAGAGGTTCGCGCGGGTGGAGGCCGAAGCCGCCGCGCTGGAGAAGCTGCAGGGTGAGCAGCCGCTGGCGGAGCGGCTGGTCGAGGCCGTGCGCGAGATGTTCCAGCCGGCGCGGGCGGCGGTGCTTCTCTTCGAGGGGCGGGCGGCCGCGTCCGGGTCGCCGGCGATGAGGCTCGGGGCGAGCTGGACGCGAGAGGGCCAGACGATCGAGGTCAGCTCCACGGTCTGCCGGCGCGTGTTGAAGGCGGGTGCACCGCTACTGGTGAGCGACGTGCTGAGCGACCCGGGCATCCAGCCGACGCAGAGCATCCTGGGCGCCCGGACGCGTTCCGTCATCGCTGCGCCGCTCAACTACCAGGGGGCGCCATTCGGCCTCCTCTATGCGGACACAACGGACCTGCCGGATGCTTTCGGTCCCGAGGATCTGCCGGTCTTCGGAGCGCTGGCGGGGATCGGCGCCATGGCGCTCTCGGCCGACCGGCTGGCGCAAAGGCTGGAACAGGAGTCCGTCGTGCGCGCGCACCTGGCGCGCTACCTGGCGCCGGAGCTGGTGGAAGAGGTCGCCAGCGGCCGCATCTCCTGGAAGCCGGGCGGGGAGCTCAAGGAAGTGACGGTGCTCTTCTCGGACATGCGCGGCTTCACGTCGGCATCCGAGCACATGGCGCCCGCCGACGTCGTAGCCATGCTGAACGACTACTTCTCGCTGATGGTGGACGAGATCTACAAGGAGGGCGGGACGCTCGACAAGTTCGTCGGCGATGCCATCATGGCCGTCTGGGGGAGCCCCGTGACGCGGGAGCTCGACTCGCTGGCCGCGGTGCGCGCCGCGATGGGGATGCAGCGCGCTCTGGCCGTCTTCAACGAGCACCAGGCGGCGCGCGGCCGCTCGACGGTGGCGATGGGCGTGGGGGTCAACACGGGGCAGGCCATTGCCGGCAACATCGGCGCTCCTAGCCGGATGGACTTCACGGTGATCGGCGACGTCGTCAACCTGGCCAGCCGCATCGAGTCCCAGACCGGCCCCGGGCAGATCTTCATCGGCAAGGCCACCTTCGACCGCGTGCAGGGACAGGTGCCGATCCGCCCCATCGGCGCCGTTGCAGTCAAAGGCCGCAAGGAGCCGGCCTTCCTCTATGAGGTCCTCTGGGCCACCCAGGAGCGCGAACGGCCCACGCTCGAGCTGCCCAGGCGCGTGCACTGCCACGGCGGAGATCGGCGACAGGCCTGGCCGGCCCTGCTGATGGAGTGCGACGCTGGTCGTCTGGTCGTCGCCGCGCGGCCGGAAGATCCGGTCGGCGACGTGCTGCACGTGGGACCCGTCGACGCCGAGGCCGCGCTCGAGTGCCGGGTGATCGAGAGATCGAGCGGCACCGATCGCAAGGGACGGAACATGCAGCTGTTGAAGCTGGAGATTGCGGCCGTCGACCGCGCCCGCGTCGAGCAGCTCTTTGGCGGCCGGTGAGCGGCCGGCGCCGTGCCGCGCGGCCGGAAGACTCGAGCGATCTTTCGAAGGACCCGTCGAGTTTCGGAGGTGAGACCCAGTCCCGAACGACCCGAAAGCCGTATCCCATCGGGGGGCCAGAGCCAGAACCTCACGCACTCATGGATCTCTGAGACCCCGCGCAATTACTGGATGTACTTCAGTCCTCTCAGGGGCTTCGCCCCCGACCCCCCACCAGGGGGACTTGTCCCCCCTTCGACAAGCTCAGGACAGGCCCTGGACCCCCATTTGATGCGGGCTTTCCTGTTGGCGGCGCTTGCCAGAGAGTTCTGGACTCAAGAGGTCTTTCGAGAGATCCATGCCTACGTGAGGGCAGAGCCCCTGAGTGGATTCGGTACAACTCATTCTCGCTAGTTCGAAAACCCCCAGGGCGATCTCGAGTGCCACCAGGATTCACGCAGAAGCTCCGGAGAACCGTGTATTCGCGAGGCGGTAGCCCCTGACAGGACCTTCGCTGCTCCCCCCCATGTCCGCCTTCACCTCGCGCCTCGCCGCCGTTGTCTTCGCGCTGCTGCTGGCGATCTACGGTTCGTCGGCCAGTCGCGACGTCTACTGGTTCGACGCACCCGAGCTGACGGCCGTCGCGGCGAATCTGGACATCGCGCACCCGCCCGGGTATCCGCTCTGGACGCTCATCGCCCACGCTTTCACGCGGGTCTGGCCGGGCGGCGCGCCGCATGCGGTGGCGCTCTTCTCGGCCGCGTCGGCCGCGGGGGCGGCGGCACTTTTCTACGGGACGCTCCGGCGGACGGGGCTGGCAGTGGCCAGCGCGTTCGCGGGCGCGGGGGTGCTCGCCCTCACTCCCCAGTACTGGGAGATGGCCGTGATCCAGGAGGTCTACGCCTTCGAGATGCTCCTGATCATGGGCCTGCTGGCAACGTTGGCCGGACAGCGGGAACTGCTGCGCGCGCGCGCGGCGGCAGCGGGATTCCTGGCGGGTTGTCTGGTAGCTCACCGGCCGACGGGCCTCTTGTTCTTGCCGTTCTTTGGCCTGCTCCTGCGCGGAGGGCCGCCTGCGGATGGAAGGCCAACGAGCGCAGGCAAGGTCGAGGTCCGCCTGGCACTGGCGGCGTTCGTCGCTGCCTATCTGCCCTACGCGCACACGTGGTGGCACCTTCGGAACCGGTTCTCGATGAACTACTTCGACTATCCGAAGGACTTCGAGACGCTCGTCGCGATCGTGACGGGGCGGAGCTACGCGGGCCATGTGTTCTCGCTGCCGTTTCTCGAGGCTCTGGGCGAGCTCGGGCGGTTGCTGGCGGTGTTCGCGGGCGAGCTCGGCGTGTGCTCCCTGGCGCTGGCCGCCTTCGGGCTCGTCTGCGCTGCAAGGAGTCGCCGGCCGGAGCTCGGAACAATCCTGGGCGTGGCCCTTGTGAACGCCGTCTTCTGCGCAAACCACCTTGCGGTGGAGACGAACACGATGGCGTTGCCGGCGCTGGCGATGGTCTGCTGGCTCGTCGCGCTGGGGGTCGAGGGCGTCGTGGGGGCTGCCGGCAAGGCCGGACGCGCGTGGCAGTGCGTCGCGGCCGTTCTCCTGGCGCTCGCGCCCTGGAGCTGGCTTCCCGGCGGCTGGAAGCGCTGCGATCGCTCCTCGTTCGAGGAAGTCAGCCGCTACCTGGCGGACCTCGACGCGCTGCTGCCGCGCGGGGCCCGGCTGATAACGACGACCGACGTCGACACGTTCCCCATGCTCTATGCGCGGTTTGCCCTGGGTCGGCGGACCGATCTCGAGTGGACGACGCTCGAGCGGTGGGACGAGGCCGTCGAGAAGTCGATCGGCCCCGCGGTCGCGGCCGGCCGGCCAGTCTACAGCTCGCTCTTCCTGGGCGACGCAGAGCTGGCGCGCGCCCGGGCGGCGTTTGGACTCTGCCCCGAGGGGTTTGTCTACAGGCTGCTACCAAGGGAGAAGTCCGGCAGCGAGTCAGGGCCGGTGCGACTGGACCTGGCGGATGCGACGCTCCAGGCCTGGCCCGGCATATGCGCGATCCGCGTTCCCGGGGCACCCGGCCACGCGGCCCGACCCGGCGTCCTCGTCGGCTTCGGTTCGGGCCTCGTCGCGACTTCGGGCGCGCTGCTCCCGCTTGCCGCGGCGGGCCGTGCTTGCGGCCGGATCGCGTTCCGCTCACCCAGGGGTCTCCAGGCCGGCCGCCACGAGCTCTTCGTGGCAGGCGTCGACATGGCGCTCGTCGAGTCGGAGCTGGTCGCCGGACGACTCGGAAGCTCCGTCCTCTCCAGCGCGCCTGCGTCCGCCGACGGCGCGGCCCACTTCAAGGAGCGCGACCTTCGCTATGTCTTCGCCTTGCGGTCGTGCGTGCCGTTCGGCCATCCCTACTACGAAGTCGCAGATGTTCGCGCGCTGGCCCGGTTGCTGGCGGCCGAGCTCGCCCCCCAGGGCTCCGCGCAGGTCATCCCCGCGCCCTCCGCGCCGTGAGGCCCGCCTACCCGAGCACCGCGTAGTGAACGAGCTCCAGGCCGGACACGCTGGCGCGGCGCTCTTCCAGCCGCACTACCCCCGGGACCAGCGCGCGCTGGGCGGCTGCCGTGAGCAGCACCTCGTCGCCGGCCGCGATGTCTTCGCCCAGCTTGGAGGCGAGGTTCATCTCGTCGCCGTACAAGTCGTGGCGGTCCATCAGCAGGATGCGGCCGAACCCGATGCCGATCGACAGGTGTAGCTGGCGATCCGGCGGCAGCTTGCGGTCGAGCTCCAGCGTCTGGCGCCGCACCTCGCGCGCGGTCCTGAGCGCGTCCTCCACGCACTCGAAGACCGCCATGATGTTGTCCCCCTCGGTCTTGACCAGCTCCCCGTGGTTCACCTCCACGACCGGGAGCGAGATGTCCCTCATCTGCTGGATCATCGCCAGGAAGTGGATGATGCCGTACTGGGCCACGATCCGGGAGAAGCCCGACATGTCCGAGACGTAGATGGCCCGCTCGGCCCGGAAAATCTTCTGGATCTCCAGGTCGATGCGGACCGCCTGGTCCGGTTCGCGGTTGCGCTGTCTGAGCAGCTCCTGCAGGTGGTCGGGCGAGTTTCGTTGCATCGGGGTGGCGCCATCCTAGACGATGGCGACATTGCCCGTCGACGTCGGGCACAGCGCGGCGGCCGGCGTGCGATGATCGAGGCGTGAAGCAGGCGTGGGCGAGCGACCGGATGCGGGGAGGCTGACGTGCCGAGGGTGATTGTCGTGGGCGCGGGGCCGGCCGGGCTGGCGAGCGCGATCTTCCTGGCGCGAGCAGGTGTGGAGGTGCTGGTGCTCGAGGGCGCGCCCGGGCTCAGGGCGCGGCCGGGAGGGGAGGGGATGATGCCGCCCGGCGTCGCACAGCTCGCGGAGCTGGGCGTGCTCGAGGCTGTGCGCGCGCGCGGGGCGAGCGCGTTCCAGGGGATCGCCTACTTCGACGGGGGAAGGGAGCTGGCGCGGGCGGACTTTCCGGCGCCGCCGGCCGTGGCGGGAGGGCTGCGGGCGGATGGGGCGGCAGGAGACGCCGGGCTGGGCGTTCGCCGGCCCGGACTCGAAGCGGCGTTGCTCGGGCGGCTGTCGGGGCTGGGGTCAGCGGAGGTGCGATTCGGCTGCGCGGTGCAGGGGTTGGTCTGGCGGGGCGGCCGCGTGGCTGGTGTTGCGCTCAGGGACCGACGGGAGCTGGCTGACGCGGTGCTGGGGGCCGATGGGCTGAAATCGACGGTGCGCCGCATGATCGGCGCAGAGTCGCGGCCGCGGCGGGCGGGTGCCCGATTCGGAGTCTGCGGACATTTCGAGTGGGAGTCGAGCCGGCCTCAGATGACGCATGTGCAAGTGCATCTCGTGGAGGGCGGGGAACTGTACCGCACGCCCTGCGGGGCGGGGGTCGAGGGGTGGATCTTTCTCTCGCGAGAGGAGGTCGTCCGGGGCTGGGTATCCCGAGGTGGACCGGGGCTGTCGGCCGGCTTCGAGGCCCACGCCAGGTCGGTGCCCGAGCTGGCAAGAGCTCTCGAGGGTGCGCGACCTCTCGGGCGCGTGGGCGCCATAGGTCCGCTTCAGGCGCCGGCGACTCGGCGCTGGGCGCCCGGGGTCCTCCTGGTCGGCGACGCCGCGGGCTTCCTGGACGCGCTCACGGGCGAGGGGCTTGCGCTCGGGCTCACGACGGCCCGCGCGGCCGTGGAGCTGCTTCTGGAATCCGGGCTGCGCGTGGGGTTTTCCGAAGGGCACCGATATGAGCGCGCGTGGCGTGACGCGACGCGTCAGCCCTGGGCGCTGACGCGCGCGCTGCTGTTCCTGACGGCCCGCCGCTGGCTTGCGCTCCAGGCTCTCGGGCGCCTGGGCCGCCACCCGGACGCGATGCGCCGACTTCTGGGAATCAACTGCGGCTACGGCGGCCTGGGGCGGTTCCTTGCCGCTGATCTTCCTCGCCTGATCCTGGGCTGAGGCTCACCGGGAGCTGGCGCCCAGGACGAGACGGTCGGCCTCGACCCGCACCTCGTCGATCGTCACGGGCGACTTCACCTGGAAGAGCCGCTGGGCCAGCGAGTCGACGTCCAGCAACGCCTCGCCGCTGTTGACGAACAGCGTCTTTGGCTCTAGGTCCGGATCGTGCACGCCGATCGGCTCCTCGAGGGTGACGTACTCGTCCAGCTTCCTCTCGATGTACTCGTTGAGCCAGTCCTTCACGAGCGGAAACAGCTTCTCGGCCAGCACCAGCAGGATGGTCGTCACGACGTCGCCCAGGCCTTCCTCGATCTTCAGGTTGCTCGCCACGTCGCCGAAGAAGTGCCACTGTTCCCTTC
>JACPRK010000184.1 GCA_016190005.1 Candidatus Wallbacteria bacterium | reverse complement strand
TGTTTTCTGTTCCCTGTTCCCTGTTCGGTCTTCCTCCAGTAATCGCCTCTGCTCGCATTTCTCCGACACGCTCCTAGGCCGGAGGTTGTCCATCGACACGGCTGCTTCCGCAGCCTGCTCAGGATGAGCGGGGAGCGGAGTGCGCGTCGTTATCCCTGCTCGATTGTGGATTCTCGATTCTCGATTCTCGATTCTCGATTCTCAATTCCTGATTCCCCCCGCGTGCATTCCAGCTTCTGCGGCAGCACATTCTCTGCTGAGAAGCGATGGATGAGAGCAACGCCGACCGCGAACGATCCCTGCGCATCTGCGTGGCGCTGGGGCTGTTCCGCGGAGTCGTCATCGCGGTCCTCTTCGGGTTCTGCGTGATCGCGGCGCTTCTGGAGCCTCCGCAGGGGCCCGGGGGGCGGGAGTCGGCCTGGAGCGACGAGTTCGAGCTGCGCTCCTTGTCGGAGCAGGGCGACCGCTAGGCCTGAAGGGCAGCTCAGCTCCCGCCGATCAGCACGACGCCCAGGACGATGAAAGCGACGCCGATCCAGCGGCGGCTGTGCACGCGTTCCTTCAGCAGCCAGCTCGAGAGCACCGTGATGAGGACGTAATCGAGGCTCATCAGCGGATAGGCGACTGACAGGTCCGCCCGGTTCAGAACCAGCATCCAGACGCAGAAGTGGGCGATGAAGGCAATCACGCCCAGCCAGAGAATCGGGTGCCCCAAGGGGCCGGCGAGGATTCCCTTGTTTCCAGGCTCGTCGCGCCGTGCGGCGACCCGGAAGCAGAGCTGACCGACCGTTACGAGACAGACGCAGGCCAGGATGAGGCCGTAGACGCTCACTTGTCAGCCTCCCCGAGGATCAGGAGGGTACCGATGAGGATCGAGCCGATTCCCAGGACGTGCATCCAGCCCGCATGCTCGCCCAGCACGTAGAGGCTGGCAATGAGAATGGTCACCTGCGAGAGGCTGGAGAGAGGGAAGGCTAGCGACAAGTCCAGGCGGGCCAGAACTGCCAGCCAGATGGGAAACTCGAGCGCAGTGCAGACATAGGCGAAGATGGACCAGCCGTTACCGGCCGCTTCGCCGATGGTCTCTAGCTCCGAAAGGCCGGTTCCCGCAGCGCTGGCGCCCAGCTTGAAGCCGATCTGAGCGGCCGTTTCCAGCAGAATCCAGCAGCCGAGCAACATCCAGCCCGTCCACGAGACGGTCTTGGCGCGAGACGTGACCTCCGGAAGCTCCGGGAGGATGTCGGCCAGCTCGGCTTCGGCGTCCCGCTCCCCGAGCGCAGTCAACCCTCCTGCCTGACTCCCGAGCGCCAAGGCAGGGCGCCCCACCGCCGCCTTCGACTCTCTATCGCTTCGTGTCATGCCGCTGCCCCCGAGCCCACCGGACAAACCAGTACTTTACCACATGGAATCCGGCGACCCAGCCCGAAACGCCGCGCAGCTGGGGCTCACCCCACCGCGCGCGCGAGCGCGGGCAGCGACACGTCGTGGCGAAAGCCGATGTCGAAGTGGCCGCCGTCGAACTCCTCGTGCACGAACGGGATGCGGTGCTGCTCGAGCCGACGAGCGAGGATGCGGGCGCCCAGATGCAGGTTGAACTCGTCCTTTGCACCGCAGTCGAACCAGGCCAGCCGGAGCCCCAGCAGCGCGTTCCGGTGCTTCTCCACGAGCCGGACCGGGTCCCAGTCGAGCCACCGCGACCAGACGGACGGGATCAACTCTGCGGTCTCCAGATCGATCGGGAGCTCGATCGCGGGCTGACGGCCCTTGGGCGACGGCGAATAGGCCGCCGCCATCGCCACGGTGTTGAGCGCGGCGTGGGCGCTGGCGTCGGGCTTGCGATCCTGGCGAAAGGTCCTGATGAACTTCTTCAGCCCGCCCGCCTTGGCCAGCGGCGTGACCGCCTTGTAGAAGTCAGGAACATAGCACTGCTCGAAGGCCATGTCGCCGCTATGGCAGGCGAAGGCCCCGAACACGTCGGGCCGTCGCATCGCCAGGATGACGGACCCGTATCCGCCGCTCGATTTGCCGAACACCCCTCGGTGTGCAGGCTCGGCCAGCGTGCGATAGCGGGCGTCCACGAACGGCACGAGCTCGTCGCACAGGTAGTCCTCGTAGCGGCCATTGGCAGCCGAGTTGATGTACTGACTGCCCCCCAGGTACGTCATGCAGTCCGGCATTGCCACGATGCACTCGGGCATCTTCCGCGTCGCCACCAGCCGATCCAGCTGCAGCGGCAAGTTCTCCTTGAACGCATGGACGTTCAGCAGCATCACGCCGCTGCCCGTGAACCCCGTCAGACACCAGAGCACCGGATACCGGCGCTTCGACGACTTGCCATAGGAGGGCGGCAGCCAGAGAGGCAGCTTCCGCACGTGCGGGTCCTTCCACGGATTCCCCCGCAAGACCCTACTCTCCACCGTTTCTACGACGACCTGGCCGCTGTTTTTCACGCCCGGAGCGTAGCATTGGGGAGTAGCGAGTAGCGAGTAGTGAGTAGTGAGTAGTGAGTAGCGAGAGGCTGTGAACAAACTCCCTGGAACCGTTCGCCCATGCCCGCCGAGGGGCCATAGCCGCTTCAATGCTGGGCTTCGACGAGCATGTCCTGAGCTTGCCGAAGGGCTCAGCCCGAGCAGTTCTTGGGGACTATGGATAGATTCACGGCCTCGAGCCTCACTCCTCAAGCCTCACGCCTCACTCCTCTCCGGGGTGGTACATTCCTTTCGGTACGCGCGTTGCGCGGGCCAGGAGGCGGCATGACACTCGATCAGCTTCCCGAATTCCTAATCACGGCTTTATCGGCCGTGATCCGGATCTTCGACGACCCCCCGGAACCGACGGCCCCCCAGCTGTTCCTCGGACACTTCCTGTACATCTTCTACATCCCGCTATACCTGGCGCTTCTCGGAGCGCGCTCACTCTTCGTCGACTTCCGTGGATGGCTTCTGCCCAGGTTCGGACGGCGGCTGGCCGAGGGCATCAATCGCTTCTGCACGCTTTTGCTCGCGGGCTTCCTGCCGGGCTGGATCACCACCTTCGTCGTCTGGATCTGGTATCCGAACCTGACCGCCGAGCAGGGACTACTGGCCGGGTATGGCGTCGTCGCCGCGTTCGTGGTGCTCTACAACCTCTTGGTGCTCCGCAACGTGTCCGGCCTCACCGAGCTCCTGGGGCGGGGGTACTGGCACGCAGTGCCGCTCGGCGGCTTCTTCCTGGGCTTCTACATCGGGCTGTTCCTGCTGAGCGCCGAGGCACTGCTGGCAGCGCTGACCTTCCTCTTGGCGCCTCTGGGCGCGGCCCTCATCCTTCCATTTGCCGCAAGCTCCATGGTTGCCCCGCGTGAAACCGGCGCCCGCCCCCCGGACTGCGCTCTCTGCGCCGAAACCGTCGAACTGGCCCAGGTCACCTGCGCCAAGTGCGACGCCGGCTATCACCCCGAATGCTGGGAGCACTCCGAAGGCTGCGCCCGCAAGGCCTGCCGCTCCTCGGGCTCGGCCTCGGCGGCCCTCGGTTGAACCGCTCCCACGTGACGAGCTCGACGTGCCCGGCCGCTCCCCCCGGCCCGACAGATCTCCGCTGTCTGAGCGTCGTGGTCGTCGCGCACAACTCCCAGACGACCCTGCCGGCGCTGCTCGATTCCATTCCCGCCGCCTGCGGGGAGCTCCCGCACGAGGTCTGGGTCGTCGATTCCGGCTCGACCGACGAGTCGGTCACCCGCGCTCGAGCCCACCCCACGTCCCCGCACCTCCTGGAGCTGCCTGAGAACCTGGGCTACGGTTTCGCACTGAACGCGGGAGCAGCGGCAAGTCGTGGCACCCACGTGGCTCTCGCCAATGCGGACCTGGAGCTGGCTCCCGGGTGTCTGGCGCGTCTGGTGGATGCGGTCGACGCGGACCGGACCGTCTCCGCCGCCGGACCGCTGCTGCGCACTCGCGACGGCCGGCCGGCGCGCTCGGCCTGGGGATTCTGCAGGCTGGCTCCCCTGGTGGCCTCGGCACTCGGTCTGGATGGCCGGCTGGGGTTCGACCCCGCGCTGCACTGGGGCCTGGAGCCGGCCGTCTGGCCGGATCCGGGCGGGGCCTGCGACGTGATCGCCGGAGCGCTCATGGTCTGCCGCCGGGAGGTCTGGGAACGCATCGGCCCGTTCGACGAGGGCTACTTTCTCTTCTGGGAGGATGACGACTGGTGCCGGCGCGGTGCCAGCCTGGGCCTGCGTGCCTGCTACTGCGCCGAGGCCGCCGCCACGCACCTGGGCGGGGCCAGCACCGCATTTCGGCAGGACCTCGACATTCTCTACCTCGAGAGCCTCCACCGCTATGTGCGGAAGCACCACGGTCGGGCGGCGGCGGTGCTGCTCAGGGGTTGTCAGCTCGCCATGGCGCTCTTCCGTGCCGGTAAGCCCCTCCTGGCCAGTGCCAGCCCCCCCGGGCAGCGGGGCCCGGAGACCGGCCGGCGGCGCCTGGAGTGGCTGCTGGGTCGGGCCCGCGTCGCGGCTCCTCGGTAGGGGGGCGTTGCCCGGATCGCTCTTCGGGCCTATCCTTGGAGAGGTTCGTATCGTCTGAAGAGCATGGCGAGTCGATGGCAGCCGTGAACAAGAACAGGCGTTCCTACACCGCGCGAGGATGGCGCAGGGGCGTTGCCGTCATCCTGGTCGTCCTGATCGTGATCGCCGCGATCATCACGGCCCTGCAGATTTACTCCTTCAGCCGCAACGTCTACCGCAACACGGCGCGCAGCTCCTTCGGCACCACGGCCGAGTACCTTGCCGAGGCTGCCGTCGAGGAAGGGTTCTGGCTCTTGCAGACCGAGTGCAACAAGCCGGGCTCGGAGCTCCACCGGATCTTCCGGGAGCAGCAGTCCGAGGGCGTCGTCCCGTACGCCTACCAGCCGGACCGGCTCTTCGCCCGCATGCAGGCGCCCGAGAGCGCCGAGACGTTCAAGCCCTACCCGATCGACCGCATCGAGACCTCCATGGAGATCCGCTTTTCGAGAGAGTCGGTTCATCCAATGGAGCCTTTCGAGCGTTCGGGTGAGGTGCAGCTGACGGCCGTCGTCCGGCCGCTCTGGGGGCGGGGCGAGGAGACCTACCGGCGCGTGCAGGCCCGGAAGCCCTTCCGCGTGCAGCTCATCACGCCGCCCCAGACCTATGACCGCCGGGCGCTGACGCTCTACAAGCCCGACTACATCAACGGCGCCTCCAAGCAGGCGCTCGACACCGACATCATCGAGCCGACCAACAAGGCCATCGACGACACCAACACGCTCAACAACGGCTACGAGACGGCCGTCAACGATCGCCGCACCAAGGTCAACTCCTGCAGCACCTGCAAGCAGACGCAGAAGTTCATGAAGATGACCATCTCGTCCGGGGCGCGCATCCCGGCCGACTTCTTCAAGGACGAGTCGATCCTCATCGGAAACCCCGACCGCAATCCGCTCGAGAAGCTCTCCGACTTCAACTACGAGAGCATCCTGCGGGACATGTTCCCGCCGCTCTACCAGATCTACCAGACGATCTACACCGTCTCGAACATCAACCTGCAGGTCTACCGCGTGATCGGCATCGTCTTGATAATCACCGACATGCTGCGCTACGTCCCGTACGTCGGCCAGGCGATGCAGGCGATCCACACGGCGCTCGACGCCGTCGCAACGGCTCAGGAGATGATCGGCAAGATCACGGTGATCGCCCTGAAGGTCATCCTCGAGGGCGTCATCATCGGCCAGCCGACGGACGCCTTGCGGGAAGCCGGCAAGGGCAACTTCGCCCCCGCGCTCGACGGCATCCAGACCAGCGTCTCCGACGTCCAGGCCAGCGGCGCGCTCGACAAGATGAAGGGCGAGGGCACCAAGCTCGAGACTTCCGGCGGCAAGGCCAACGCCGCGCTCGCCTCCGACTCCGGCGCGACCGGCTCGGCTACGCCCGGTGGCACGAATCCAGGCACCGGCGCTGGCACGGGCGCTGGCACCGGAACCGGCACGAGTCCGGCCCCTGCCTCGGGGCAGCCGGCGAGCGACCAGGCGCGGCTCGACCAGGTCCAGAAGGACAAGGTGTTCTTCGAGAAGGCCAAGCAGGACGATCCCGAGGCCAAGGACAAGGCCGCGGGCTACGAGAAGCGCTTCAAGGGGCTCGACGGCCTGAAAAGCGAGATCAACGCCGACAACATCATGGGCTTGCTCGGGGGCATGATGAGCAAGGGGGAGTTCGCCAAGGCCGGCCCGCTCGACAAGCTCGGCACCGACTCCGACATGGCGATGCTCACCGGCCTCATCAAGGGCTTCGTCAAAGGCCACCGCGCCTACTACAGCACCGAGCTGCTCCCGGGCGGCGACCTCTACGCCTACTTCGCCCGCGAGATGACCAAGTTTTACGAGGAGTTCTACCTGCAACGGGCCAGCTTCGTCTTGCGCGACCAGGCCGAGTGGGATGCCTTCCTCGCTCGCCACCGGGACACCGGCGTCAACGGGATCGTCTACGTCGGCCGCCCGGCCGCCGCCAGCTCCGACCCGGCGCCGGCCACCACCCCGCTGGTCGTCGACCTGGACGGCTTCCGAGGAAAGGCTGTCCTCTACTCCACGGACGGATTCGAGATCAAGGCGGCCACGCTCAAGGACCCCCAGGTGGACACGCTGTCGCTGGTCACCCCGGGTAACATCAAGCTCCCCACGGGCCAGATCCAGGCCGCCCTGGCCGCCGTTCCGCGCGACGCCTCGGGACCAGGCGAGGGCGGCGCGGTCGAGTTCTCCGGCGACGCCGACCTCTTCGGAAGCCTGCTGGTCCGCCGCTACACGGTCGACGACAACAAGCGCACCGGCCCGAAGAGCGTGAAGGGCAAGCTAGAGTTCAACCCGCTCCTGAGCGCCGAGGGCCCGAAGGGCTTCCGCACCTCGCACCTGTGGGTCACCTTCAGCCCCGTCGAACGCGGCCGGGAGGTCTTCCTCAAATGACCTCGTGGAGACGATGACTCCTTGACCTGCACGAACCCAAGCCTCCGGCGCGGCATGACTCTGGTCGAGATCGTCATCGCGCTCGTCGTCCTGGGGCTCTGCCTCATCCCGACCATCGGCCTCTTCAACCTGGGATACGAATCGGCCACGCTCAGCGAGGACCGCATCTACGCCGAGACGCTCGCCAGCCGCGTCATCGAGGTGTGGAACGGGCGGACCTACGAGAAGCTGCTCGAGATGGCCGGCAAGCCTGACAACACCGTCGTCGAGGCCGTCTTCGGCACCGACAAGAATCAGGACTGGTTCGCACGGCTGCCCGAGTACGCCCGCAACCTGAGCGTCGGCCGCGACTTCTTTCAGGGCACACTCGAGGTCGTGGAGGTCGAGAAGGGGCTCCTCTCGCTGGAGGTCTCAATCCGCTGGACCGTGCTCGAAGGCGGCATGAAGGGCGAGACGCGCCAGTTCAAGCTCCTGGCCTTCCGCTCCCGGGAAGACCTGAGCGTCGACAGCCTGGAAGGAGACACCCTCGAGTGAGCCCACAGGGTGGTACTTCAGCTCGTCCTGGGGGATTTACCCCCAGACCCCCACCAAGGGGGGACTCCCCCCTTGGAACCCCATTTGATGCGGGTTCTCCTCCAGTCGCGACTCTTCGGACTCTCCGAGATTCAGCAGGTCTTTCGAACTGTCCGAACGCCGCACCCTATCGGGGGTCCAGGGGGCCATTGGCCCCTTGGCCGGGGTTCGGGGGCAGAGCCCCTGACAGGACTAAGTACCACCAGCATTCCCATGGACACAGGGGCTTTACCTTCTTCGAGATCTGCGTCGTGGTCCTGCTCGCGGCGATCGTCATCGGCCTGCTCGGGACCTTCGTCTGGCGCAACGCCCGTACCTCGCGCGCCACTGACCGCAAGCTGCAGGCAATCAGCGCCGTCCACTACCTGCAGGGCCGGCTTCGGCGCGACATGAAGGGCGCCCGCGACTTTGCGATCGACGACGACGGCCACAGGCTGTCGATCCTCGACCAGCAGGACCGCAAGCGCGTTTACCAGTACGACCCGAAGGAGCGCACCCTCACCCTGCCCGACCTGCTCGACCCGGCCGTCACCGCGACCTACGAGCTGGCGCGGTTCCGCGAGGTCCTCTTCACGGCCGACGCCGACGGCGGCGGCATCACCTACGTCATCAGCGCCGTGCCCTACCATGAACGCGGCGGCCAGCTGACCGAGCAGGAGATCGGCTGGGGCGCCGCCATCGCCGGTCGCGTCGGGCTCTCGGCGCGGATCCAGTCGTCCCAGTACCCGGGCGCCAACATGCAGGGCCTGATGCAGTAGGATCGGCACCGGTAGATGAGCGGCATCCTGATCGTCAGCGGGAGACCGCGGCCGCCCAGGCTCACGGCGACCGTGAAGGACGCCGTTCCCCCGCCCCCTCGGGAGCTGCCGCGCATCAATCCCGTCATCCCGGGCACGCTTGTGGCCGTGACCTTGGGCGTCGTCTACTTCAGCGGCCTCATCCAGATCGACGTCACGCCACTCCAGACGGCGGAGAGGAAGCCGGAGCCCGCCGCGGCGCCCGCCAAGGTCAAAGCAGTCGTCCGGCGCGCCCCGGAGAAGCTCCCCGACCGCCCGTTCTCCCCCGACGACCCCTCGGGGCTCGTCGCCCAGGTCCGCCGCCTGGCCTTCTCGGTCGCCCGCGACCCGACCACGCCGTACAACTTCGAAGACCGCCTCGCCTCGCTTCGCTCCTTCTTCGCCATCCTCACCTCCGTGGACCGCTCCGCCCTCTTCGGCGTCACCGAGTTCTCCGAAGTGGAGCAAGTGCTGCGCGCCACCGACCCCAAGGCCGTCTGCAAGATGCTCGACCGGCTGCTCATGCGCTTGCAGTTCGCTTTTCACTAGTGGTATCAGGTTGAGCGAGTCGGGACGCGGCGCCTTGAGCCATCGCCGGGACCGCGCTCCCGCAAGCATCCCCCCCTCGTCACCCTCCAGGAGGCCCCCTCGTGATCCAGATGCGCCAGGCTGCGGCGTTCACTTTCATGTTCATGCTCGGCGCGCTCGCGCTCGGGTCGGCGGGCTGCGGTCCCGAAAAGACCGAATCGCCGAAGTCAGTCTCCACGAAGCCGGGCGACGACCGCATCCGCACGAAGAACGGCGAGCTGATCCACGGCCGGCTCCAGGGCGAAACATTCGCTTTCGGCTCGCCCGCACTGGCGCGGCTCACCCTGAAGCGGGCCGACCTCAAGGAGATCTCCTTCGACGGCAACCGCGACACCGTCGAGACCCGCGGCGGCGATCTTCTGAAGGGGAAGCTCGAGCAGCAGGTCTTTCGCTTCGAGGCCAAGCTCGGGGTGGTCAAGGAGTTCCGGCGCGCCGACCTGAAGTGGATCCGGTTCGGTAGCTGAGCCGAAGTCGCCGACCCGCCCATGCCGCGCTCCAAGATCCCCGAGGGAGAGCTGGCCAACTTCATCGTCAAGACGCGCTACCTGAGCAGCCAGTCGACCGAGCAGCAGAAGAACCTCACGCTCATCCGGAACATGGCCAACCGGATGTTCCGGGACCACATCGGCTACACGCTCACCGGCGAGCACCGGATCAAGGAGAAGGGCGAGCCGGTATTCGCGCAGGCCGTCGCCCGGGACGCGCGCCGGCAGCCGCGAAGCTCGGCACCGGCCGGACCGAAGAGCCACGTGCGCTACCTCGGCGAGGGTTCCTTCCTGTGGGAGGGCAGCAAGGTCCTGGTGCTCGGCATTCCGCCGGCGCTCAAGAGTGTCGAGAAGGTCGACTACCTCGTGGCGGACCGTTTTTCGCCGGCCTTGCGGGAGCCGATGCTCGAGCTGATGGGCCGCTACAAGCCAATGCTGATCGCGCTCCCCGAGGTCGTTGCCGAGGCCACGCTGCGAGGATTCAACGCGCACGCTGTGCATCTGGGCGGCGGGCTCAGCCTGGACGGCATCACCATCCAAGGCGTCAACGCCCAGAGCAGCGAGGACCTGGCACCGTGCAGCTTCGTCGTCGAGATGAGCGGTACCGTGCTCTACCACGCCGGCCGCTCCGCCTTGACGCACGACATGCAGGTCGTCGGCGATCTGTTCCACGTGGACGTGATGACCGTGCCGCTCGGCCTCACGCTGCCGATGTCATTGTGGGCCGCCGCGCGCGCCGTCGAATGGGTCGGCGCCCGCTGGGTGCTGCCCTGGACCGCCGAGGAAGGCGTCTTCCCGAAGGAGCTGCAGAAGCACCTGGGCGACACCGCACGCGTGAAAGTCCTGGCCGCCAACGAGACCTGGGAGGTCGCGCGCAAGGGCGAGTGAGCCCGGGGGTGCGCGCGCGGAATGCGGGAGTCCGCATCCCGTCGACCCGCTCACCCTGGGCCCTCCGACTCTTCCCCTCTGCGGCCCAGAATTTCCGAGGCCTCGCGTCGCCGCGAGGCCTCGGAGATTACCCTCTATAGAACCAGATCAGCGGTTGGCGCCGTCGAAGCTCGGGGCGCCTTCCACGCGGGTTCCGCCATTGCCGGTCCCGCCCGAGCGCTGCGAGTACGCCTTGGTCATGAACGTACCCTCCAACGTCTGCCGGGTCGGCGCCGAGGCCACGAGCGCCTCGTAGGTCTTCTTGAAGCCGCCCTTCTTGAACATCCCGGCGTTCTGCCAGGCCAGGCGAGCTGCGACCTCCTGGTCTATCCGAGCGGTGACGGCTCGGTAGGCCGTCATCGCGTCGGTGCTGGGGCCGAAGAGGCGATCCAGCTCGACCGCGTCGTAGCGGGCGTAGGTCGCCATTTCCTTCTCGGCGATCTTCCCGGCAAAGGCCGTGTTCAGGTCATGCTTGAGCTGAGCCGTGTCGTCCTTGATGCCGCCGAAGGCGCCCTTGGCGCTCGGAGGCGAGCTGGCCGCCCGGCTCTTGCTGTCGTAGTACCAGGGGCTGGCGTACTGGGCCAGGTAGAGGTCCCGCGCGGAGTCGATGACCGACTTCGCCGTCGAGTAGCGCGAATCGGGGAACACCGCCATGCGGAGCAACCCGGCGCGGATCTTCGCCTTGTCGCCCATCCCCTTGATGCGGGACAGCTCGGCCTGGGCAGCCTGCATGTGGCGGGCCGTGCCGAAGCTGTTACCGCGGGAGGCCAGCTTGTCGATGATCGCCTGGATCGCGGCGTCGTCCTTGTTGCCCTGCTGCTCCCACTTCTGCACCAGCTGCGCCAGGAGCGCATTGGCCGTGCTGGAGCCGCGGTACTTCCCGTCGTAATCGAGCACCGCCTGCTTGTAGGCGCCGAAGTCGCCCGACTTCTCGAGGATCGTGACCTTCTTGCTGTCGAGCAGCGCGTCGTTGCCGCTGGAGTACTTGCCCGTGAACTCGCCGATCAGCTTCAGCGCCTCGTCTGACTTGCCCTCGGCGACGTACTTGTCGACGATGTCGGCCACGCGGCGCGTGAAGTCGTCCTTCTTGCTGGTCGGGTAGCTGTCGAGGAAGTTGCGGATGCTCTGCACGGCGGCGCCGTAGTTGCCGCCCGAGATCTTCGCGTCGATGTCCGGAAGCGTCATCTCGGCCAGGCCGTCGGCGGCCTGCGTCTTGTACCGGTTGTCGGCGCCGGAGCTGTTGATGACCTCCTGGTAGAGGTTCCTGGCCTGGCCATTGTCGCCGATGGCGCGGTAGCCGGTGGCCATGCCGAGCGTGTGCTTGTGGTAGCCGAAGTCGTTCCTGTACTGCCGGCGCATCTCGATGGCGCGGTTCCAGTCGTTGGCCTTCTCGTAGCTGGCGATGTTCGTGTCGAGAGCCTGGCTCTGAGACTCGCGGTTCCTCGTGTTCTTGAAGACGAAGTTGGAGAGCTCGCGGGCCTGGCCGTAGTCGCTGCGCGAAGAGGCCTGGCTGGCCAGCGAGAGCATGCTCTGCTCCATGCTGCCCATCTTCTCGTCCATCGACTGGCGCTTCTTGCGTCGCATCGAGAACGTGAGCTGGTTGTAGGCGACGCCGCGCTCACCCTCGCCCCAGTAGTAGAAGAGCTCGCCCACGCCGGTCGCCTTCAGCTCCTGGTAGGTCTTGTAGGCCTCCATGTAGTTCTGCGCGGCGAACTGGTTGTCGCGGGACTTCTCGAGCAGCTGGGCCAGCGTGTACTTGGCGTCTGCATAGAGGATCTTCTGCTCCATCAGCATCTTCGGGTCGGTGAAGTAGTTCCACTGCTCGCGGGACTTCGTCACCATGCTCAGGTACATCTTCGCGTAGCCGTCGTTGTCGACCCAGTCGAAGTACGCACCCTTCTCGAAGAAGGACATGCCGAGGTAGTAGTTCTTCAGGTTGAGCTTGCGCATCGCCGAGGAGGTGCCGCCCAGCGCGTTCATCCAGAAGTCGTCGTTGGTGATGCGGATCTCGACCTTGTTCAGGTAGGCGATCGCGTTGTCGTAGTCGCTCGCCCAGGCGGCGTCCTTGTAGAGCTCGATGCCGCGCCACAGGTAAGCGCTGGCGAGGTCAGCCTGGATGGCGTAGACCTCCTGGCGATTGCCGTACTGCTCGGCCAGGCGCTGCGCCTCCAGGAGCCGGTCGATCGAGTCGGAGTAGTTGCCCGTGCGCAGGCTGCTGCGACCGGTGTTGTAGTTCTCGCGATAGACGTTGCCGTCGCCCGTGCCGGAAGACGACAGGCCCGAGCCCGAGCCGCTGCCCGAGGAGCTGCCGGAGCCCGAACCCGAGCCGCTCGCGCTCGAACCCGAGCCGGAGCCGGTCTGGCCGCCGTACTGGCTGCCGCTGCCACTGCCGGAGGAGCTGCCGGAGCTCCCGGGGCCGCTGCCGCTGCCCGTGCGGCCGCTGCCGGAGCCCGAGCCGCTGGAGTAGTCGCTGCCCGTGGAGCCGCTGCCACGACCGAAGTCGCCGGAGCTGCTGCCCGAGCCGGACCCGGAGCCGCTTCCGCTGCCGGAGCCGCTGCCCGAGCCCTGCCGCGCGACCACCTGGTCGCTGACGCGGCTGTAGACCGACTCCTGCATGCCGAGCCGGGTGACCAGGTCCCGCTTCGTTCGAAGCGGCCTGGCATTGATGATCTTCTGGGCCATGGACTCCGAGATGCCGTCCACGGCGGCCAGCTGGCTATAGCTGGCGGAGTTCAGGTCCACCTGCGCATACAGCCCGCCTGGAGTAGCTACCGCCAGGAGCAGCAATACTCCTAGCGCCAACAGAGGTCGCAAAAATCGGGGCAGGAAAATCATAGGGACCCGGTCCTCCTTGTTCTTGTCGTCGGCCGCACGGGATTACGGAATCCAGGCGCAGGCGCGCCCCGGCCTATTGAGTTACTCCCTACTACGCGCGTGGGGTTCAAAATGTTCACACCGGCCGCTGCGGCGTCATGCCGACGCCCGCCGGACGTCCTCGCCATAGTATCCCATCCCCCACAGGTAAATGAGCCCGGCGATTCCCATCGGAAGCGTGGCCACGAGCATGGCGACCGTCAAGCCGGCATGATCCTGCACCACGCCGATCAGCGGCGGCGAGGCGACGTCCCCCAGCAGATGGATGACGAAGATGTTGAAGGCAAACGCCGACGCCCGCATCGACGCCGGCACGACATTGGCCAGCGCGGCGTTCAACGGCCCCGTGTTGAGGAACAGGAAAAACTCCGCCAGGAACAGCATGATCCAGGTCGCCCGCTCACCGGTGCAGAGGATGGCCACGAAGGAACACGGCACCCCCAGCAGAAGCCCGATACCCGAAAGCAGGAAGTAAGCATTTGGCAGCCTCTTCTGCAGCCGATCTCCCGACCATCCCCCCGCCATCGTGCCAAAGAACCCGGCCGCCGCGGCCACGATCCCAAACATCAGCGTCGCCGACTCGCGCGGCATCTGCTTCACTTCGATCAGGTACCGCGGCATCCAGAACGCCAGGGCCCCGATGGCGAACGTGTAGGCGGTCATGCCGGCCGTGTTGATGACATAGCTCGGGATCTTCAGCAATCCGAGGTAGGCCGCGAAAGAAGGCTTCGGGCCACCCTGGGCCGTTTCAGCCTTCCCGTCCATCGCGCCTCGAGGCGGGTCGGGCAGCCAGAGCGCGGCCAGCGCGATCACAAGCCCAGGCAGCCCCACTGCCGTGAACGCCGTCCGCCAGCCGTAGTGCGCCCCCAGGTACCCGCCGATGCTGATCCCCAGCGCCGAGCCGACCGGGATCGCCATGAAAAACACCGACATCGCCCGCCCCCTGAGCGACACCGGGAACAGGTCGGCGATCAACCCTGGGCTGACCGTCGCATAGCCCGCTTCACCGATCCCCACTGCCGCTCGCGTCACCAGTAGCTGGGGGTAGCTGCGCGCCGCCCCCGCCGCCGCCGTCGCCAGGCTCCAGAGCCCCACTCCGCTGGCGATGAACCAGTGCCTGGGCCAGCGGTCCGCCAGCACCCCCGTGATCGGCGCCGCCATCATGTACACCACCATGAATGACGAGCCCACCAGCCCGATCTGCAGCCCCGTCAGTCCGAACTCCTTCTGGATCAGATCCTGGATTCCGCTGATCACCTGCCGGTCTACGTAGTTGAGCAGGTTCACCACGAACAGCAATGCCAGCGCCCACCACGCCGTGCGGGATGCCCCTTCGACAGGTGAAGTCATGAGGTACTCAGTCCTGTTGGGGGCCTTGCCCCCAAACCCCCAGCAAGGGGCCAGCGGCCCCCTGCACCCCCACTGACTTGCAGCTCGAGGGGGCACGTCTATACCGGGAACGCACCTTTGGCTCGGAACTCTCCGACGCCATAGGCCTCCGAACCTGACTCGACACCCGCCCCCAAACCCCTCGAAAGACCTCCCGAGTCCTCAAGTACTCCGAAGCCCTCGTCCGTCCCGAAATCCGCATCACAAAGGGGGTCCAGGGGGGCATTGCTCCCCTGGTCGGGGTTCGGGGGCGAAGCCCCTGAGAGAAACTCTCTCCACTATCCTTCCTCTCACGCCATCAGCACGTCTTGCTCTCGCGAGAGTCGGCCGCGCAGCCTCAGGATTGCCTTGGTGTGGAGCTGGCTGACGCGCGAATCGCTGACGCCCAGGATTCTGCCGATTTCTTTGCTGGTCAGCTCCTCGAAGTAGTAGAGGGAGAGGACCTGCCGCTCGCGATCGGAGAGCGTGGTCATCTCGCGGGCCAGAATGCGCGCCATCTCGACCTTCTCGGCGTTCGACTGGGGCGTGATATTGGCCTTGTCCTCGATGAAGTCGAGCCGGGTGACGCCGCCCTCGCCATCGGGGTCGCCCTCGTCGAGGCTCGAGAGCATCCCGACGCGGGTTTCGTCGAGCATGTGGTGGAGTTCGTCTACTCCGATCTCCAGGTGCTCCGCGAGCTCGGCGTCCTCGGGCGGTCGGCCCAGCTTGGCGCCCAGCTCATCGATGGCGCGCTCCAAGTTCTTGCTCTTCTGGCGCACCGACCTGGGCGTCCAGTCGAGCATGCGCAGCTCGTCGAGGATCGCCCCCCGGATGCGCGTCTTCGCGTACGTCTTGAACTTGATCTTGCGGTCGGGATCGTACTTGTCGATGGCGTCGATCAGGCCGAAAACGCCGTAACCGACGAGGTCGTCGTACTCGACGCTGGACGGCAGGTTGACCGCCATCCGACCCGCTACGTACTTCACGAAGCTCGAGTACTTGACGATGAGCCTCTCTCTGATCGCGGGGTTCCCGGTCGTCTTGTACTTCGACCAGAGCTGGTAATCCTCTTCTTCGGCGGAATTGCGAACGGCCTCTTCCAAGAACCTCACCTCTGCGGTTGCTCCCCGTTCAGCGGGGCGTCCTCGGGGCTGGCTGCGACCCGTTTATTGAACCTGGCCATGGCTTTCGAAATGTTCCTGTCTGCGATCAGCTCGAAGGCGTCCGTCGCCTGGTCGAGGATCGCCGGGAGCTCCTTGCGCTCCGCGGTGTCGAAGTCGTCGAGCACGTAGCCGGCCAGCGACTTCTTGCGGCCGCTGGGCTGCGCAATGCCGATGCGGATTCGCGGAAACGCCTCGGTGCCCAGCTGCTCGATGATCGAGATCATGCCCTTGTGGCCGCCGGCGCTGCCGTCGGGTCG
The DNA here is from genome assembly GCA_016190005.1 of Candidatus Wallbacteria bacterium. Lineage (GTDB taxonomy): Bacteria > Muiribacteriota > UBA6191 > JACPRK01 > JACPRK01 > JACPRK01. The sequence continues at coordinate 28,313 of JACPRK010000184.1, read as the reverse complement.
CACGCGGATCGAACCGAAGGGCAGCGCGACGTCGTCGTAGACCACCACAACGTCGGACGGCTCCGTCTTGTAGTAGGACGCGACGCGCGCGACCGGCCCGCCCGAGAGGTTCATGTACGACTGCGGCTTCACAAGCCAGACCCGGTCGGAACCGCGGCGCGCCTCCGCGATTTCAGCATCGAAAGACGATTTGAATCGAAAGGAGTCCCCGCTCCCCAGCTTCCCCAGCAGCCGGTCGAGGAAGAGGAACCCGACGTTGTGGCGGTTCATCGCGTAGCGGGAACCCGGGTTCCCCAGGCCGGCCACGATCACTCCTCGCTCAACCCCTGAAGCCGGAACCGAGCGGCCTGCTCCAGATCGGGCGGCAGCTTCTGCGCCAACATCTGCTGGAACAGCGCCCGTTCCTGCCCGATCGCCCCCTTCTGGTGCAGGAGATCGCCCAGCTTGAAGTACGTGTCGAGGTTGCCCGGCTCGGCGTTCAGAGCCTGGTTGTACTGGTGAATCGCCTCGTCGATCTGGCCCTGCCGGAACGCCTTGTCGGCGGCCGCCAGGAAACCGGCGTCCGCGCCGCCCCCGCCGGCCTCCAGTCGGTTCGACTGCGGTTGAGGTAGCCGCGCGCGTAGCGGCTCTTCGGCACGCCTCCAGCCGGCCGGGCCCTTGGAGCCGCTTCTGCCTGCTGCCGCCAGACCCGATTCCGCCTGGAACTTGCGGGCCCGTTCGGCCGCGGCCGAGCCCGCGGGCGCCACGGCAACCAGCCTGTTCCAGACGTCCGCTGCCGCCTGGCGCTGTCCCATCTGCCGGTAGGCTAGCCCCAGCCTCTCGAGATACCTCAGGAAATCGGGATCGGAGCCGCCGTACTCCACGGCCCGCTCGAAGGCATCCACGGCCTCCTTGAACTTCGACTGCCGCTCCCGCACCTGTCCCAGGTTGTAATGGGCGTTGGCGTGGCGAGGCTCCACCTTCAGCACCTCGTTCCACGAATCCTCCGCAGCCCCATACTCCCCCATCTGGGCGTAAGCGATTCCGAGCCAGTTGTAGGCGTCGAGCATCAGCTGCCGGGTAAGCGCCGGCTCCACCGACAGCCGCCGCAGGTGAGCCAGCGCCTCACGCGAGGCCCCGGTTGCGACGAGCAACTTCGCCAGGAGGAAGCGGACCTCGTGGTCCTTGGGCTCGGCCTCCAGATGGGTTTCGTAGAGACGGCGCGCCTCGCCCGGCTTGCGGCTCAATCGCAGCACATCCGCCAGCGCCAGCAGCACCTCGCGGTGGGTGGGGTTGAGCTCCAGCCCGGTCCGCAAGAGCTCCGAGGCGCGCTTGTAGTCCTTGTCGGCCGCGGCAGCCTTTCCCCACTTCAGGTAGACGTCGGCGCGCTCACGCTCGTCGCGGGCGATCGAGAGCTCCTCCTCGAGCTCCTCTTCGGGAAGCGGCGGCTCCAGTGCGGCCGTCGCGGGCGAAGCGTCCGGCTGCGATACCAAGGCGGCGGGGGGCCCGGGCGTGCTGGGCGCCGAGAATCGGGCCAGCAGCTGCTGGCGCTTGGCCTCGTCCCCGGTCTCGCGGTAGAGCTCAGCCAGCTCGTCGGCCATCTCCCGGTCGTCAGGCTCATACATCAGGTAGAGCTCATAGAAGCTCACAGCGTCGCGCGTCCGCCCGGCGCCGCGGAGTACGTTACCCAAAAGCCGGATGCTGGGCGGATTCTCGGGGTCCAGCTCCAGGGAGTCCTTGAGAACGGTGACGGCTCGCTCGTGGTCGCCCGTGGCCTCGAGCGCCCGCGCCGATTCGCGGTAGGCCGCGGCGATCTCCTGGCGCAGCTTGAGCCCCTGACCGCTCGGCGGCGTCGCGGCAAGCGCTTTCTTGAAGTGCTCGCCGGCCTGCTTGTAGAGCCCGTCTTCCAGCTTCCGCTTGCCCAGGGTCGCATCGAGACCGGCGCGAGCCGCCTTGAGCGCAACTGACTTCGGCTGGCTCTTCAGTCCGTGCTCGATCACGGCCTCGGCGTCTTCGGGGCGATCGAACTCCAGGTAGGCCTGGGCCAGCAGCTGGATCGCCTCCACCGGCGGGCTCTTCGCGGCCAGCGTGGGACCCTCGAGCACCTCGATCACCCGCTCCGGCTGACGCGCCCCGGCCGCCTGCTTCGCCCGCCCCATGAGCGCCTTCCAGCCATCCCCCTCACGCTCCACCGGCGCCACCGGAGAGCCCTTCCGGGCCGCCGGCGCCGGTTCCTTTTTGGACCGTCCGGAGCAACCGGCGACACCTAGCGCGAGCACCGCGCAGACAGTTGCGACGATCAGTATCGAAGCGGGACGCATGGTCGGGAACGTGAGCGCTGTTCGGATACGGAATGCGGGATCTGGCTGGGGCGGTAGGATTCGAACCTACGAAGTGCTGGATCCAAAGTCCAGTGCCTTACCAGCTTGGCGACGCCCCAAAATTCGGTCGATATCGGCAGAAATTGGCCGGGTCGGGCCGCCCAGACTCTAACATGAGGAGTAGTGAGTAGCGAGTAGTGAGTAGCGAGTAGGAGGATGACCGCAGGTGGTCCCCCCGGGCGCGTCTGCTCGTGCCCGAGCCCGAACCCGACTCAGTCAATCGATGCGCCACCTGGACGAACTCGGCCCCGACTCGCGGCGATCAACTATGGTCGGAGCTGGGAGCTGTATCGAGGCGACGCCTCCCTTTGGGCTCGGGCACAAAGCCGCCGCGAGCTCCCATCCACCTGGCCCCCTACTCACTACTCGCTACTCACTACTCGCTACTATAGAATCGTCACACGGGCGTTACATCGGGGCCATGATCTCGAGGGCATTCATCGAACAGCTCAGAGGCGGCGGGCGGGTGCGCGTCGGGCGCGAGCTCGGGACCACGGGGGCCGAGCTGGCCGGCCTGGAGGCCGACATCGTCCTTCTCGAGACCGAAGCGCGTGCGGAGCTGGTCTCCGAGGCCCCCGAGCTGGTGATGAAGGCGGCCTCGTGGGCGTTTCTCACTCTCTACCGCGGATGCCAGTTCCTGGCCTACCGCGAGCTCTCCGAGGCACTGGTCGAGGAGGTCCTGAGCCTCCAGTGCCGCGAGAAACCTTCGCCAGCCGTCTGCTGGTCGGTCGACCTGGCTTTCCGCTGCCTGCCCGATCTGATCCGGCTGGCGCGCGGCGTGGCGCCTGGCGACCCGCTGGTTGCGCGCCTCTCTGGGCTTGCGGCAGCGTGGCCTCTGTCTTCGGTGGGCGTGCCGGGCGTCGGCGCGGTCGACGTCGATCCGTTCATCGGGCATCGCGGCCTGGCGCAGCTCTACGTCGATCGAATCGTGGAAACCGGGGACGCCCCGCGACTGGCGGATACCCGCGTGCTTTCGCTGGTGCGCGCCAGCCTGGGGGACCACCCCGAGCTTGCGCCCAGGCTGGGACCGGCGCTCTACAGGGAACAGGAGCTAACCGCATGAAGGAACGCGCCCTCGACCTCGAGCAGGGCCGCAGGCTCTCCACCGAAGTCCTCGAGCCGATGAAGCAGGCCTTCGTCGGCAAGGACGAGATCGTCGACCTGATGGGCATCTGCCTCGTGGCCGGCGAGAACCTCTTCCTCCTGGGCCCGCCCGGCACCGCCAAGAGCGCGCTGGTCCGGGAGCTGGGCCGCCGCCTCGAAGGGCGCTCCTTCGAGTACCTCTTGACGCGCTTCACGGAGCCATCGGAGCTTTTCGGTCCATTCGACATCCGCAAGCTGAAGGAAGGGGAGCTCATCACCAACACCGAGGGCATGCTCCCCGAGGCCTCCCTCATCTTCCTGGACGAGCTCTTGAACGCCAACAGCGCCATCCTGAACAGCCTGCTGATGGTGTTGAACGAGCGGGTCTTCCGCCGCGGCAAGGAGACCCGCGCGCTGCCGGCCCTCATGGTCGTCGGCGCCAGCAACCGACTTCCCGAGGACGACGCCCTCGGCGCCCTCTTCGATCGCTTCCTCTTGCGCGTGGTCTGCGACAACGTCCCGCAGGAGCAGTTGGCCGAGGTGCTCGACGCGGGCTGGAAGCTCGACCTGGGGCTCCACGCCGCGCGGCCCACGGTCGACATCGAGACGGTGCGCGCCCTGCACCTGGCGCTGCCGCGCGTGGAGCTCTCGCGGGTCCGCCCGGCCGTGGTCGAGCTCGTCCTGAAGCTCCGGCGGGCGGGGATCGCCATCTCGGACCGCCGCGCCGTGAAGCTGCAGCGGCTGGTCGCGGCCAGTGCCCTCATCTGCGGTCGCGAGTACGCCTCGGTGACCGACCTCTGGGTGTTCCGCCACATCTGGGACACGGTGGAGCAACAGCAGGTCCTGGCCGAGCTGGTCGACGCCGCGCTCAAGGGCGCATCGCCCGACCCGTCGGACCACCCCCGCGCGCGGGAGAGCGGCCTCCCGGACGCCGAGGCGCTGGCCCGGGACGTGGAGCGGATCGCGGAGAGGCTCTCCGACACCCAGACGTCCTCGGCGGATCGTTCGGTTTTGCGCGACCGGCTGGGCGTGCTGGCGGCGCGGAGCCAGTGGGTGCGCGATCCCGACGCGCGGACCGTGCTGACGTCGAAGATCGAGGCGCTGTGGCCGCGATTCGAGCAAAGGGCTTGAGCGGCCCCTGGGCCGCGCGGCTCGACGCCTCGGAGGCCCTGTCGGTCGCATCCCTGCGGCTGATCCCCGGGCTCGAGATATGCGAGGGCCGGGGGGAGCTCTGGCTGCGCGGGCCCAGGTTCGAGCCGCCGCTGCCGGCGCTGCTGGCGCGCGTCCCCGGCGCCGTGCGCTACCTGGTCGGCGACGGCGGCCTGCTCACGCTGCCGGGCAGGCTGCTGCCGAGCGGCCGGCTCCCCGAGCGCAAATGGACTCTCTTGCGCCACTGGCTCGTTTTGAAGCTGCAGCGCGTCTGCGCCCCGGGCACGCCGCTCGATGCCGTGGCGCCGCGGCTGGAGCGCGGCGGGCCGGAGCGGCCGGCCACGGTGCTGACCACCACGCTGGAGCGGTTCGCCGAGTGGGCCGCAACGGCCCCGGGCGTGCGCCTGGCCCCGCTCTCGTTCGCCGCGAGCCCCGACGGAGAGGCAATGGTCTGGGGCGCACCTTTGCCTCCGATTCCAGGAACCCGCTTCTGGACCGAAGATACCGTCGCCATCCCCTGTGGATTCACCTTGAAGCCGCGCGTGGACGCCCAGCTCCTGCAGGTGGCCGCCGGCCTGGCGCCCGGAGACCTGCTGGTCTACAGGGAAGACGGCTCCGTCGAGGGGATCGCAGCCGAGTGCTTCGTGCGGGCGACGCGAGGCGCCGTGCGGAACGCGGCCGAGGCAGCGCGCGCGCGGCCCGCTCCGGCCCGGGCCAGGAAGGCCTCCCATGACTGACGCGCGAGCGCTGGCTGCGGCCTACCTGCTCCCCCCGGCCGAGGCCTGCTGGTGCTGGACCGAAGATGCCGCCGCAGTCACCTGGGCGGACGGCCACCTGATGGCGCTGCGCGAGGAGCTCGAGGCTGCTGCATCCCGGCTCCAGAAGCAGGGGCTGCCGCCGTTCGGCGCCATGGCGCTGCTGCTCTCCGCCGCGCAGGAGTGCTGGCTCGACCCGGGCGGCGGCCGCGAGCATCTCGTGCGTTACCTCGGCCACGTGGCCCGCGCCGCGCCGGCACCCGCCCCGCCCGGCCCGCGCCGGACCATCCGCATCGACATGCGCCGAGGCAGCCTCGCCTGGGCGCGCGACGTCAAGAACGCCGCGCGCCGCCAGCCTCCGCCCGCCAATCCCGCCCGGGCGCTGGAGCCCTACGACCGCGAGGGGAGCGCTCGCGAGCAGGCCCGCAAGAAGCTCTCGCGGCCGGCGCTGGCGCGCGATCTGCTGGCCGGCCTCGATCGCGTCCACGCGCTGCCGCCCAGGCTCCGCGGCACCGTCGGCGCCAAGGCCCTCCTGGCCGAGCTCGTCTTCGAACCCTCGACCCAGAGGCTCTCGGCCGAGTCTTCGGCCGCGGTGGTGCAAGAGCTCTGCTCGGGAGCCGACCCCGCCCAGCTGGCGCCTCCGCCCGTCGCCGCCGGCGGCCTCGAAACCTTGCTGGCCGACGTCGAGGCGCTCCTGGCCGGCCTGGGCGCTATCGACGAGGAGCGGGTCGAGATGCGGGCCCGCACAGGGCTAGACCGGCCGCTCGACCCGCACGGGAAGCCCGTGCCGCCTCCGGAGCAAGTGCGGAACCTGCTCGGATCGCTGCTCGGCGACTCGGAGCTGGCGGGACTGGCGAAGCTCTCGCTCAGCCTGATGGCCGCAGTGCACGTGCCACGCGCGCTCTCCACCAGCGAGGAGCTCCAGCTCGGCGGAGTCTCCGACCTGACGAACCGCGGTCCGCTCGACCGGCTGCTGGTGAGCGAGCTTGCGCACGACGACCTGACGCTGGCCGTCCGCATCGCGCTGAACGAGGCGCTCTACCTGCGCCGGGAAGCTCCGCCCAGGAACCCGCCAGTAGTGCGCGGGATCCTGCTCGACAGCGGCATCCGCCTCTGGGGCGTGCCCAGGCTCTTCGCCACGGCGGCGGCCCTGGCGCTGGCGGCCACGGGCGACCCCCGCGGCCGGCTCCGCGCCTGGCGAGCCTCCGGCGACCGAGTTCATCCGGTGGACCTGACGACTCGCGATGGGCTGACGGCGCACCTGGAAGCCCTCGAGACCGAGCCGCACCCGGGCGCAGCGCTCGCCCCCTTCCTCGACGAGCTGGCCCGCGAGGGCGAACCGCACGACGCCGTGCTCGTCACCCACGCGCGAGCCCTGGCTGACCCGGGCTTCATGGCTTGCCTGGCCGCCTGCGGCCACCGGGGACTCCACGTCGCGACTATCGACCGCGACGGCGCCTTCGCCCTCTCTCACGTCACCGAGCGCGGCGCCCGCCCGATCGGAGGGGCCCGGCTCAGCCTCGAAGGCCTGGGGGCGCCGGCCGCCGGCAAGTCGGAACAGCCGCTGGTCGCCCCCGGGTTTGGCCGGGAGCTGCCTCTGGCGCTCTCGGTGGAACCGTTCCCGTTGCTGGTGCCCCTCCTCGCCCGCTTCAGCCACAGCGCCGTTTCGCGCGCTCACGGGCTGGCCAGTGTCACCGAGGACGGGCGGATCCTGCACTGGTTCGCGGCAGACCGCGGTCCCCGGGAGCTGACGGCCCAGGTTCCACCGGGACGCGTGCACGGCATGCACCTGGACGACGAAGGCACCGTCCGGGTCGTGGCAGGCCGCGCACCCGGCGGCCGCATCCCGATGCTCATCATCCGGACCGGCGCGGCGCGGGCCTCGCGGTGCGAGCTGCAGACCAGCGCGTCGTCCATGCCGCTCGTGGCCTGCTGGCAGTCCGGTGCCCTGCTGCTCGTCTTTCCAGCCCGCGTCGACGTCTTCGACCCGGCCACCGGAGAGCGCATCCTCTCCACGGAGGCGCTCCCCGAGCCGTACAAATGGGTCTCGGGCCGCTTCTTCCACGGCGCCGGCGGCTGGAAGGCGCTGGCCTTCGACGGGCAGGCCCTGCGCTTCGAGCCCGTTCCGGTGGAGCTGCCGCACACGATGGCGCTCTTCGACCGCGAAGGGCTCGACGGCCCGTGGGGCATCACGCTCGAGGGGCAGGTCTTCTCTACCGTCGACGGTGCCGTCGTCCCGATGCCGAGCGCGCCGGAGCGGGCGATTCGCTTCGTGGCCGCGTCGTCCGACGGCCAGCGCGTCGCGATTCAGGTCGTGGCGGGCGACCAGCCGGCTGGCGACTTCGTGATCGACCTGGCTCGGCAGGAGCTCGGGCCCGCCGGCTCCGACCTGCTCGCGGCGCTGGAAGGACCGGTCCATCCGGCAGCTGCGGCGACCGGCTGGCACGAGGTGCGCCACCGGTTCCGCGCCGCCGGGATCTCGGGCGCCGGCCAGCTGGTGCTGGAGTCCCGCAGCGGCTCGTGCGTGACGCCAGGCCTGACGGGCGGGGGCGACCTGGTCCTCGAGAAGCTGGCGGCAGCACAGGGCGGCTGCGGCCGGCTCATCACCTTCGAGCCGATCGAAGTGCCGCCCGGCGTGAGGTACCGGCTCCACCGCGCGGGCTGGCCGGACGGCAGCGCGGCCTTCCTCGACTCGCGCGGCCTGCTGCACTTGAAGAGCGCCGACCGCCGGCTCCCGGAGACGACCCTGGTCCTGGCCGCCGGGCCGATCGGCGGATGGACCTCGGACGGCAAGCTGGCGGGCTGCGAGTACTTCACCGGCGATCCGGAGTCGCTTCCGGCCCGCGCGCTCCTGGCCCACATCGATCGATTTGTGCAGGTCGCCCGATGATAACGTTCCCGCTGGCGCTGCGTCCGCTCGATCGTCGGGCCGCGCCCGCGGCTGCATGGTTCGTCCCGGGCGAGTCGGCTGCGACCTGGCTCGACGAGCTGGCGACCTGGGGCGTGCCGATGGCGCAGCTCGTGCTTCTCGTGCTCCCGGCGCTTCCCGGGGACCGCCGCCCGTGTGGCGTCCTGGCGGTGCCGGCGGCGCCGGCGGCCGCCACCCCCTCCCCGCGCGCGCTGCCCTACCGGCTGCTGGCGGAGCGTCTCTACCTGCCGGCCGACTCGGCGCTCCATCCGGAGGTCTCCGAGGAGGAGTTGCGGCTGGCCGTGAGCTGGCACGCGCTGGTGCTCCACCCTGGCCTGGGGCCGGTCGGGTTCCGCCGCGAGCAGCTCCTGGGCGTGGCCGACCTGCTGGCCCGGCCGCGCCTGCGTTCCCGGCGCTGGAATGTGGCGTTGCCCGCGCCCGGCGCCGACCTGCATATCACCTCGGTGGAGCCGCTGGAGAAACCGACTCTGGAGACGGTCTTCGGCGACACACGCGAAGAGATCGCCGCCAAGCCGCCGTCCGAAGCGCCGAAGCCGGACCAGGGGCCGGCCGCCGAGCAGCCCGGCGAGACCGGCAAGTGGGCGGGCAGGCAGATGGCCCGGACGGTCAACTGGCTGGCCGGGCGCATGCAAGGCGGGACAGGGGCGCGCGGCTGGGTGAACGAGCTGCAGGACTGGGCGCGCCGCAAGCTCGATCAATGGGACAGCAGCCTGGAGATCTCGCGCCACCTGGAGATCCAGCGGCTCCTGCGTCTGCTCGAGACCAATCCGGACGAGGGCTTGAAGTATGCGCTCCCGCTCCGAGGCGTGGGCTCACGCGGCGTGGCGGAACCGGGGGCCAAGCTGGGCAGGCGCGATGCCGACTTCAGCCTCGATCGTCTGGGCGGCGGCCGGCCGGCGGACGTCTGGTCGACGCCCTGGCAGGTGCGGGCCAAGCTGCAAGAGGCGTATCGCAAGCAGGCGGAGCGGGAGCTTGCGCTCTTGCGTCACCGTCGCGCCGCCTACATCTACGCCGAGCTCCTGGGCGACGTCGAATCGGCGGCCTCGGTGTTGAAGCAGGGGCGGCACTTCCGGGAGGCCGCCGTACTCTACCGGGAGCACCTCCGGCGGCCGCTGGCCGCCGCTCAGTGCCTCGAGGACGGCGGGCTACTGGCCGAGGCGATCGGGATCTACGAGGAGGAGCGCCAGTTCCTGAAGGCGGGGATGCTGCACGAGAAGCTGGGGCAGACCGGCCTTGCCTCGCGGGCGTTCCGGGCCGCGGTGGCGGATCTGGGGGCCGAGGGGAACCTGGTCGGTGCCGCAGGGGTCCTGGAGACACGGCTCCACGCGCCGCTCGAGGCGTTGGCCGTGCTGACCGGAGGGTGGCCCTCGTCCGTTCAGGCGTCGAAGTGTCTGGTGGAGCGTTTCAATCTGTTGGGCAGGCTGGGCCGCCACGACGAGGCGATGCGGTTGCTGCCCAGGCTCTGGGAGGACACGCTCGCGCCGGACCGCGTTCCGTTGCTGGCGGAGGCCCTCTCGAGCGTGGCGCGCGTCTACCCGGATCGGGACGTGCGGGCCCGGGCGGCGGACTTGACGCGGGTGACGGCGGGGTCCCGGCTGCCCCAGGCCTCGGCGGGCGAGGCGGTCGGGCTGATCGGCGCGATCACTCGCCTGGCGCCCGAAGACAGGCTGCTGGCTCGGGACGCGCTTCGCTGGGTGGCGCGCACGCAGCGGCGGGCGGCGGCGGCGACTGCGCCTTCGAAAGCCAGGAAGCTCGAGCTGACGGGCGAGCTCCGGCTGTCCGAGGCGGCCGACGACCGCTGGACCACAGCGGCAGCAGGCGGCGATTTCATCTACGCCGCAGGCTACAACCGCGCGCGGCGGATCGTGCTGGTGCGCGCCGCTGCCGGCCAACCCGCGCAGCGGCTCCGATGGTACAAACCGCTGTGGAACGAGGAGCGGCTGCTCGTCGGAGCGCCCCGGATCGGCGCCCACACAGCGCTCCTGTGGCTGATGGGCGGCCGTTCGCCCGGCCACCTCGAGGATCACCCGGTTCGGCAGTTCCCCGACGGCCAGGCTGCGGGCAGCCCGGCCTGGCTCCCGGGAAACACGGTCGGCTTCTGCTACGGGGAGGGTGACGCGCTCTGGCTGGTGAAGCGGAGCTTCGGCTCGCCGCCGGTGCTCTGCGCCTGCTCGCCGCGCGGGGATCTGCAGAAGACCTGCGAGCTCGAACGCGCCCCCGAAACGGCAGCCACGACCGGCGCCGACGACGCGCTGCCGATGGCGGCCCAGAGCCAGTACGTGTTCGTTGCCACGATTCAAAGGCTCCATCAAGTCGATATGGAAGGGCACCAGAAGACGTTGGAGCTGCCCGGCCGCATCCGGGACCTGGCGGTCTCCCCGCCGAACTCGCGGCTGCGGGTGGCTCTCGTGCTCGACGAAGGCGGCGTCGTCTTCTGGCCGACCCGAGGGACCCAGAGCGCCGTCCAGGGGACCTTCGGCGAACGGATGTCGCGTCCGCGCGTGGCGCTCCTGGCGGACGGCTCCCTCGTCGCGCTCACCCCGAAGGAGGGCCGGCTCTACGACGTCACGGGCACCGGCGTGCGCCAGCTCGCGTCCTTCGAAGGCCCGGGCGACGAGCTCGTGGCCGTGCTGCCCTGCCGCCGCCCAGGCGAGCTCGCCGTCGTCGAGGCGACCGGTCTCGTGCGGACGTATCGAGTGTCGAAGAAGTGAGCCTCGCGAGGTCTGCGGTAGAGTCGATGACTGAGCCAATCGCTGGGCAAGATCCGAGTGCTCCACTGACTCCCGCCTGGGCTGGAACCCGCGTCCAATGGGGGTCTGGGGGCGGAGCACCCAGGAAGTTCGAGAGACCACTTCCCCTCGCTTGCATACTCTCGACTCTTCTCTGCTGGAGTGCTCTCGCAGCCGACAGCGTCGTCGCTTCCGCGCTCGCGCAGGCTCGGGCCGGCCGCTACGAGGAAGCAATCCGCGCCCTCGAACCCGCTGCCGCCGCGGGTGACGGCGAGGCGAAGCTGGAGAGGGGGCGGCTTTTGCTGGAAGTCGGCCGCAGGAAGGAAGCGATCGAGGCATTCGTCGGCCTGGTCGAAGATTTCAACGCCCGGAAGCCGGCCGATTCAGCATCGCTCACCTGGGCAGGCGCGGCGGGTGCCTACACGGGCAGCGCCCAGCAGGCGATCCGCATCCTGGAGATGGCCCAGAAGGCCGACCCGCAGAACGCTCGCGCCTTCCTCGAGGCGGGCCTCCTCTTCGCCAGGAGCTACCAGAGCGGCGACGCCGAACGCGAGCTGAAGGCCGCGCTGGCCCTGACGCCCTCCGACCCGGCGGCTCTGACGGCTTTGGCACGCGTGCAGTTCGACTGCTTTCGCGCCGACGAGATGAAGAAGACCGCGGCGAAAGCGCTGGCGGCCGATCCCGGCCGCTACGAGGCACGGCTGCTCCTGGCCCGGGTGATGCTCCAGGAGGAAGAGACCGAGACTCGCGCACGCGCCGAGCTCGAGGCCGCCCTGGCGGTGAACCCCAGGAGTCCGGAGACCCTTTCACTCCTGGCCGCCCAGGAGTACCTGGCCGGCTCCCCAGCCGGCTTCGAAAGCACCGCGGCCCGCGCGCTTGCCGTCGACCCGACGCGGGCTGCCGCGTTCCAGGAAACCGCCCAGATCCTGGCGCGGGCGCGCCGCCGCCAGGAGGCCGAGCCACTCTTCCGGCGAGCGCTCGAGCTCGACGGCGAGCACGTTCCCTCGCTCAAGGGCCTCGCAAAGCTCTTGCTCGACACCGGCCGCGAATCCGCAGGCCGAAGGCTGCTCGAGCGCGCCACGAAGCTCGACCCCTTCCTGGTGCCGGCCGTGAATCTCCTGAAGACCCTCGACGTGGCCGACGAGGAGATGGCGTGGACGGGACGGGGAAACCTCGTGTTCCGCTACCACCCGTGGCGCGACGCCGCGCTGCAGACGCGTTTGCCAGCCTTCGCCGAGGCCTGCATGAAGACCCTCGGCGCGGCGCCGGGCTTCTCGGCCGGCGCCATGGCGGTGCCGACTTGGGTGCTGATCGAGGTGTTCCCGGAGCACAAGTGGTTCTCGGCCCGACTCGTCGGCCTGCCCTGGAACGGCCCGGTGGGCGCCTGTGAAGGCAACATCGTGCTTTTGGACCCGCCGCGCGCCCTCGGCGACGAGATGGGCTTCAAGCAGGTCATGCAGCACGAGCTGGCCCACGCCTTCCACCTCACGGCCACCGGCGCCCGCGTGCCGAACTGGTTCACCGAGGGGTTCGCCACGTTCGAGGAAGCGACCAACCGGCCGTACACCTGGGACCGCATCCTGGCCCGCGCCCACCGCGTCGGCGCGCTGCGGACCTTCGACACTCTCAACCAGGGCTTCCTCTCGCCCCGCGGACCGGGCGACTGGATGCTCGCCTACATTCAGGCGGAACTCGCCCTGGAGCATCTTGTCGAAAAGTACGGCCCCCAAGCGCCCGTCCGGATGCTCCAGGCCTACGCGCAAGGGCTGAAGGCCCAGGACGCCATCCGCCAGGCCCTGAGTGTCGACCCGGCGAGACTCGCCCGGGACATCGAGGAGACCTGGCGGCGGGAAGCGGCAGCCTCGACCGCCCCACCGGCCTACGAACCCGAAGACCTGCCCGTGCTCCAGGAGATCTACAAGAAGACCCGCTCGCCCGCCGACGCCGCCGAGGTCGCCCGCGCGCTTGCGCAAGGGGGGCTGGTCGAGCACTGCGAGCGACTGCTGGCGCGGATCCTGACGAGGGCGCCCGACTGTGTGCCGGCGCTGGTGGTGGCCGGTGAGCTCGCGCTCAGGACCGGGGACGCCGCGGGCGCGGTCGGACACCTGCGCGGGGCGGCGAAGCTGGCGCCGGACGACGCGCTCGTGGCAGCCCAGCTGGCGCGGGCCGAGCTGGCTCACGGCGAACCCGCCCGCGCGGAGAAGCTGGCAAGATCGGCCGCCCGAGCGGGGCTGCGCGGGCCGCTGGCGCACGAGACCCTGGCCGCCGTCGCGCGGGCCAAGCAAGACCGGACGCTGCTGGAGGAGTCGTTGGAGGCATTGGGTCGTGCGAAGGACGGCGACGTTGTGTGCCGTGTGGAACTGGCGCGGCTGGCGATGGCGAGGAAGGACCTCCGGAGGGCGTTCGAGATCCTGGAGGAAGCGGCCCTGGTCGATCCGGTGGACGCCGGGCTGAACGAGGCGCTGGCCGATGCGCACACGGCGGCAGGGAACCCGGGAGAAGCCCGGCGGGGCCATCGCGACGCGCTTGCGGCGAAGATTCTGGGCGGGGTCGACGGCACGCCGCCCGAGACGAGCGTGCTGGCGATTGTCGAGGTCACGCGCTCGGGCGACGGCCCGCGCGCCCAGGGGGCGTGCGACCTGCTGGGTCTGCTTTCCGACCCGACCAGCCTCGCGAAGCTCGAGGAGCTAGCGGCGGGGGCCGGGGCGCACGTGAAGCTGCGGGCAGCCATCGCGCTCGGCTCACGAGGCTCGGGCGACGCAGTCGACGGGCTGATCGAGGGACTCGGTTGCAGCGACTGTGAACGCGAGGCGATCCGCGCGCTCTCGGAGCTGACCGCTCGCCCCGAGGAGCGCTCGGCGGAGAAGTGGGCGGGCTGGCGGGCGGCACACCGGTCGGCAGACCCGGCTGCATGGCTCGAGGAGGCCGCAGGCCCGCTCGGATATCCGCTGAAGGGCGCGGCCGGCAAGGAGCGACTGGCGGTGCTGGTCGTGGCGCTCGACGACGCGCGGTGGTATATCCGGACGGCGGCGCTGGCCGAGCTGGGCCGGTTGACAGGACGGCGCTTCGGGACAGGCGCCTTTGGCCCCGAAGGCGATTCCGAGCCGGGGCTCGGGCTGGCGAGACGAGAGGCGCTGGAGCGCTGGAAGATCTGGCTCGAGGAGCAGTGAACGAGGAGGCTCGCGTGGAGGAAGCTCCGAAGACGGCGGCTCCGGGATCAGCCAAACAGCTGCTCCAGTTTCTCGACGCGATCGGGGAGAACATGCGTCGCAGGCGCGTGCTCGAGTGGGGGTCGCGGATCGGCTTCTGGAGCGTGGTTTCGGCCCTGGTGACGCTCCTGCTCTGGTACTTCGCGCAGGCATGTCCGGCCTGGGTCCCGGCGCTGGTCCTCGGGTTCGGCCTGGGAGGCGCGGCGGTGCTGGCGGCGCTTTCGCCCAGGCCGCCGGCAGCCGCGGTGGCGCGGTTCCTGGACGCGCGGCTCAAGGGTCAGGAACGCTACATGACGGCCGAGCAGTGCGCCCGCGAGGGCGGGACGAACGACGTCGAGGTCGCGTTCCTGGAGCAGATCGCGGGCGAGTGCGGCGGGATGTCGCCAGGGCGGCTCGTGCCGGTGGAGCCACCGTGGGAGACGTGGGGAACAGTCAGCCTGTTCGTGGCGACGCTGGTCTTTCTGCTTCTCTGGATGGCGCAGGCCCTGCTGGCGCACTGGACGGCTCCGGCCGTGGCGCCGCCCGTGGAGCAGCTCGTGCAGCAGATGAAGAAGGTCGAGGCCGAGCTGAAGAAGCCCGAGTGCGGAAAGGAGGCCAACGACGTCGCCAGCAAACTCTCGAAACTGCTGGACGACCTGGCGAAGGGCAAGAAGCCCGACCCGGAGGCCGTGCGCAAGGCGTTGCTCGAGCTTCCCCAGGTGCAGAAGGCGCTCGAGCAGCAGGGCGCGAAGTCGCCCAAGCTGGGGCGGGTCGCGCAGTTCCTGTCGAAGTCGAACTTCGCCGAGAAGATGGACAAGGCGCTGCAGGACAATGACATGCAGCAGGTGGCGGATCTGAGCCGGGAGCTGGCGCAGAGCATCCAAGACACCGGGAGCAAGCAGCAGCAACCGGAGCAGCAACAGCAGCAGCAGGCGGGCGCGCAGGATCAGGCCGCTCCAGGCGGTCAGGAGGGGAAGCCCCAGGATCCGGGCAAGAAGAAGAGCGCCGGGCAGTGCGACAAGCCTGGGGGTAGCGGGGGCAAGGGTGCCGGGGCAGGAGGCAAGTCGGCGTCTGGAGGACAGGGCTCGCCCGGCGCAGGGGCAGGCGCGGGTGCCGGAGGGAAACCCGGCCAGAGCGCCAATGTGACGCTCAGCCAGGGAAGCGGCTCCGAGGGCTCGATGGGCTCTTCGGGAGCCGGAAGTGGCGCTGGGCAGAACCAGCCCGGCGCGCAGGGGAGCAATCAGGGTCAGGGAAGCGGCAACTCCCCCGGCACGTCGCAGGGAGGAAAGCCGGATTCCAGCGCGGGAGCGGACTCGTCGGGGAAGGGGCAGGACGCAGCCGGAAAAGAGGGCGGTCAGGAGTCCGGGAAGGACGGGGCCGGAAAGCAGGCGGGCGCCCAGGCAGGAAAGGACGGCCAAGGCGCCGGGTCCGGCAAGCCGGGGGGAACGGAGGCTGGCAAGGACCCCTCGGGCGGGAAGCCGGGCGGCGCGGATGCCGCGAAGGGCGCGGCGGGCGAAAAGCCGGGCGAGGGGGCTGGAAAGGACGGGGCCGGAAGTCGAGCCGGCGCACAGCCTGGCAAGGACGGCGGCGGCCAGAAGCCGGACGGGAGCGCAGGCGGCGCGAAGCCGGGCGGGCAGCAGCAGCAGCAGGCCAACGGGGCCAACGGCCAAGGCCAGTCATTCTCCCCGCAGGGTCCAATGACTCCGAAAGAAAAAGACTTGCTGGACAAGTTGAAGCAAGTTGCGGAGGGAGGGAAGGGGAAGTCGGCGGAGGATGTGCTGCGGGACATGGGGAAGGTGCTGGACGGCGCCTCGAGCGGCAGGTCGGGACGCACGGACGCCTTCGCGCAGAACGTGCGCAAGCTGGCCAGCGAAGTGCGGAAGGGCGGGCAGAAGGGCCAACCGGGGGGAGCGGGGGTAGGGCCGGGTTCGGGCGGCAAGGACGATTCGAAGGACGCAGGGGGCAACGCGGCAGGCGACGATGCGCCTGACACCAAGTCAGGCGAAGGCGGGCAGGGGCAGGGCGCGGGCTCGCAGCCACCGGGCGTTGCTCCGGAGAGTCCGGAGGGAACGGTGGTGAAGCTGGCGGGCGGCAAGCAGCCCGAGACGAAACCGGGGGAGGCCGGCACTTCCAGCTCGCCCACGGGCGGTGTGCCGGTCCCACCCAAGCGCGCGCTGCCGCGCCAGATCGACGATCCCGCGCGCAAGCGCGAGCTGGAGCAACACTACAAGGAAGAGACGTCCCGCTATCTGAATCGCGAGCGTGTGCCCGCCGAGTACCGCGAGCTGATCCAGGAGTATTTCAGCCCGTGAGAGGAGTGAGTAGCGAGTAGTGAGTAGAAAGTCAGTCAGCAAGAATCGGTTCTCACGAGTGGGGGACGACCCCCTGCTTCGATTTGCGTTCTCCCGCTCGGAAGGTCACCAGAACCGCCCTCCCCAGATGGTCCGTTCGGTTCCGTGAGCACGCACGGCAAGCTACGCGCGTTCCTACTCACTACTCGCTACTCGCTACTCACTCCTCGCTCCATGCTACTGTGTTCCCGCTCCGTCCCCGGGCAGTGGGCAGCCGGAGCAGACCAGAACCAGCGACTGCCCAGCGGGAGGCAACATGTTGCGAACTCGTATCGGCACCTTGACTGTCCTCGGCCTGTCTCTGGCCCTTACGGCACCCGTCGCGGCCGCGGGTCCGACCTGGTCTGCCGCAACTGCGGAGGCCGTGCGCGAGTACCAGAAGCAGGTTTCGGCGGCGCTGGCACCGCTCTACGCCGACTGGCAGCAGCTAGCCGAGCGCGCAGCCCAGGCACCGGGCGGCCCTCCGGGCACGATGATGCCACCGGCGCCGGTGGAGGCTCTGGAGACTTACCGCAGCCTCTTCACGCTGGCGGCATTGCCGGACAAGTGGCGCCTGGCGCTGATGTCAGACGCGGCGAAGGCTCGCGATCAGGGCTCCAAGGCCAAGGCCGTAAGCAAGCCGCCCGAGCAGCCGCACAACCGATTCCAGGCTGACTTCGCGGGCAAACCGCGCGGGCTTGCCTTTCCGCGAGTTCCCAGCCCCAGGGGCGAGGTGAAGGGCGATCTCCCCGTGGCACCGGCCCTGGCTGCTCTGGACGAGGCTTCATCCGGCGATGCACAGGCCTTCCGCGCGTACCAGAAAGCGGCCGATCGGCTCGCCGAGGCGGTCCAGGCAAAGGTGCACACGCGCGTGCGCGACCACGTCCTGAAGCTTCGGCTGAAGCTGGCGAAGCTGGTCCCGGCCGATCCGCCGGACTGGAAGCATCTGCCCGATGAGCTTGGTCAGCCCGTGGCCTACTACCTGGCTTCCGCCTACTACGAGGGCCACGGTGGGATCGTCGGCGCCTCCAGCGCAACCGGCACCGGCGATGGCGGCCAGGCAGCCGCGGTCCCCTCCGAGGGCGGCACCGGCTCGGGCGACTCCAAGGAAGCCGGCCCCGCCGGCACCGGCGCAGGCGACGCCGCCGGCGAGCCGAGCGATTCCGGCACTGGCGCCGGCAAGACCACCCCCAAGGCCTTCAAGGACCGCCCCGGCACCGGCGCTGGCAAGTCCGACCCCAAGGCCGCCCCCAAGGGCACCGGGAACTGACCCAGGACCCGGAGGGCCATTTCCGAGCAGGGCGGAAGCTCACTTCCGCCCTCGCTCTCTTCATGCCCTGTCCCTTCCTGCCCCCCAAGCCTCACCCCTCAAGCCTCGAGCAAGCCGCCCCGGAGGACTCGCATCCTCCGGGGCGGTGAATTGCCAGGAAAACCTGGGTTCAGTAGCCGCTTCCGGTGCCGCTGCCAGAACCCGTTCGGCCGCTGCCGGAGCCCGAGCCCGAACCACTGCCGGAGCCGCTGGAGCTTCGGCCGCTGCCGGAACCCGAGCCGCTACCCGAGCCGCTGCCGTAAGAGCCGCTGCTCGAACCCGAGCCGGAGCCCGAGCCGCTGCCGTAAGAGCCACCGCTCGAACCGGAGCCGGAGCCCGAGCCGCTGCCCGAGCCGGAGCCGTTCAGACCGCCCCAGTTCGGAGTGCCGCTGCCGGAGCCGCTGCCCGAGCCCGAGCCGCTGCCGGAGCCGCTTCCCGAGCCACTGCCCACGTTGCCGTCACCCGTACCGATCGGGGAACGCCGGCGGCCGGTGTACTCGCCGAGCCCGCCGTAACCGGTGCCCGTGCCGCGGCCCGAGTAGACGTTGCCGTCACCCGTGCCGTAGGGGCTCGAGTAATCGTAGCTCCAGCCGTTGCCGGTGCCGCTCTGCATGTCGCGGTCGTACTTGCGGTCGTAAGCGCCGCGGAAGTAGGCGCGCGCAAATCGCCGGTTGAGCGACTCCTGGAACTGCGAGGGCAGGTTCGAGCTGATGGCCGTGTCGAACCGGGTCCAGTCGTACCAGGAGCCAATCCGCACGACCATGCGCTTGTCCCACTTCACGGCGCCCTCGAAGCCGGCCATCGCCTTGGCTTCGATGCTGCCCTGCATCGACGAGAGCAGACTCTGCCATCGCCGCATCAGGTTGTCGTAGCGGCCGCGGATCGCGTTCCACTCGCCGCGATTGAACTTCTTCCTTCCGAACCAGCCGGTGCCAAAGAAGCCCTTCTCGGTGGGGCCGCGCTTGATGAAGGTGTCCGCTTCCTTGAGGACCGCGTCGAGCTGAGGCTTCAGCCCGTCGATCTGCGACGAGACCGCCTGCGGACTCTCGCCGGTCAGGCTCGGGTTCTTCTGGGAAATGAAGAGCTCACCGATCCAGATGGGCAGCCCGTAGACGAAGACGTCCTGATCGTAGTAGACGAAGATGTTACGGTAGTAGTCGCCGTAGAGCCGGTGGTAGATGCTGGGCGGCATGAAGCCCGCGTACCACTCGTAGTAGCCACGATAGTACTCGTTCAAGACCTTGCGATTGACGTCGTCCAGGAAGGCCGACGGCATCAGCGGCAGGAGCTGCTCGGCGTTGTAGCTCAGGGAGTCGTAGTTGCTGAACCCGCCGAGATCGCCGGCGCCGACCAGGCCAGTCTTGTAGCTCTTGGCCTTGCGAGCATAGTCGTTGTACTCGCCGCGCTTCTTGTTGACCAGCGACAGCGACGCGCCGCTCATCCCGTCGAGAACGCTCTGGACGGAGGACGTCTGGGCTTGCGCCTCCCTGGGCGCGGGCACCACGGCGACGGCCGCAACCGCCAGTCCGAGTGCCCAGGGTAGGAGCCTGGGTCTCATCCACTGCACTTCCGCCATCTTGGGAAGCCTCCTTTCTGACACACGCAGATTCTACACCGAACGAAAAACAGCCGCGGGCAGACCGGCGGCCTGCCCCATAATCCCTAGTACGTGACCGGCCGGCCGCAAGTTGCGCCATGACGTGCTAGAGTGACTTGAAACCTTTGGGAGGCCGGTCCCGTAGTGAGGATCGCCACCGGCTACCACCGCCGAGAGGTTGGGCACTGTTCGGGAGATATCGAAAGGAAGGTCACATGGCCATGCTCCGTACACGTACCTTGGCTACCGGCATCTTGGGCGCACTGCTCCTCACTGTCGCCGCTGCGCTTCCGATCGCGGCGGGCGACTTCCAGCTGTTCGATGACGGCACCGGCACGATGCAGGTCGCGGTCGGCAGCTCCACGGTTTACATCCTGAAGGAGAACGGCAATATCTGGCAGTACCGCTACAGCCGATTCGAGCGGATCGACGACGGCGTCGGCACCCGCATGATCGACACCGACGGCGACACGCTCTACGTGCTGAAGAACAACGGAAACGTCTGGCAGTACAACGGCTATCGCTTCAGCCAGATCGATGACGGCACCGGCAGCCAGATGATCTCCTCGGGCTCGAGCAAGCTCTACCTGCTCAAGAACAACGGCAACATCTTCCGCTATACCTGGAGCCGCTGGAACCGCATCGACGACGGCATCGGCACCAAGCACATCTCGGCCACCCCCAACGGCCTGCTCGTCACCAAGAACAACGGCAACATCTGGGGCTTCACAGACTACCGCGACCGCTTCGACATGGTCGACAACGGCACCAACACCCAGATGGCTGTCGGCAACGGCAACGAGACCTTCATCCTGAAGGACAACGGCAACATCTGGATGAACCGCAACGGCCGCTTCGACCAGATCGACAACGGCACCGGCACTCGCCAGATCGAGGCCGACCAGAACCTGCTCTTCATCTTGAAGAACAACGGCAACGTCTGGGGCTACTCCGTCAGCTACAACCAGTTCAGCCAGCTGGACAACGGAACCGGCACCCGCAACATCTCGATCGGCAACGGCGAGCTGTACGTCGTCAAGAACAACGGCAACGTCTGGCGCAAGACCGGCGGCTTCTCGCCCATGGCGCGCGACGGCGCCCGCGTCACCAACTTCGACACCCTGCACGGCACCGGGATGTGATCTCCCTGCCGCATTAGCCCACCCCTCTCAGGAGCCCCGCCGGTTCAACCGGCGGGGCTCCCCTCGTCTTCAACCCCGGCGTCCGACACGTCCCGGTTCCGTCCCGGTCCGGACGTCCGGAAAGATAGCGGCTTGACACTTCTCGTGACGTCCTTATACTTCAGGGCGAAGAAGCTCACCAACGAGGAGTCGCCTCGAAAGGCGGCACCCAGAGCCCTATCCTGCATCCCTCCCTTTCGTCCCTCACTCCCTTTCCCGGTCCCGAAGGCAGCCCGCTCCCCGGGTTGCCTTCGTGCATTCCGGCCTTTCGCGACTCGCTCCCGATCGAAGGGAACCCTTTCGAGCCAGACCTCGTATTCCATCATGGCGTCTCATCAATCACCCTCTACGGGTGGGCGATCGCTACGAGCGGTCGCCCTGTTTCTTCTGGGCGCCCTGGCCCTGGCCGCCCCTCGCTCCCTGCTCTCGGCGCCGCCGGCCACACGCCGTCCCGGGCAGCTGCCGACCTCGGCCATCTCGGCGACTCCCGCGCCCGGGGGCCGAACGGCCGAGGGACTGGCGCTGCTGAAACAGCGAAAGTACCGGGAGGCGTTCGACATCCTGGAGCCACTTTCGCAGGCCCGCCCACACGACAAACGACTGGCGAAGAGCGCCTATCTCGCCGGCCTCTCCCACCTGCTCGAGCTCTACAAGCAGAAGCGCTACGAGGAGATCCTCTCGCTGGGAGACCACGTGACCGCCCTGGATCCTGACGACTACCAGAGCTACTTCGCCCGCGGCCGGGCCCTCGAGGAGCTCAAGCGACCCGCGGAAGCTGTCGACATGTTTCGCCGCTCCCGGGAACGCGGCGACCGAGACTTCGTCTCTCGGGCCCTCGCGAACGCCTATCTTCTGATGGGCGACTTCCCGAACGCCGTCCAGAGCTTCGAGGAGATCGTCTCCGCGGGCAAAGGCAAACGCCGCGACCTGGAGAACCTGGGCGTCGCCAGCTACAAGTCCGGCGACACGGAAAAGGCAATTCACTACCTGGGCAAGGCCCTGGAGCTGGCCCCGGGCGATCCCGCCATCACGGCGCTGCTGGCGCGCTATACCAAGGAGCACGGCGTCCAGTCCAACTACTCCTCGGCCTCCAACGCCCACTTCGAGGTCCTCTTCGAGAACACGCCGGCCCAGCGCGACCTGAAAGAGAAGCTAATGGTCCTCCTCGAGGCCGCCTACGCGGAAGTCACCGGCGACTTCGGCTTCCGCCCCGAGGAGACCGTCCAGGTCGTCATCTACCCCTCGGGCGGTGCCTACCGGGAGGCCTCCGATGCCCCGACCTGGAGCGCCGCCGTCTACGACGGCAAGATCCGCATTCCCACGGGCGAGACGCGTGTGCCCGACGAGGCCCTACAGCGCATCCTGCAGCACGAGTTCACCCACCTGGTCGTCGAGAAGCTCGGCGGCCGGCGCGTTCCGGCCTGGATGAACGAAGGCATCGCCCAGGTCGAGGAGAAGCGCGAGGTCCCCTGGGCCAAGCCGCTCCTGCGGCGAGTCCTCGGCAACAAGAATCTCCGGTCCTCCTTCGCGCCCCTGTCGTCGCTGGAAGGCTCGTTCATCGGTCTGGCGGGCGAGCAAGCCAAGCTCTGCTACGCCCAGGCCTACTATGCCACCAAGTTCATCCTCGAGATGGGCGGCATGTGGTCCTTCACGCAGATGCTGGGCGACATCAAGGACGGCACCGAGCCCGCGGACGCCCTCAAGCGCGCCACCGGCTATGACTACGCCGACTTCCAAAAGAAATGGGTCTCCGAGCTGATGGAGGATTTCCACCTGGCGCATTAGATGTCATGATTCTATCCAGGAGAGATTGCTATTCGTCCTCTCTTCTGAGGAGACCGCGATGATCAAGAACCTGCCCGCCCCGTCCGTAGTCAGCTTCGCTCTTGCCGTGCTCCTGCTCGGCTCCGGCGCCGAGAACGTCTGGGCCAAGGGCGAGGCGCTGGTCAAGTTCGAGGACCTTCGCTCCGCCGACGACAAGGCGGCCGACCCGGACGACACAACGACCGGCTCCGCCATCCTGGAGCTCTACCGAAGGCACTACAACAAGCCCAACGCCGCACTCACCGACCTCGACTTCGATGCCTTCCTCACCTACCAGGCCTCGGTGTCCGAGTTCCTGATGAAGCCCGAACTCCACGAGGAAGCAGAGCTCAACTACAACAAGGCGATCAAGAACGGCAACGAGAAGCCAAACCTGTACTACATCTCCACCTGGATGGCCAATTCGACGACCTCCTTCGACAACTCGGGCAACATCCGAGCATCGCGCCGCAACATGGCAAACCCGAAGATGGGGATGGAAGGCAAGCCGCTCTATTTCCCCTCCGAAGAGGCGATCGCCAAGCTCCTGGAGATCACCAAGGCAACCCAGGAGGCCGCCGCCGAGGTGTCGAACTCGGACCCGACGACCGTCGACCGGTTCCTGGAGCGGAAGGAAGAGCTCGAGAAGGAGTTGCTGAAGGCAATCGCCGAGGAGATCGCCAAGATGCGCGACCTGGCGGCCGGGCAGGATGTTTACGGCCTGGGCTACATCGACAAGGACGGCGAGCCGGCCCCCATCCGGCTCGACATGGACATGCTGAAGAGCTACATGGCCAACCGCGGAATCCAGCTACCGCCGCCAGCGGGCACCAAGACCGAATCCGGAGAGGTCAAGGAGACAGCCATTACTGCCCCGGTCGTCAATGTCCGGCAGGGCCCCGGCGCTCAGCGCGACATGGATCAATCCTACGAGCAGCTGATGCAGCCGCTGAGCGAGCACGAGCGGACCAAGCGCGAGATCGAGGGCGACCTGTTCCGCATCCGTGGCCGGGCCGCCGACTTCAAGGGCGAGAACGTGAAGACCTACGACCCCTTCATGACGTTCGAGCTACAGCACGGGGGCTTGAGCCTGCCGTCCGTGGCCGCTGAAGAGTAGCCAGTAGACAGTAGTCAGTAGTCAGTAGGAACTGGGGGGCCCCGTATCTCCGCTCCGGGATGAGTTCTCATGTTGCCGAGAACCGATGCTCTGCGGCAATGGACGTGGCCAGTGGAAGTCGCGCCTCAGTCCGTTGCGACGCCATCGAGTCGGTCGGGCGAGTACCTAGCCCCGCCCGACCCTACTGTCTACTGACTACTGTCTACTGACTACTGTCTACTCCCTTCCATCTTCGACCTCCCACCTTCTAGACTTCCTCCATGGCAGACGACAAGCTGCCCCCAGCATTCGGACGCTACGAAGTGACGGGTTCGCTCGGGGCGGGCGGGATGGGAGTCGTGCTGCGCGGCTTCGACCCCAAGCTCAAGCGCGAGGTCGCGATCAAGGTCCTGCCGAAACGGCTGAAATTGGTCCCAACCTTCGAGGAGCGCTTCAAGCGCGAGGCGCTCACGCTGGGGCGAGTCAGCCATCCCAACGTCGTTCGCATCTTCGACGTCGGGGAGGACTGGGGGTTGCTCTACTACGTCATGGAGTTCCTCGAGGGCAAGCCACTCGACAAGCGCACCGACGCGCTGGAAGAGTCCGCCGCGGTCTCTCCGCCCCCGTTCGACCCTAAGGAGTTTCTGGAGCTTTTCACTCCGCTCGCCGATGCGCTTGCCGCGGTCCACGCCGCGGGCATCGTACACCGCGACATCAAGCCCGCCAACATTTTCTCGGGCATCGCAGAGCGAGGCGCAGTTCTCACCGACTTCGGCCTGATCTGGATGGCCAGCGACGACAAGCTCACTCAGGAGGGGACCATCATGGGCACCGGCCACTACATGGCGCCGGAGCAGGTGATGGGAACGCCGCCGGACGCGCTCTGCGACATCTACGGCCTGGGCTCGGCAATGTGGGAGTACGCGACGGGAAGAGTGCCGTTCAACCAGATACCAGGCTCGACCTTGCTGGCCGCGCGGATGACGGCGCAGCTCAGGCCGCTGAAGGAAGCCGTGCCCGCCGTGCCCGATGCGATAGCGTCGGTGGTGGACCAGTGCGTGAAGCTGAGCCCTCAGGAACGGTTCCAGACGGCCAAGGACCTCCACCGGGCTCTGGTGCGCGCGGCGCGCCCGCCTCGCGAGTCCGCCGCCAGAGCCGGCTCTGCCTCCGCCGGACGGCTCCCGGCGCGATCCCTGTCCAGCCTCCAGCAGACGGCCTCCCCCTCCACGACGCAGCTCGCCACTCCGACCAGCAGCCGCCGCTGGCTCCCCTTGGCCGTACTGGCTCTGGCTGGACTGGGCGGTGGACTTACCGGCGTCTGGATGCGGGAGGGCCGAACCCCACCCCCCGCAGCCGCCGCCCTTCAATCGACTGTTCTCAAGCCCCCTTCGAGGACGCCTGCCGCTGGCAGCAAGGGGGCCGCGACGCCTCCTGCACAGAAATCAGTCCCCGAGGAGCCCGTGCGGCTGACCGGGGGGGGCGAGCAGGGCCGGCGCGTGGTCCTGGCCCGGCCGGGAACCGCGCTTGTCGTGGCCTGGGTGCGCCCGGACGGGAAGATCCTCGTGCGCCGCGCAGCTTCCCCCGGTGCCAGCTGGGAAGAGCCGTGTGCCAGCTCGAAGCTCGCCGCCAGTCCGGCCACCGAGCTGGCCATGGTCGCCACCGGCGACCGTGTCCACCTGCTCTTCACCCGCGAGGGCAGCGACGGGAGGCCCTGGGTGTATGTGGTTTCCTCCGCGTCGAGCTGCCAGGAGTGGACCTCTCCACGCCCCCTGGGGCGAGCCTCCGGCTTCGAATCGCGCCTGCTCATCCAGGCGCGCCCAGGTCGAAGCCACGCCTTTCCGCTCCTGGCGGCCTGGGACGGCCCCCGAGGCGAGTTTCCGACCGTCACCTGGAGCTCCGCCGACGGCACGCTCTGGACGACACCTGCGGCGCTCCCCGGAAGGCGCCCCCCGTCCCGGCTGGCCGCGCTCCTGCCGGCGTCCGGACCCGCAGCGCTCGTCTGGACTCACAACGATCCGGCCTCCGACTCGCGCCACCTGGTCATCTCACGCTCCGCCGGCCCCGAACAGGAATGGTCCACGCCCGGCCCCCTGATTGCCGAATCCGCCGGCTTCGATCGCCACTCCGCCGCAGCAGCGGTCGCCGGGCAGCTCCTTTACCTGTTCTGGGCGGAAGACCGGGTGGCGGCAAAACCGCTTGTTCTGGCTCTGAGCACCGACGGAGGAACGCAATTCCGTCAGCACGGCCCCTTGCTCTATCCCTACTGCAAAGACGGCCGATCGGTGGTGACCGCCTGGGACAACCGAGTCTGGTGCGTCTGGTGGGTCAGCTACCGCGAGGAGCTGGTCTGGGTCACCAGCCGCGACGGAGGCCGCAACTGGACCAAGCCGCGCGCTCTCGACACAATGGGGAAATCGTCCGTTCACGCCTGCGTCGTCGCGGGCCCACCCGGCGACGCCTGGATCGCCTGGTCCAACTCCGCCGAGGAGGTCCGCGTAGCAAGACTTCCCTGATCCCGAATCGCATCCGGCATAGGCCTTGCGGTAATCGGTGACCCGCCCCGTCCTCGACGCACGTGACCTTTTCCAGCCTCTCATGACGCCCCCCAGACGCCGCACCCAGTCCGGAGCCTCGCGCCGGGATTCCATCCTCGCGGCCGCCAAGCGACTCGTCTCCGCAACGGGTGTCAAGGCAACGTCGATGCGGGATCTGGCCCGTGAAGTGGGCGTGACGGAGGGCGCGCTCTACCGCCATTTCGATTCGAAGGAAGCGCTGATCGCCGAGCTGTTCTCCTACGAAGCCTCTCGTCTGCACGGCTGGCTGGCGCATAGCCTGGATGAGACCCGAGGTGCCTGGGAACAGCTCGACGGCCTCGTGGCGGGCTTCCTCGACTTCGGCTTCCGAGAAGCGGAGAGCTTCCGGCTGATCCTGGAGCTTCACGAGACCGCAGGCCTCCGTGCGGGCCCCCAGGTCCGGCTTCCCCGCGAACACTTCCTTTCCGTGCTCCGCACCCTGGCCGAACAGGAATCCGTCCGAGTCTCGGACCCCTTCGCCGTCGTGCTCATGATCGTGGGACTACTGAGCCGCCTGATCGGCGGCAGCCGCGCCGGAGCGGTCAAGCTGTCCCGGTCCGATGTGGTCGCACTGGCTCAGCGGACCGCCCGGGCCGTCGTCGACGCCGCTCGAGTTCCCGCCGGCCCCTGAACCAGACCGTCACCCCTGGAAAGCGGGTAGGAAGAGCCGGTGCCGCCGCATTTGCCGCCGGCCGTCGCTGATTTTCATGGCTGGTCCGTAACTTGCGGCACGCCTCCTCCGACAGGAGAGTCCAATGCCCACACCCTTGCCCGGTCAACCTGGACACGAACGTTACGCCGCAGACTTCAATCGCTGCCCATACCTCGTCATCTGGGAGACCACCCGCGCCTGCGATCTGGCGTGCGTGCATTGCCGCGCCGAGGCCCAGCCCTTCCGCAACCCCAACGAGCTGTCGACCGTCGAGGCGATCCTGCTGATGGAGGAGATCGCCAGGTTCGGGGAGCCCGTCGTCGTCCTCACCGGCGGCGACCCGCTCAAGCGGCCCGACATTTTCGGCGTCATCCGTCATGGCGCCGATCTGGGTCTCCGGATGACCATGACGCCGTCCGGAACCCCGTTGATGACCCCCGCGGCCATCGCTCACGCCAAGGACAGCGGCCTGAAGCGGCTGGCCGTCAGCCTCGACGGAAGCTCGGCCAGCAGACACGACGCATTCCGCCAGGTCCCGGGGAGCTTCTACTGGTCCGTCAAGATGCTGGAGCAAGCGCGCCAGATCGGCCTCTCCACGCAGGTCAACACGACCGTTTCCCGCCACACCCTGGGCGACCTCGACGCCATCTTCGACCTGGTCCAGAGCCTGGGCGTTTCGCTCTGGTCGGTCTTCTTCCTCGTCCCGATCGGCAGGAGCAAACCAAAGGACGCGGCCGACGAGGCGCTTTCCGGCGGCGTCGACTCGGTCGACCAGCAGGTCAACGCCCTCGACTTCGAACGCGTCTTCGCCAAGATGTATGAGTGGGCGAAGTACGCGCCCTTCGACATCAAGTCGACCGCGGCCCCCCACTACCGCAGGTTCGTGCTGCAGCAGCGCGTACGAGAATCCCGCGCCGGGGGCCAGGCGCCACAACTGCAGCCGCCCCTAGGATCTCTGCGAGGCGAAGACGCGGCCCGGCCCGACGGCATCGCGCGCGCACCTCGCGCCGTCAACGACGGCAACGGCCTGGTGTTCGTCTCCCACACCGGAGACATCTACCCCTCCGGCTTCCTCCCGCTGTCGGCCGGCAACGTGCGGCACCGCTCACTCGTCGCCACGTACCGTGAAGACCCCCTCTTCAAGCGGCTGCGGGACTACGACCAGCTCCTCGGCAAGTGCGGTATGTGCGAGTTCCGCAACGTCTGCGGCGGCTCCAGAGCACGAGCCTACGCCACCACCCACAACCTCATGGAAGCCGAACCCCTCTGCTGCTATCTCCCCCCGGCCTGGGTCCGGCACCTCGAGAAGGCAGAGGCCGAGGCGTCGCCCATGGCCTGAGTCGCATTTTGTACTGAGCTCTCCAAGTGGGAGCTTCGCCCCCACGCCCCCTGCCCCCCGTTTTTCTGCAGCTTTTCGGAGCCTCGAGACTAGGAGCGTGTCGGAGAATTACGATCCGCCCGGGAGTCCTCGGAAAAACGAACAGGGAACAGGCAACCGGGGACCGGGAACAGGCAATGGGAAATGACTTGACCAGGACAGGGTTTTTCCGTTCCCTGTTGCCTGTTTTCTGTTCCCTGT